>JBEQAY010000018.1:0-21405 GCA_041640075.1 Candidatus Nanohaloarchaea archaeon | reverse complement strand
ATGGTTCGGACGATGGAGGAGGAGATTCAGAAAGGGTATATCGGACAGGAGGATGTTATTCATAAGATTCTTTTGACGGTTATTGCAGGAGGTAACGTTTTGCTTGAAGGTGTGCCAGGGTTAGGGAAGTCGCTTCTTGTTGAACAGCTGGGGCGGATTGTCTCGGATACAGAGTTTCACAGGGTGCAGTTTACACCGGATTTACTTCCATCTGATATCATGGGTGTAGAGGCTTACAACGAGGATAAAGGTTTTTACATCGAGAAAGGACCCATATTTGCTAACTTTATACTTGCAGACGAGATCAACCGTGCACCGCCGAAAGTTCAGTCTGCGATGCTTGAGGCGATGCAGGAGCACAAGGTATCCATCGGTGATGAGACCTTTCATCTGCCAGAGCCTTTTTTCGTGATGGCAACTCAGAACCCTACCGAGCAGGGAGGAACTTATCCACTGCCGGAGGCCCAGATCGACCGTTTCATGTTCAAGATCTACCTGGACTATCCAAAGAAACATAACGAGCAGAAGATTATCGATATGAACGCAAACATGATAGATGACGAAGACTTCGACGTAGGTACTGTAGTGGATGATCAGGATGTAGTTGATATGCAGGAGTTCGTGAAGCAGGTAACTGTCAGTCAGGAGATCAAAGCTTACATTGTTGACCTTGTCGACGCTACAAGGAATCCTTCAGAATACAGTCTTGAATACGGGGAGTACATTGAATGGGGTTCTACGCCGAGAGCATCCATCAATCTGGCTCTGGCAGCACGTGCAAATGCATTGTACAACGGCCGGAACTTTGTGAAACCTGGTGATGTACGTGAGGTGGCACACGATGTTTTCATTCACCGGATAATGCTGAACTACGAGGGAGAGGCACAGGATATAGAGGTAGATGAAATCATCGAGAACATACTCAGGAAGGTTCCGGTGAGATAGATGTCTGAAGAAGAGAGCTCTGGTATCGGAGGTCTGCTAAAGAAGATGCGCCACCTCATGAAAGCTTCGGAACCTCAGGATCAGGGAGCGGGACTGAACAAAGATGATATAATCGATAGTATAGATGCAGAGGTTAAACGTGTAGCAGACATGTTCCAGTTCATGCTGAAGTACAAACAACAGTTTCAAGCTTCAGGTGTAGAGTTCTCGGGATTAAGGCAGTACGTAGTTACAGATGACGCTTCAAGGATTGACTGGAAAAACTCAGCAGGTAAACCTGAACTCTATGTTAAACAGTATGAGGAAGAGAAAAACATGGATACTTTCATACTGTTTGATGCCTCCGAAACCATGAAACTGGGTACTTCAGAGAAGATCAAGTCGGAGTACGCCTCGCTGATAGCATCTACTATTGCTTATGCCTCAGTTGATGCCAGTCTCAACGTTGGTTTCGCTATATATGGGTCTGACTCAACCTTGATGAGCCCACGAGGCGGCCACCCACAGTACAGGAAGATCCTTCAGGAGCTGACAGACCAGGAGAATTACGGGGGAAAGTTCAATATGGAGAAAAGCCTGAACGATGTTATTGCCAAAATCAAGGACGACACCGTGATATTTGTGGTCTCGGACTTTCTGGATATAGAAGGTGACTGGGAATCCACAATCAAGGTGGCATCGGAAAAGTTCAGACATGTAAGCTGTATTATGGTCAGGGATCTGAGAGACTACAAATTACCTGAAAACGGAAATATGCGGTTTGAATCCCCTTATGAAGACGGGCAGATGGTGGTCAATACAGATAAGGTGAGGGACAGTTTCAATGAGAAGGTAGCCCAGCAGGAGGAAGAGATAGAGAATCTAGTGGAGAATGGTGGAGCAAGCTTCATGAAGATAGATACTAGAGGGGACTTTACAAGCAATTTTGCTTCACACTTCGATCAAGAGGGTGAAAAATGGTAGATGGAGCTTACATTTTCGGCGGAATATCTTAATTTACTTCTACTGCTTTCAGGTATCATAATCATAGTTTTTTTCTACGCAAAAAAGAAAAGAAAGAAGCGAGCAATGAAATTCGGGAACTACGAGACTTTACAAAGAGTATCGGGCAGAAATTTTCTTAAAACAAGTAATCTACTGGTAATTACAAGGTTAGCAGCTGTAACCGCATTGATAATTGGCATATCAAACCCTGCAATTGTTGAAGAGGTCAGATCTCCGCAAAATAGCTTTGTGATAGCACTAGATTCATCTTCATCTATGTTTACACCAGATATTGAACCCAGTAGATTTGAGGCGGCTAAAGACACATCTAGAAGCTTCATACAGGAAAGCAGAGGCGATAACAGCATAGGATTTGTAACTTATTCAGGACAGGTAGAGAAAACAATAGAGCCTACCAGTTCACGTGAAAATCTTCTTCAAGCCATAGATTCTTCTGAAATCGGTGAAACAGGTGGTACAAACCTCGCAGAAGCTATCAGAACCTCCACCTCTTTACTTATAGGTGAGAAACAGAGTAAAATAATACTGATTACAGATGGAGAGAACACAGGCGACTCCTCACTCAAGGAATCAGTTGAGTTCGCAAATACACATAATGTATCTATTTACTCCATCGGAATAGGGAGCAACAATTTCTCGAGAGATTATGAAACCATAGAAGGAGAGAATATTTCTGGCGTAAGATTTCCCAACCTGAATGAAGAGGAGTTAATGAATATATCCTCCTCGACAGGGGGAAACGCAAGCTTTGTGTCTAACAGAACCGGACTAAGAGAAGCTTTCCTGGATATAGGTAAGAGAGAAAAGAGAACAGAGCTCACAACTTGGCTAATACTGTTTGCAGCAGGGTTGATGATACTGGAGTGGGTTATCAGAACCACGAAATGGGAGATCATTCCCTGAGAGACAATATTTAAACTCGAGTGAGAACCAAGTTTAGTTAGTGTTGATGAAATCAGTAAAGTTTGGAAACCTGGCTCTTGAAGACATAGCATCTATCGCCGGAAAAGATTTAGAAGAGATTGAGAGACTTCTTGAGGAGAAGGAAGCATCTATAGAAGACCTAGAGAAAGTGAAAAGGGTGGAAAAAAGCGGTAAAAATAGAGAGGAAGTTATAGAGTTTTTGAATAGATTGATAGAAGATAAGAAAGTACTTGAAGAACTTAATGCAGCCTACAGACAACTTGATGATCTGAGAAACTCACTTAACAGGATAGAGATAATGGAAGATAGGAAGAACGATAATGAGACAGTAGATTTGGAGGAAACTGAGATAATCCGACTTGTAAATGAGGATTTAGATGAGATCAAGGAGTTCATAACAGAAAATAATATACATCCTGAAGATGTAAAGAGAATTATTGAAGGAGAAAAAGCTGCAAGAGGGAGATCAACAGTTATAGGGTTTCTTGAAGAACACCTAAAGAGCCTTAAACTACATAATGATATTGAAAAGTCACATAAAGACTTTCAAACTCTCTTGAAAGATATAAATTCAATGAAAAAAGATCTTGAGGAATTTAAGTCATTCTTTAGAGATTCAGAGGGTGTTGAAAGCTCCTCAGAAGAGTCTCAGGAGGATTTGGATCAAGAGGAACAAGAACTTGAGGAGAAGAAGGAGATAGTAAAGGAACTGGATGTAAATTTCTCGGAAGAGGAACTTGAGGAGATCGAAGTTGAGGAACTCAGAGAACTGAGAGAGGAGAAAGAACATCGGGAAGAACTTATCTCAAGACTTACTGAAGAAGGCCTTGAAGAAGAAAGACTCAGGAATTCCAGTACCTCAGATCTCGAGAAACTTGCAGACAACGTAGAGGAGAATAACAGTAAAGAGGAAGATGCGGAAGGAGTCGATAGTAAGAATGATAGCGAGGAAGAAGACTCCGGAAAATCTATGGAGGAGATAGAAGAGGAGGCAGAAGAAGATATAAGAGAACTACAGGGAGCAGTGGACTCTGAGGAAGAAATTGAAGTCGAGGATACTTCAAAGTCAACACAGGAAAAAATTGAGGACTTCAAAGACAAGATACGGAGAAAATTTGAGTCCGAGGACGAAGAAGATGAGACTCAAGGATTGAGTGATAATAAAGTAAAGGAACTTCTGGAAGAGTACAGAGAGCTTCCTGATACCGAGGCCAGCATCAAGGTCGCACATGTTATGAAGAGCTATCTTGAAACCCGGTTGCGAGTTGATCATGAACTTACCTATGGAGAGCTCTCCGAAAAAGTTCCATCCGAAAGAAGTAGTGAAATGAGTGATCTGAGCGAGTTTTTCAGTAAGATGCAGGAAGAGGAATATAGAGGCGATATAACAGTAGAGAGTATCGATGAAATTATTGATACCTGTGAAAAAGTACTGGGCAGTGAGGACCTCAGAAGCTAGAAAGGTAAAATTCCTGAAGGCAGTATACCGTAATACGTAGTAGCCAGATAGAGCACTATAAGCGCTTCTCCCATGATGAGCAGTACGAAAGGTATCTTCACATAAGTGTTCTCCAGGCTGTAAAAACGCGTCAGAAACGCGTAAAGAACCAGTAAAGTGGTCCAAGCTACCGCTACGAGAGGTACCCTGAACTCAGGGGGAACTAGCCCTTCTGCTGGAGTAATCTCGAACCGGACATTTGCAAAACTGTAAGCTCCTCCAGCAGAGGATACAACAAATAGTGCCTGACAATCTGTAATTGAGTCAGATGAGTCAATTCTGGCCTGTAAGGTATCGGACTCATTTGGAGCCAAAGCACCTACACTATCACTGCTAACTGAACCGCATGACTCCACGTTCTGGACCTCCAGAGACACATTTTCAATTTGTTCACGCCCATCGTTTCTTATCAGAATAGGTATAGTTTCAGTGGAGTTTCTCTGTATAGAGACTCTTCTTGGTGCCTCGACCACTGTAAGATTTTCCTGGAAAACTGTTCTCTGAACTCTGACAGTAGTATACTCCACGTCCAGCGGCCTGCCATTATCTAGCTGGGCGAGAACCGGCACCCTGTATCTGCCTGGAGATACATCCTGTCCGGGATTAACGTACACACTTCTGACAAGTCTTTCAGAGACATTTATATTCTCAAGCGATGCTGATCTCGACTGCCAGGAACCCTCTAGCTCATCCGTCTGAGGTATTAACTCAAGGTTCTGAATAGATGAATTAGCGAAATTTGTCACATTTATAGATATCTCCTGGAACCTGTTTCTGGGAGTCGTGTATTCCGGTCTCTCAGTCTCCATATTTACACTAAGTAAGGGTCGAGGTGTAGGATCTGGTTCAGGCTCCGGTTCAGGCTCCGGTTCTGGTCTAGGTGTTAATGCTGGTGCATCCTGATCTCCCTCTATCGACTGATCCGACTCAGATCCTGTTTCATTGACATCTGCTTCTGTAGTCTGATTGGTCACCTGATTACCTTCCTCTGCACCTTCACCCGAACCCTGGACACCCACAATCCTGAAATTATCCGTCATATTGAAGCTGAAGTCCAGAGTTCTGTTTTCATCCGGATCCTCACAGAGAGAATCAACATGTAGTCTCCCGGTATAATTCCCTTCAGGATAGACCGCCTCAAATCTCCTGTAGTACTCGAAACGGGAAGATGAATTCATGATACCGGTCTTGTTGGAGTAACTTAAGACAGTATTACCTATTTCCTCACCAGGATCCCAGGAATTATTTGATTCATTGGTTACATCCAGCGATAAATCCATCTGGTGTTCTATCGTCCCCTGATTTACAAATTCTGCAAGGAAAGAACCTGTTCCATTTCTCTGGATAAGGTTCTGTGGACCCTGCCCCGGGGCTTCAAATGTTCTGGTGTAGTTTAAGCATCTTCTGTCAACAGTAACATTTGCATAGGATGACTCGGTTTCGGGCTCACCATATGCATAGAACCCGGATTCGCCAGATACCTCATAGCCACTCGTATCTGCGAATGACGCGTTGTAAGAGTAACTTCCCTGAGAGCTTACAGTATAGCCGGCAGTAAAACGCTGAATATTCCTATCGCTCTGTTTTTCTGAAAAATCAATCTCCTCAGAGTTTACAAATAGGTCGGAACTATTCACGTTCTCTTCTGAATCAGAAACAGTGGCCTCCACCTGGACTTCCTCACCTGCAAAGATTAAGGAATAAGATGTATCCAAACTCAGAATCCTTGGACGGTCATCCGCCATTCTAAAACTAATATTACCGATCGACGACTCATTCTCCATCAAGAAAGCTGTTACATAACCAGAAGTTGAAAAATTAATAGGCCTGAAGTTGGAATATACATAATAGGTCTGATTGTCTTCAGTTCTATTCTTAACACGATCTAGATCAAAGTTAGAGAGCTCTGAACCATTTTCAGCAATTTCTACGGAAAAACTGCTGTTTTCAGCTACTGTTTCAGCCGTGAAATTCAGAGTATCTCCCTCTTGATAGATGGTTTCTGTCCCATTCCCTAGATTGAAATCAACTGCTGAAATCTGTGCAGAGAAAGCAACAGCTAAAACTGAAACTAAAAACAGCTTCAAAATCTCGTTACCTATATCTGCCGGATCAAATATGTCACAGATAGTACCGCTCCGACAAATAGCATCAGCGTCCAAGTATTTGCACCCTCATTGGAACTTTCGTTATCACGAGTTAAACCTTTTTCCGAGGACTTACCAGATATATTTGCTCGATCATTCCGTACATTTGAAGAGTTAACGTCTCTAGATTCATTTACCACGGACTCTTCACTGGATTCATTTGAACTCCACAGGTTTCCCTCACCATAGATATCCTCTGCTTCTGGCATTATCAGCTGACTGGTTGTCTCAAGTTTGAAAACATGTTCTTGGACCTGATATGCAGTCTGAATAGGTCCAGAGCTATTTACTGATTGTTCATGGCTCGTAGCAACCGTTAGTGGTACCGAAAATTTCCTCCTATTGGCAGAGTCGTTAAGTACAACTTTAAAACTTATTTGAGTTATATCAGCATATCTGCCTGCCCCTAAGCTAATCCATCTTCCATCAGCCGAGGAAGAAGTTATCTCAGAAGGCGTGATGTTTACAGGATTATCCGGGAATACTACACGGTAATCAGGACTTTCTTCCACATCTAATACAAGTCTTCTAGAGTCATTATACAGATTGACAACACCTATGGTGAAATTGGCTTCTAAACCGTCTATCTTCTTGCTTTCCTCTACCTGATAGGTTCCAAATCCTTCTATAGAGACTACAGCGGGTATATAGAGAATAACAGCAACCAGTACCAAAGCTTTCCTGTATCTCGAATCAAGGATCATGAGTTATTCGCCTTGAACATCATTGTACCATTATAATCGCCCGCAGCGATTCCCGGAGGGACATTGAGGAAGAAAAACGTCTGAATCAGTGATCCCGGATCCAGATCTCTACCTACATCAATCTCCCTGAAACTTTCCGAAAGCCTGGTATCCTCTTCTGACGGATTTTGATCAAGACTCAAGGTTATATTTCCTGGTTCTATGGCGTAACTCGGATTGGCTTCAGATGTAAGAGGTGTTGCCCTGGCAAACAGGTTATCAGCACTGTTGCTCTGCTCTGTGATAGTTATATTGTATTTGAAATCATCATTTCCCATTGCAGGGACCTCCTCACTTCCAGGACCGGCAGGTTCAAATTGCGTGGTGCCCCATGAAAGATCCATAAGTATAATGCTCCTTATGGTAACCAATCTATCCTCTGAATCATTTGATTCTACCTCAGTGATATTCGATGACGCATTTACGTCAAGAAGATGCTCTGTATCAAGCCGGCCTGTGGAATTGACACTTATGTCGACGTCGCAGGATTCCTCCCTACCGAGATAAGAACTGCAGTCCTCCAAGGTATTTAACGGAAAAGTATTTGCGCCCAAGGTATGAAACGGCGTACCCGAGTTTCTGGGAATCAGTGTTTCTGCCGAACTTCCTGAATCGTTGTATCTTGCAGAGAGATTCACACCTCCACAGACCCCTTCCAGACATTGAACCCTACCCGAAATATCGAAGCTTTTGTTGCTCTGCAAAACTGTATCATTTGGAGGACCTATGATCGACACGTTAAGAACTCCAAGGTTTTTCACTGAAAGATTGTGTGAATCCCTGCTCCCAGAGTTACTTGAAGCATCGCTCACCTGGAAGGTGAGATTATAGTCGCTGGACATACCGCTTACATTTATTACGTAGGAGGCCTTCATAGTGCTGTTCTCTCCACTTGTCTCTAAACTACCCTCCTCCGAAGTATTCCAGTTCAAAGTTCCTGAACTGAATCTCCCACCTGAACGAGTGTCTGAAATAGTGTAGAAGATATCTTCAACGTTCCAGGTATCATTCAGTCCAGAATGTCTCAAGGTATCAGAACCAGATATGTTCCACTCACTTGAACCGTTATTCGCTATATTGAATTCAAACCTGTAAAGCGAGTACTCCTCAAATTTAAGTGAAAAAGAACTGTTCAGTACTGCTTCAGCAACCAACTCACCGCCATAGCGTCTATCTTCCGCATCTGTTACATCATATACGTTTAATTCCGTGACATTAGGTAAAGGTCCTGTAGCCGGATCTCCAAAAGTTTGAGCTCCACCCAGAGATATTAACGATGCCAGTGAAAAAGCCAGTAAGACTGCTCCTTTTCCTCTCACACCTAATCATTTATCAGCTAAACGTATAATAGTGACACGCCTGCAACCTCTCCCAGTATAGCTAGTAGAACCAGCCAACGGTAGATGCCCAAGATTGAATCTAAGCGGTCTTGAACCCCTTGCATCGAATACACACTGGCTTGAGCTGTTGCAAAGAACTCTGCTGCATACTGCATTCTATTTGATATAGTTCCCTGCTGAACATCCTGAAGTGCATCTACTGTCTGATTATAGTCTTCTGAAGATACCATACCGCTTAAACTGGAGAAATTTCCCTCAGAAGATCCTATATCGGCCGAAGCTGCTTCCAAATGATTTAAACTGAACAAAGATAGCAAAAGAATGGTAGTAGAAGTTATTATGAGTATCTTCGCCACCTCTCTCTGATCCAGAGTATATTCTCGCTCCAGCACCCCTATCTTCTGTTTAAGGCCTTCAATCCCCATACCTTCCCCTTTGCATTCTCTCTTTATTACTGTTTGCAGTCCTGCATACCTAGGTTGTAGGTCTGGTTCCATTCATAACAACTCCGGCCGAAAGCCACTGACTTATTAATCCACTGATCTCCATTCTGACAGCTTATATTTCTGAGTCTGTCGCATCTAAGCCGGATTTCATCTATGTTACCACACGAATCCTTCGAGACATATTCATACTCTCTATCTTCAACACCCACACATTGGCTGCCAAAAGGCATTCCATGACATCTCACTTCCTCAGTAAAACATGTTCCTGAGGCCTCAACAGTCTCGAAACCAGATGTAAAACCCCAAGAAACCAGAAGTACAGCCGCAACAAAAGCTGCTAATACAGGTAGTCTTGAATCGCCTAGATTTCTAAGATAACTGAAGACACTCACACATTGGGACTTGAGCTTCATAGATGTTTAAGCCTTTCCCGAATTTCAAGTTCATTTAAAAGTTTTTGAGCATCGGTTGTTCTTGTATGACAACTGTTTACGATGTAAAAGCAGAGCCGCTTATTCAGGAAGTAGCGGAAGAGCTAGAGGATGAATTCGAAGCACCGGAATGGACGAACTACGTAAAGTCCGGAAGCGATCGAGACAGTCCTCCACAGCAGGACAACTGGTACCATATCAGAAGTGCAGCAATCCTGCGAAGAATCTATACTGACGGCCCTCTAGGAGTCTCAAAACTCCGTACAATCTACGGAAGCAGAGAGAACAATGGGCATGGACCGGAGCACCACGGAAAAGCTTCCGGGAAAGTTATCAGGACAGCTCTTCAGAACCTGGAGGAAGCAGGCTTTGTAGAAACAGAAGAAGGAGAAGGCCGGAAGATTACAGACGAAGGAAAGAGCTTCCTGGACGAAAAATCTGAAGAAGTTCAGTAAAGGTTGTAACCCTTCAAGTTACAGCCTCTCAGAAGATCTCTGATCTTCGGGTCGATAACCTATGGATGAAGACGAACTGGAAAAGCTTCGTGAAAAGAAGAAGGAAGAGCTTCAGCAAGGTAGCGATCAAGACCGTGAAGAGCGGCTGGAGGAGCAGAGAGAGTCTGTAAAGCAGGAAGCCTACCAGTACATGACCCAGGAAGCAATTTCCAGATTGGGGAATATCCGGGCTGCTAAACCTGAGCTTGCGCACGCGGTTTCCGCTCAGATTGCAAGACTCGGTGAGATGGGTCGTATAGGTGAAGTTGACGATGGTTCGTTGAAGGAGATACTTAGAGAGCTTCAAGATGAAAAGCAGGAAGACAAGGGTAATATAAGTTTCAGGAGGTGAAAATTGAATTATGAGTTCAAACAAGAGTTCAGCGCTGAAGAAGAAACTGGCTAAAGCCAACAAGAAGGCGAAATCCGCTCCAAGATGGGTTTCACTCAAAGCCTTCGGTATGGACAGAGCAGCAAAGAAGTCCATCAAGCCAAGAAAAGACAGGCACTGGAGAAGAGACGACATCGATTAAACCACAGATCTTTTCTCTCAATTTATTTCTGGAGTAAGAAAATGGATATTCAAAGATACAACTACGAAGGCAACATCAACATAGGTTTCTACGTAACAACCTCACAGGAACAGAGTATAGTACCTCCAGAGTTCAAGAGAACTGAAGATCTTGATACAGATTACTGTGAGACATTCATCGCACGTACAAGACTTGTAGGGCTTTTCACAGCCGGAAATTCGAACTGCATACTCGTACCAGATACTATAACAGATAGAGAACATAGTAAGCTTGAAGAGTCAAACGTAGACTTCCAGGTAATCGATACCAAAGAAACTGCGCTCGGGAACCAGATACTGGCGAACGACAGCGGTGCTTTGATCAGCGAAAGGCTTGAAGACCAGAAGGAAGAGATCTCCGATGCTCTTGAAGTACCTGTAGAGGTCGGGGAAATCGCAGGCATCGGAAACGTCGGCTCAACAGCTGTTACAAACTCTTATGGAGCGGTTATTCACAGAGACGCATCTGAAGATGAGGCAGAGAAACTGAAAGAAGTTCTTGATCTTGAAGATGTCGATATTGGAACCGTGAACACAGGTTCTCCATTCGTGGGTTCGGGTGCAGCAGCTAACGATAACGTGATTCTGGTCGGTGAGGACACTAGCGGACCTGAGATAGGACGTATCGACCGTACAATAGTCCAGAGAGATTAAGTTTACATAAAAAGTTCTTTCTCAGAAGTTTCACTCTCTGATGATAACGGCCTTTTTATATGGCAGCTTCCGGCAATAATCAAGTATGAAGAATGTTCTCGGATTCGGGGAAATCACAGCCGACGACACCGCAAAAGTTGGAGGAAAAGGCGCAAACCTTGGAGAACTCAGAAACGAAACAAACGTACCTGTTCTACCAGGCTACGCGACCACATCGGAAGCATACGATCAGTTTATACATGATACAGGACTGAGAGATAAGATTGAAAGATTACTTGATGGCCTGGACACTGATGATGTGAATGATCTTCAGAGAAGAGGAGAACAAATTCGTTCGTTGATCAAGGAAGCGGACATGCCTGAAAATCTGCGTGATGATTTCATAGAAGCATACGAAGTACTTTCAGAGGAAATAGGTGTGGAAGACCCTGAAGTAGCTGTTCGTTCTTCAGCCACAGCCGAGGACCTGCCCGGAGCATCTTTTGCAGGACAGCAGGAAACCTATCTGAACGTATCAGGAAAAAAAGATCTTATTAAAAGAATCAAGGACTGCTTTGCCTCATTATTCACGAACAGAGCTATTTCTTATCGAGAGGACAAAGGTTTCAACCACTTCGACGTCAAGCTTTCAGCAGTCGTCCAGAAGATGGGGCGCTCTGACATAGGAGCCTCAGGGGTCATGTTCACACTGGACCCGGACTCTGGTTTCGACAATGTCGTTACCATCAACGCATCTTACGGCCTTGGAGAGTACGTCGTCTTGGGAGAAGTCAATCCTGACGAGTTCACGGTTTTCAAGGAAAATCTTGGTATAATTGAAAAGAATCTTGGGGACAAGGAGATCAAGCTTGTAAGGAATGATGAACATGAGCAGGGAGACGATGAAGAGAACAAGGAAGTTGATGTTCCTCAGGAAGACAGAGATCAGTTCTCCATAACTGATAACCAGGTCAAGGAGCTGGCCAAATACGCTATGCGTATCGAGGAACACTATGATAAGCCCATGGATATTGAATGGGTTCTTGATGGTCAGACCAAGGAGCTTTACATCGTGCAGGCCCGTCCGGAGACCGTGCAGGCGGAGAAGGATGAAAACGTAATCGAGGACTACAAACTTGAAGAAGAATCTGAAGTAGTGCTTGAAGGAGCTGCTATCGGATCAAAGATTGGAAACGGAAAAGCTCACGTGCTTGACTCTCCTAAACAGATTGATCAGTTCGAGGAAGGTCAGGTACTGGTGACAGACATGACAGACCCTGACTGGGAGCCAATAATGAAGAAGGCAGGTGCAATCATAACGAACAAGGGGGGACGTACAAGCCACGCCGCTATTGTTTCAAGAGAACTTGGAGTGCCGGCGGTTATCGGAACAGAGACAGCCACGTCAAAGTTGAGCGACGGGCAAAAAGTCACCGTGGACTGCTCCAGTTCGACAGGAAAAATCTGGGACAGTGCTCTAGATTTCAAGGTTAACGAGCACCACCTCGATGAGATCCCTGAGACAGACACAGATGTACAGGTTAATATCGGTGAGCCGAGCGAGGCGTTCCACTTAGCACAGCTGCCTGTTGAAGGAGTCGGTCTTGCAAGAGAGGAATTCATCATCTCCAGCCACGTCGGAGAGCATCCACTGAAGCTTATCGAGGAGGGCCGTGAGCACGAGTACGTGGAAGCTCTAAGATCAGGACTCGGAAAGATCGGAGCCGCATTCTACCCCGACCAGGTGGTCGTGAGACTATCTGATTTCAAGTCAGACGAGTACGCAGAACTGGAAGGTGGAGAAGAATACGAACCGGATGAAGCGAATCCTATGCTTGGTTTCAGAGGTGCCTCCCGTTACTACGACGAACTTTTCAGTCAGGCCTTCGAGCTCGAATGCAAGGCACTTAGAAAATGCATCGATGAACTGGGGCTTGACAACATCACAGTCATGGTTCCGTTCTGCCGGACAGTAGAGGAAGGAAAGAATGTACGGGCAAAGATGAAAGAGTACGGGCTGGACGAAGGAGACATTGAAGTCTACGTCATGGCAGAGATACCTGCAAATATCATCCGTGCAGAGGAATTTGCAGAGGTATTCGACGGGTTCAGCATAGGAACCAACGATCTGACCCAGTTGACTCTTGGAGTAGACAGGAACAGTGACAAGCTAAAGGAACTATTTGACGAACGGGATAAAGCCGTCAAAGACTCTGTCAGCAAGTTGATCAACAAGGCTCACAGCCGGAACCGGCACGTTGGAATCTGTGGCGATGCACCCTCAACACACGAAGGGTACGCAGACTTCTTGGTCGAGGAAGGAATCGATGCGATCTCTGTATCACCGGATGTAGCATTAGAAACTATTCTGAAGGTTCACGAAGCTGAGCAAGGTGTTGACACCAGTAGTGTTTCACGTGAAGGCTCTGACTACGAAGCTGAAGGAGATTCAGAGTTCAAGGTTGAAGTGGATGTGGAGACATCGATCGGAGGAACTGCCGGAAGAATCTACGACACCTTGAAAGAAGAGGGAGAAGCCAAGGCAAACCAGTTGCTGAACTTCACCGCAGATCAGATCAACCATGAGAAGCTTCACGAAGGCCTTGGCTGGCTTGCAAAGGAAGGAAAAATAGAGATGGAGAAGGAAGACGGTGACGTCAAGTACCGGCTGAAGTCCTGATTTACAACACATATTTCTTCTAATCTTCTTTTTCTCTGACATCTTCAGCTGCACAAACCTGTTTAAAACTGAGCGTTGTATTTGATTTACATGAGCGAGATAAAACTTTGGATGGTTTTCGAGGCTTTAAGCCCTAGAGAAGAAGATGTCCAGGATTCGCTGGATGAGCATCTTGAGAAGTTGAGAAGCGAGGACGGTCTTGAAGTCACAAGTGTTGAAATGGAAGATGTAGAGAAGATGGAGGATCCGCATCCAGAACTAGATGAGGGTTATTCCCAGGTAGTGGAAGTTCAGGCAGATGTCGAAACGTTCACTAGAGCCATCAAGACTGTGATAAACTACGGGCCAACCTATGTGCAGATTGAAGGACCAGAAAGCTTTGAGATGGATATATCAGACATGCAGAACAGTCTGCAGGAAGTAGCGAACACCGTTCATCAGTACGCACAGATGGGTGTAGGAGGAGTACTTCTTTCACGTCCCGGCGAAGAATCCTGATTAAAGCATCGGGAAACATAAATGTGAAACCACCATAATTTAGCATGAGGTCTGAAAAAGGTGGTTGAGATGAAGAAATTCTTACCTTTACTGGCTATCATACTCTTCAGTTTCTCGATCTCAGCCACCACGATAGACAGTGAAAACGTCAGGATAGACCTCAATACCAATGATGTGGAAGCTGAGATACAGGTAGAGGAACTAACATCCAACACTTTCTCATACGCCTCCAGTCACGACATAAGCCAGGTAAACGGCTCCATCGATGGAGAACCTATCGAATGCAGTATAACTGATTCAGCCATAGGTTCTGAGATCCGATGCCCTACAGAGCAGAGAACAAACTTCACTGTAGACCTTGAGTTCGATATAGACGGTACACTGGATCAGCGGAACGGTGTAAAAGTCTTCAGCTACAGCCACCCCGTCTACAGACCTACTGAAGAATACAACCTTAGAGTTCTGCTACCTGATGGAAATGCAATAGTACCACAGAGTAACGCCACTCAACAGGTTATAAGCCCTCTGGGACATGATACCGGGAGTGATGGACGGCAGATCTATGTTGAATGGAGTTCCGAGCCACAGCTTGGAGAAACGATATCTTTCTACATACTTTTCGAGAACGTGCAGGGCCAAACAGGATTAAATATAGACAGGAACACTGTTCTTGCATTATTATCTGGAGTACTGGTTATAGCAGTGTTTGCCGCCTTTATAGTCAGGTGGAAGAGAGAAGATCTCTCTGAGAACATAGAGGACCTTTCAGATGATCAAAAAGATATAATAGAGAAACTGGAGGAAAATGACGGCGAGTACCTTCAGAAAGATCTTGTAGACGAGATGGATTACTCCAAGGCAAAAATCTCTGGCGAAGTATCTGAGTTAGTCGATAAGGGTATACTGAAGAAAACCAAGGAAGGTAGAAGCAACAAGCTGTCTATCTCCCGGAAGTACAGGTACTGATCAATCCGGCTGGGCTATCTTGATTTCCTGGATTGCCTCACCGACTTTCTTCCTGCATATACAGCTGATCGAGGTACTGTTCCTGATATCCTCTCTCAATTCAAAATTTACACTTGTTGGATCAAAGCAGTTAACAAATCCCTCGTTCATCTCCTCCTGAAGCCCCTGCTCAACCTCCTGACAGAATTTTTTCTGATCCTCAACTTCTTCACCCGTATCCTGGATAGATGATACCGAGTAACCGGATACAATACCAAGTGCCAAGGCAGTTACGACTATCAAAGCATATTTCTTCATACTACTGACTACCGGTTGCATTGACTTCTTTGGTGTTTACATCAGTTATGTTTGCGTCCGTCCCATTCATTTGCGTGACGTTTGTCTGATCCGTCTCAACATTTGCTCTGCGTCCAAGTATATCCTTCAACTGGCTCAAAGGTACGTAGTCCCTGAAGACGTCTTCACCATTGATGACTATCGAAGGACCGTCCTCTACCTGGTAGTCATTTCTCAGCATCTCCATCACGGATGATCGGTCTTTTTCCAGGTTGAAGCTGAAGATATATGTCGAATTGTCGATTTCCCTGTAATACTCAGTAAGGACCGATCCCTGTCGCTGTGAATCAATGGAATCATCGAAGAAGTAGAATATCAGTGTCGTGTTCTTGCCACAGCGGTCATTGTACTCATTCAAGACGTTGTAAAGCCGTAGCTGGTTGACATAGTACTTCCGGACAAGGTAACGATACTCCTGTTTATTTGACAGGCTTTTACCGGAGAAGGACTGCAGATTCTGTCCTATCTTGGTGTTTTCTCTTGAAAGGTCTGGTATCTGGTTTTCAACAAGCCTGCAGTAGTTATTACTTGATTCATCCAGATAGTTTTGCGTTACGATGAAGTTCTGCATCCTGAGATCAGATTCCTTTAATTGATCTTGTAGATAAGAACCTCTTGCGTCATCTACCTGTAAGCCCACCAAAAACCCTACTGCGATCAGTAGAAGAGTTGCTAGAGAGGCTTTCAAAATAGATGACTTCACTACGTCCATGCTTTAGTACTGCTGAACAATTCTTTAAAAATAGCGGTGGACCAGAACACAGCCTTCATGAAGAATAAAGCGAAGAAATAGAATAAAAGAGCAAATGGATGCTCAATAGATCTACCAGCTTCTTTATATGCCTCTCTTATAAGTGCACCAGTCACGAACAGTCCCAAGAAAAGAGGTGTATAAACCTTCCACTGGAACGATAGCGCTGCCTCCATCAGATTCATCTGCGGAAGTGAAAAACTGAATCCTACCGAACTTATTGTGATAAACATATCATAAAGTCCCTGCAGTAGACCGTAACTGATCAATCCCAATCCAAAGACAGAGAAGATGGCTGCAGCGAACTGTATAGGTACGTGGAACCTGCTGAACCATCCATGCTTTGAACTGAAAAGTATCTCCGAGTGCTTCCGCATGTTATGCATATATCCACGAGCCCATCTAACCCTCTGACCTTTCAGGTCACGAAAATTGGACGGCAATTCTGTGTTAGATTTTGCACTGTAAACCATCCTGATGGATCTTCCCATCTTCCGCAGCCTCCAGGCCATATCCTGGTCTTCGGTGAGATTGCCGACGTCGAAACCACCTACATCTTTCAAATCCTGAGTCTGGTAAATAGAGAAAGCTCCTGGCGTAATATCCAGTATATCTACTACAGACATCAGTTTTCTGTGGAAGTTTGTCATCATGTACTCTACGACCTGAAGCTTCCTTACGAAAGAATCTCTGTTTAAAGGTCTGATCCGGGCAATAACACCACCAGTATCTTCTTCAGCGGCTATCCGTGAAACAGCAGTTTCCAGCAGGTCTTCATCTATCACAGAGTCAGCATCTTGTACAGCAGTAAGCTCTGTGTCTGCATATTCTAGCCCTGCATTCAATGCTCCTGCCTTGCCCCTGTTCTCATCCAGAGCCACTACCTTCAGTTTTTCATCATCGCTGAACTCTCTGGCTTTTTCAAGTGTCGAGTCAGTCGATGCATCGTCTACAAAGATAACCTTGAGATCAGGATAATCGATATTCAGCAGGTTTTCAAGCGAATCAGCAACGACTGATTCCTCGTTGTAGGCAGGTACTAGGATGGAAACTGAAGGCCATTCATCAGGCGCATCAAAGCTTTTTTCCATCTCATCCTTTTCACTCTGGTAGACGGCATAGTAGAAGGCTGAAAGGAAAATTGTTGAAGCTACCAGAATCCACGCCATCAGGAAAATCATAGTTTCTTAGCCTCCCAGTCGTAGAAATATTTTCCTCAGAATAATTTAAATACCAACTACATCTCAGAACAATTGTTTCGCACTAGTTTTTCATTACTTCCCTCAAAAGAACGGTCGCATAACAACCTTTCGGAAGATCGAACTTCACACGCATCTTGTTCTGCGTCATATTCAGGTCGTCTTCCTCGATATCCAGGATTTCAAAGTTCCTGAAATCTGCGAAGGCACGTCTGAAACTCCCCTCACTTCTCAACTCAGGGAAGTCCTGAAGTCTGAAATCCTCCTGTGAAATACCTTCCTCATCCATAATCTCCTCAATCATGTTTTCAGGACGGTTATCCTTGAGATCAGTCTTGAAACCGACCAGTGGGATCTCGTACTCCGGATCAAACCATCCTTCCTCAAGCAGAGATGATAGAACGCGGTTGAAAATCCATGACTGGTAAGCATGGATGAAAAGCTCCTGCAAACCTTCTGGTAAACGCTTGATAGCTCCCTTGTAATCACCTTCGTTCTTTGTCAGGTGATAAAGAAGAGTTTTCTCGTATCTATAGCTTTCAGGGAACTTTTCAGCTGCATCCTCAGGATCTCTGGACTCCCAGAGCTTCTGTCTCGTCTTTCTTATACTCTTGTACTCAGAATCATATGGTTTAGCGATGTAAGTCCATACAGCTTTCTCATACTCTCCTTGCAGAATATGCCGGCCAACCTGATGTGTTATAGGTCTTGCAGAGCCAAACCTTTGATCTCCAAAGTAATTAGGGAACTTTCCGTCAAGTTCATCAACTATCTTGAGTGTTCTGTTCCTTACATCTTCTATAGGCAGATTTAGATCACGGATAAGGATTTCAAACCTGTTTGCATCAAGGCTTCCAAGACCAATATGATGTCCTTCTCCAATTACCTCTAAGTCGAATTCATCTGTAAATATTTGTCTTACATCTTCTTCATTAACTCCCTGAATGGAAATATACTGTTCTGTAACAGCTCTCTTGTCTTTGTTTCCTGCGTAGCCGATTCTGTCACGTGAAATGTGCAGCATGTTGGATAGTTTGCCGATGGCTTCCAAAGTGGTCATGTTCTGTTTTCTAAGCTTGACTATGATATGTTCTCCTTCTCCTGTCTCATGTGAGGCGAGCTCTTTGACGACGAAGTCATTTACTTGCTCCTTTAGAGCTCCTTTGATACCTGGAGTATCTGTGTAGTACTCCCAGTCCATGCCTGTCATTTCTATCTGTTGTTCTTGTTCTTCCTCTGCCATCTGTTTTACCTTACTTGTATAGTTTATACGTTTACTGTTTTTATTGTATCAGTTTCAGGTCTCCCGTAACTGAGTCAATTTTTGATTTTTCTGCAGGTCCGATCGCTGCTGCAGTCTTTGTCCCTGGTGCGACCTCTGTCTTACCTGCATCCTGTACAAGTGCTGCAGGAATTCCTGAAGACTTTGCCTGCTGAAATCTCTCTGCCAGTTCAGATCCGTCCACGGAGAGCACAACTTTCTTCTCCCCCTGATTCTCCCATCCGCTTAACTGGTCTTTGTCAGCCTTTCTGTATGCTTTAAGTGATGCATGGCAGGCCTGCGCTATCATCTTTCCCTTCGACATGTCTAAATCCTCTCTCACCATTATAGCCTGCTTGTAATCTGTCATTATTAGTCGTTTGAGCGAACTCTGCGTTTAAACCTTGGTTCACCTTGCCCTCAACCAAAAAAACTCATGCAATATTTTAATACCTTTTGGTAACAACAGTCTGGGTCAAAGGTTCCAGTTACCTGACCCCAAACCAGTAGATGGGTTCGCCCAGATTCGAACTGGGGATCTTCGCCTTGTAAGGGCGACGTCATAACCAACTAGACCACGAACCCTTCCGACAACAATGGATTCAATGTAAATTCTTAAAACACTACGAGTTCAACCTATCTCTTCCTCAAGTATAGGATCGTAAACCCGTTCATCAGTAGAGTAATACGGGTAGTAAACCCTCTGAACCCTAGAGTCTTCAAGCCTATCAGCAGCCTGATCTTCGTCAACTTGATAATCCATCAACTCGGACTCGGTTACATCTTCATCCTTCACCTCTATATCCAGTATAGATTCCTGAAGACCTAGTTCATCATCCAGAAGCAAGCCTTTCTCCCTCAAACTTTCAAGAACTGTTCCCAGACGCGAAACAGTCAGGTCCAGCTCATCCACGATATTTTCTTTGGGGACGTCCTGCCTTATCTTATACAGCACATCTTCCTCCTGCTCACTAGGCTTTCCCCTCTCGGCCTTGATCTCGTCCTCGATCCCGTCAATAAGCACCTCTCTTTCATCATTCTCTACCAGATAGAGCGGATAATATGTAGTATCAAACTTTTCATCATACATGTTTTCAACGTTCGAAAGCCTCTTCTGTGGTTCGAAAACTTTGACAGATTCTTTTTCCTCGTAGCTGTCTGCAGTCTGAGTCTCTCCCCCGTGCCTGGACTTTCTCTGCCTGACGTCGGTCATCACAGGGTACTGATTGCCCAGGACAAAGCAGACTCCAGGAGGCAGGGATTTGATCATGTCCTCAACCTCAGAGGTCACTCCCTCAAAAGACTTCGATATAGCCTTCAGATCATTCGGATTGGTGACCTTCAAGATGAACTGCGTGTTACACTGGGAGAGTACGTTCTTGTCTATCCTCGCCGGTCTCTGCGAGATAACACCGATACCCAGACCGAATTTACGGCCCTCAGATGCGATCTTCCTCATAATAGGGTTAGAGATTGCCTGACCGAAACCTTTCTCCGGAATAAAGTTATGAGCTTCCTCAAAAACCATCATGAATGGTGGAACTTTATCCTTCTTTCTTAGATCAAACAGCTTCTTTGCCAGAAGGTAAACAGCCATCTCTGCAGTATCAGGCTCTACCGCCTTCAGATTTATCACCGTGGCACGACCCTTCTCCACAAGATTCTTGGGATCGACAGGTTCATCGGAGAAAAGCCCGGATTCCTCCAGTTGCTCCAGATAGTTCAGTAGATTCCATTTCGCAGTTGAATCCTCCTTCTGCACCGCGTCCTCGATATCTATCAGAGAGTAGTCATCGCCTTTGTCCTTTAATCCTTTCAGAGCGTTGTAAAGCACACCCATCTGAGAGTTAGTCAGTGAATCAGGAATCAAAGTCTGTAACTCCTTCTTATCAAAGTTTAAGGAAGAAAACTCAAGAGGTAAAGCTGACTTGTTGATATCTGTGTTCGGAGAGTACTCCTTCACATCGTAGCCTCTGGACTCCTCTTCATTCTCAGCGTTTGGATCCTGCAGGGATGAAAACTCTCCGTGAGGATCTATAATCATGACAGGAAAGTCCTGTTCAAGCATCTCCTCCATTAAAACCCCGGTTAAATAGGATTTTCCGGCTCCTGTCTGCGCAAGTACGGCAAAGTGCTTGTAGAAATCTTCTGGATTTACGAAGATATCTATCTCATCGTTTGTCTCAAGATTACCGACCCTCAGGCCATTATCGTTCAGTCCAAGCGTTTCTGAGATAAGATCCTGGTCTGCTGAGTATACTATAGAATCTGGTTCGATGACTTGACGTGGTGCCCGGGTCATTCCTTTGTCTCTGTAACCGATTATGTTGGCTTTAGCTATTGTCTCTCCGTCCGAGTGTTTTGTTACCTCGTCGACCTGTGCAAGTATCCATCTGTCATTGCTTTTTACTGAAACGAAGTCAAATTTTCCTACTTCCTCTGTTGCCCTGAATTTGAAGTTTGAGGTGTTAACTTCTCCCTCTATCGTTCCCAGTTGCATCTCTACATAAGTTGGTGAAGGATGGCTTTTTGTAATT
>JBEQAY010000017.1:0-21462 GCA_041640075.1 Candidatus Nanohaloarchaea archaeon | reverse complement strand
TTCGAGGATTTCTGAGTAGTCTGCGCCGTCTCCTTCGTCGAGTTGTTCGACGGCTTCGAGTACTTCTCTTTCAAGGTTTTCCCGGTCTTCTTCTGTTTCTGCCTGGTCAAATGACTCGCCGAAGCTCTGCAGTACTGCGTCGACTTCGTTTTCGTTCAGTTTGCCCGCCATCTCCTTCTCTATTTCATCCTGGTCTTTACCGCTTTCCTTGAGTTGTTTGACTGTTTCCCGGATCTGTTTCCATTCTTCCAGTGTCTTGGCGTGGCGGAGCTGGTGGAGCATTTCTTTTTCTGGTTCCTGTGCGTTCAGTATTTCCCCATTGAGGTAGATTTCACCCTGGTATTCTCTTACTTTGCCGACTACTTCGATTATGTCTCCGTTTCTGAAGTCGTCCATTACCTGTAGTTCGTTGAAGAACTTGACCTGTATCGTGTCCTGTCCGTCGTCCAGTGTGATGCTTCCGTATGTTTCGTCGTCGTTCTGGAACATGTCTACGATGGTTGCGACGATTCTTGCGCGTGAAAGTCTTCTTCCGTTGGGTGTGAGGAGGAAGTTTGGTTCGAATCCTTCTCTCTGGAAGTATTTTCCCGAGTTAAGTTCCTTTGTCGTGGAAATTTTCGCTACCTGTCTGCTTTGCTGGGGCATACTTAAGACGTGTTTCTTAATCTTAAGAATCTTTTAGGACTCCCGGGTTTACAGCAGGAATTTCAGTTTAATTCAGGTTCCTGCACTGGTATGTGGTGGCCTCCCCCTCTATTATCAGTCCTATCTGTGATTCCTGATTCATATCTTCCGCGATGTCCACATCAAGTGTGAATGTTGCCTGGGGATCTACAATAGGTTCCGGTATCTGATAGTCATCCGGGTAGTCGAGGTATGTTGTGTTTACTCTTACCGGTATCTCAGATGCATTTATCGCTTCCGGTCCTGTGTTCCGGACGCTGAAGTTCGGGTCTGCCTGTGTTCCCCAGCAGCTTTCGAACTCTACACTGCTCGGGTTCAGGTTGAGCTGCTCCTCCGGATTCTGTACTGATCCCTGGGTGTTGATTACCATAGAATAAATTGTTCCTCCCGCACCGACTGTGATAGCTATCAGGAGTACGATGGCGACTACCGGGGTTATACCTTTTCTGGAAGAAAGCATCTGTAAGTCAAGATTCTGTTCTCTCGTTTATAATTCTATATCTTCTGGATGTAGCCCTGCTTCGGCTCGTAAAGTTCGCCATCACGCTTCAACCTCTCGATAACTTCCTCGGCCTCCTCTCTGTCAAAGCCTTCCTCCTCTGCTCTTTCAAGCACTTCCTCTATCTCGGCTTCGTCGTCTCCGGCAAGATTGTTGATTATATGTTTAACGCTCTGCAGTCTGTTTCTCTGGCTGCTGGAAACCCCTGACTCGATGATATCTGCATCGAACTCTCCTGTCTCCGGATCTACTCCAACCTGCTCCAGGCAGTACGTCAGGATATCAATAGCTCTCTCAGCGTCTTCCTCAGTGACTTCATCCTTCAACTCTGCCCGTGCAGATGCTTCTGCGATCCTGACCAGTGCTTCAAGCTGTCTCGCGGTGATAGGCACGTTCCCGTTCTCCTCATCGCTTCCACGTGAACGCATACTGATGTAGAACTCCTGTATCCTGTCAGCTGCCTCCTGTGTCAGGTCTGGCCTCATCCTCTGGGCATAGGCGATGTATTTACGCAGAGTCTGCTGATCAATCTCTGCATCAGTCTCCTCCGGGTCAATATGATTTTTCAGGACCTGGCTGGATAGCTTGGCGTCTTTCTCCTCGTCAGGCTCGTCTTTTACAGGGAAGATGAAGTCGAACCTGGAGAGCAATGTGTCTCCAATGTTGATCTGCTGTGGGATTGGCTCGTATGGATCGAATCTTCCAAGCTTCGGGTTTCCTGCTGCAAGGATAGAGGTTTCGGCATTCAGGGTTGCCTGGATGTTAGCCTTCGACACCGAAATCTGCTGCTGTTCCATGGCTTCGTGCAAGCTGGAACGGTCCTCTGCAGCCATCTTGTCGATCTCGTCAATAGCAGCCATGCCCTTGTGGGCGAGGACGACGGCTCCCGCTTCAAGAGAGAACTCTCCAGTTGATTCCTCTTTTACAACAGATGCAGTCAATCCCGCTCCTGTAGAGGATTTTCCGACTACATACCTTCCTTTTGGTGCGAGCTCTCCAGTAAACTTGAGTAGCTGGGATTTACCTGTTCCTGGTTCTCCGATTAGTAGTATGTGTATGTCTCCTCGGCTTTTGACGCCGTCTTCTCTGCCTTTTTTCACTCCTCCGAATAGCTGGAGGGCGATTGCTTTTTTAACCTGTCTGTGGCCGAAGATTGACGGTGCTATAGAATCTGTTATTTTTTCAAATATCTCTGGATCGTTGGCCATCTCCTCTATCTCCTGTTCCTCCTCTTCGTCGAGTTCTATCTGTTCAAACTCCTGTTCTGTTGGTTCGACGTTGTTGGCCTCCATGTAGATATCATATTTTTTCGAGTCCTTCTTCATCGGCCTTTCTCTAAGGACTCCTGTGATGTGGACGACGTTTCCTGGTATTATCTTTCTCTGGAAGTCCGGGTCGACAAGGTCTCCTTCAAGTCTTACTGAAAGATTCTGTGGCTGTTCTGATCCTTCACGTGACTCCGGATTTTCCTCTACTGTCACGATCTGGGTATCAGTCATGTTTTTCTCGTAGACTTCAAACTTCCGTGACCCACATGACTCGCATTTGTAAGGTGATTTTAGTTTGGATGAGTCCTGCTCTTTCTCTACGATCTCTCCGCAGTTCGTGCACTGGAACTCGGCGGAAACAACCTCCGGTTTTACCTGTGACGCTCTTTTTATCATCCCTTCCACAGGTATGAACTGGCCAAGGTGCTTTGATCTCAGATTCCTTAGGTAGACGAAGTCCTCTTCCGGCATGTTCCTGAACCTGACCCTTAGTTCCTCGTCTGTTATCAGGTCGACTCCCTTCAATCCTTCTTCTGCGGCTGCGATACCGTCGTTAGGATTCTCTTTCAGAAAGTCGGAGAGTTCAAAGTTGAAGGCGTCCATCTCCTTGAAATCTATGACTATAGAATCCTTTCCTTCACGTACGGCCTTGTCTATCTGGTTGTAACATCTTTCAGAAAGATACTCCTCGAATTCACTGACCGCCTCCCCGTACTTCATGAAGCATAATTGGTAGGTAAATAACAAAAAAGAATTCAACATTGATGGCTTTCATGAGAGACTAACTTGAAATGTGAAAAGCTGTAGAAAAGACTTGAAACCCACAAAGGAAATCTGATTGTGGATAATTTTATTCGTTTCAAGTCTAATTCCCAAAAGCTTCAGGCTCTTTCTGATGTTCCGCGTTTTTCTCAGCTGGTTCTGGCTGAGAGCTTAGGTTATCTGAGTAGTCAAAAAAATTATCTTCTGGGTCGTAACTTTGCTCAGGATTTCTGTCGACAATTACTACATCAAAATTATTATCTTCATATCGTGGAGAGTTTGGAGCTACTCCGTTATCTGTTGATAATATCTCATCCACAGAACCGGATCCTAAGGCCTCTACAGTTTCTTCTGCAAGCCTTCTTCTCTGCTCGTATTCATCTTCTTCATAACTTGTTTCGGGTTGTTCTTCTAAAGTCATACCTACGACCTGGAAAGGGTTCTCTTCCTCCCTCGCTACAGACCACATAGCCTCTGGATACTGTTCTGATAGAGTATCTATCATCTCTTCAATACCTTCCCTACCGTGAATCTCAGTGTATCCATTAAAATCAGCAGCATAGAGATTATGATGTCTATCACTTGGTGAAAGTTTAGACTTTATTTGATCTATTTCATCGCTTCTTACCTGAGTATATCCTGAATTACCCTCTAGGGCTGCTCCTAGTTTTTCATAAAATTTTTTCCGGACAGGATTGTAAAGAGATCCCGCTATTCCTCCGCCTATGATTCCGCCCTGTGATACAGTGATGTCATAGGCTGCTTGTAGCTGAGATGAAGTAAAATCAGGACCAAAAGCCCACGCTGCAATACCCAAAGTTCCCCCTAGAACTGAACCCATAAGCGAAGGCGCAATTTTAAATTCATCTGGAATTTGTGCAGACTTACGGCTCAGACTCTCTCCTTTCTTTTTCCTCCAATTAAAAGAGGGCTGATTATCTAATTCCTCAATAGCTTGTTTAAATGCCTTTTCAGGATCTATACCAAACTCCTCATAGCTAAAGCTTCGAGGAGGCAAGTAATCATCTTTAGGTTTATCCTTAAATATTCTCATATTGTTGTTACTTCTGAATAACAGTTAAATATCTATCGCCTGTACCGGTTTCTTTTCACACACAGCTCACGAAAATTTTACTTTAGAAACCTTGACTTTATACCTATCTTCAATGAACCAGCATTATCTCTTATGATTTGTTCTGTTCAAGAGTTTCTGACGCTAGGGCGATTACACCAATATAAAAAATAAATGAAGAAAAACGGTTTTCAGTTCATCGCTCCGATCTCTTCTAGATCTCTTTCGAGATTCGAGATACCTTCCTTGACGTCCTCATATGTCCTTCCACCTGTACATACCAGATTTCCGGAGCTAAAGAGCAGGAAGACAACCTCTGGTTCCTCAAGCCTGTAAACCAGACCCGGGAACTGCTCAGGCTCATACTCTGTTCCGACAAGCTCGAAGGCAATCCTGTTCAGGTTCAGAGTTGCGTCAAGCTCGGAAGAAGCCACGATGTTCTGTACCGTGATCTCCGGCTTGTTCGTGATCTCTACGTCGGCTTCTTTAAGCTCCTCGATGATCTTGTGAGTCGCTTCTTTTGCCTGTTCAGGGCTCTGTGTTCCTGTGCAGACGATCTTTCCGGAGCCGAAAAGGAGGGCTGCTGCCTTTGGTTCCTCAAGCCTGTAAACCAGACCCGGGAACTGCTCAGGCTCATACTCAGTGTTTTCTAGATAGATTGCGATTCTGTCCAGAGGAAGTGATTGATCGAACTCTGCGGATGCAACCACGTTCTGGATGTCGATGTCGTCGTCTTCAACCATTTTTGTTTGTCACCTTATTGTTTTTGGGATTCTACTTAAGAACTATTTAAACTCCTTATAAGCGACTTATAAATGAACTCTTATAAATCAAACTACCCCAATCAATATTACAGAATGAATGATGCCACCCGTCAACTTGTACTTCTTGTAGGCGTCATGACAATCCTCATAAGTGGATTTGTAACTATGAACTTCGCCACTAGAGACGTACCGGAAACCACCTCTGATGCTCCGGCTAACACGACACCTACGGAGAATAGCACAACAACTGTAGAGGATGGAGAAAGTGAGAGCCCTCAGAACAACAGAGGTAGGGTTGAAGAAGATGAAAATGCAACAGGGTTAGTAGGTCAGTCGATAAAAGGATGGCAGAATCTCTGGGAAGACTTTAACCGAGCACTGGAGATCCTACCCGGACTGAGTTCCAACGAATCGAACTCCAGTTCATAGGCTGGAAACGCTTCCAGAAATCTTCTCTACTGTTAAAAATGATTTATCCTGCCCAAAAGCATCTACAAGTATAAGTGCAGCCCTCAGTTCGGCCACATACTCTTTGTTTACCTTTATAACACCTTCCTGTTTTTCTTCATCAAATTTGTTTGCGATAAACCAAGGCTGCGCTTTGCTCAGGTCTTTTGTACCCATGTAACTGATAGCAGTGGACCAGAAAGCCTCCACTACCTCAGATATGCTTCTTTCCTGGTCTGAGTGAATCCTGAACTTGAGGTATCTTGTGTCTTCCCTCATCGCAGGTTGAAGATCTTTCATTTTCCCTCACCCAGTTTCTCCCTGTTCTTCTCCAGTATCTCTCTATGAGTATCCAGCGCCTGTTTTCCCGAGTATCCCAGAGAATCGATGAATGCTTCAAGGTCTCTCGGCGCCCTTAGATCGTGTTTTTCGTCTGCTGCAGTAGTTATGAGATACTGTACTTCGTGCTTTTCACATAGTCTAAGGTTTTTTCTCCAGTTAGAGAGTGTGTGGACTCTTCTCTTGTCGCTTGTTGATAGCATCCTGAAGTCCAGTCCCAGTGCAACGTTATTTTCAGCTGCTTTTTCAGCCATTGGTTCGTCAAAACCGGAGTCTTTCCTGTTTCTTCCGGGATGAAGGATTACGTCGACTCTGGGGTCCGAGACAGCCTTTCTGTTCAGCTCTTCGTCTCCGCCCAGAAATATAATTACATGATTTTCTTCGCGGTGTTCACGGAGTTCTTTCTTTAGTTCGCCCCAGTCGTCCGCCTCAACCAGCTTTGTAGAATAATTTCGGGGATTTTCCCATCCTATCTGCTGTGCCTTCGATACTACTTCGTCTGAAGGTTCTGAGACGCATATATCGGTGTAGTTCATCCGCAGTTCACCAGGGAAAGAATTTCTGGAGAATTAGAAGATATGTAGGTTTTTGAGAAGTTTAAAGTAGGGCTTGTGCGTAGTACGCGACAAGCCTTGTTGTGTGTAAGAGGGCTGAGTACATTCAGGTGTCTCACTTGCCTGTGTTATTGTTTGCTGACTGTGATGGCCTTACTTTCTCTGCGCCTGTTCCTCTGTTGTCCTGTCCTCTTGAGCTTTTTGCTGCAGGTGTGACTCCTCTCTCTGCTCTTTCTCTGTCGTCTGTGATCCAGTTAAGGTCGTCATCACTCTGGATCTCAGGGTGGTCTGGGTCGACCATTATTACTTCGAACCATTTGCGGTTTCCATCTTCTGCTACCCAGTAGGAGTCCAGTACTTCAAGGTTGGAGAACTTTCGGGATGTTCTCTGTTCTGCTATTACCTGTTTGGATTTCTTGCTGGAGTACTTGCTCTGACCTGTGTTACGCGGTTTTCTTCCTGCGTCAGGTCTTCTTCTTTTTGTTCCTCCCTTGTTTACTTTTGTACGTACCATCGTTATTCCGTTGATGGCTTTGTAGCCTTTCTGTTTGGCCTTTGGTATTCTTGTTGGATTGTCGATCTTCTCAACTGCGCCTTCTTCTCTCCATTCTACCAGTCTCTGCTGCCATAGCTCGTCTAGCTGTTCCTTTGGCTGGTTGTAATTCTGCTGTGCGTATTTGTAGTATCCCATATCTTTTTTCTCCTCCTTGACCCCGTCCATAAATTAGCGGACGGATGTTCCGTGAGTTAGGTATCTCGGTAAAATATTATAAACCCCCTGTCAAAAGCCGGTTGCCTACCTTCCTGGTTGTAGTAAATCTCCAGAACAGAATCCGGCTTCTGGCGTATTAACCATCGGCAGGGTGGCCGACATTGTCATCATCGAATCGAAACAAATAAAAGAAAAATCTGTAATTACTTTTCTGTGATACCATGCACCCAGCAATCAAAGTTTTAATCGGAGCATTGATGACCGTAGCAGGAGTTTACACGTCGATAACCTTCTCAGAACAGCTTTTCAACCTGATTCTTGGAGGCATCGGTCCTCTGCTGATACTGGTCGGTGCATTCATCGTATGGCTTGAAAGCGATGAATGGAAGATGAAGAGAGAAGAAAGTAAGGAAGACAGGACTAATGGGCTTCAGGAACAGCTTCAGAACGCCCAGTCCATGAGAGATCAGCAGACCGGCAGCACACAGCAGGAGACAGAGACATCAAGTAGCAGCGTGCAGAGAGATTACTCAGAGGTACTTGAAGGTACTGTCGAAGAGGCAAAGCAGGCTATCTCAGAGATGGAGGATCCTAGCTACGACGCATTGATAGCAGCCGAGAGAAGGGACAAGAACAGGAAGACTCTTCTTGAATGGCTTGAAAGACGGAGAGATTAAATCTCCAGAAATTTTTCTTTCTTCTTACTAACTCTGATTATCGTACAGGTTCTCAATTTTCTCCAGACTATCCGCTTCCTCTTTGTCCTCACGGAACTGCTTCATACGAGGGAACCTTAGAGCGTAACCAGAGGAGTAGTTAGGTGATTTCTGAATCTCCTCGTACTCTGCCTCCACGATAACTTCTGGTCTGACCTCAACTTTTCTACCGTCTTCATTGGTGATGAGCGGCTTCAGTTTCTCAGTTATCTCCTGGAACTGTTCATCTGTAAGCCCTGTCGCCATCTTGCCGACTTCCAGGTACTCGTCGTTTTCTTCGTCGTAGCATCCGAGGTAAAGTCTACCTAACCAGTCGCTGCGCCTTCCTTCACTCCACTTGGCGCCTACAATTGCAAGATCTAGAGTCTCCATTACAGGCTTCAGCTTCACCATGTAGCCGACTCTGTTACCTGGCTTGTACTCCGCATCCATCGACTTCATCATGATCCCTTCATGCCCAGCAGAGAGACTTTTCTGCTGCAGCTCCTGTACTTTTTCAGGGTCACTGGTCTCAGCGTGATCTACCAGCTTCATCTCCTTCTCCTCTTCACCGACTACTTTCTGAAGATTCTCCCATCTGCTGGAGTACTCCTCCTGCAGGATCGGTTCATCCAGATAGATCAGGTCGAAAGGTCTGACGGTTACAGGTATCTCTGCCTTCAGCTTCTGGATCTCGTATTTCCTCTTTATCCTCTTTGAAAGCTTCTGGAAAGGTATCATAGAACCATCTTCAGGATCATAACCCACAATCTCCGCATCTATTATACAGTTATCCGAGTCGATGTTTTCCTCAACAGCTTCCACTACATCCGGGAACTGCTCCGTCACGTCCTCAAGACGGCGGGTGAAAACTTTGACCTCTCCATCCTTGACATGTATCTGGGCCCGCATACCGTCGTACTTGTAGTCGATGACTGCTGGCTCCCCAACTTCTTCGAAACCCTCTTCTATGGTTTCAACTTTCTTCGCCAGCATGGATTTGATCGGCCGGTAGAGCTCAAGTTCCAGCGATCTTACAGCATCTATACTTTTCTGTGAGGCTTTTGCTACTTCTGCGAAATCGTTCGTGAAGTCATATGCCTGCTGTATATCCTCTACGTGTTCCCCGTCGAAGAAGGCTTCTGCAAGCGCGTCTCTTATTGTTCCTTCCCCTATTCCAAGTCTTAGATTGTTTATTATTATTCGTGCGAGGTATCTTGCTTCTTCAGGTTCTGCAGATGATATAAGCTCTGCAAGTTCTTTCTGTTTCTTGTCCTGATCGACACTTCCTGACAAGCCCTGTGCCTCCATCTCTGCGACTTTCTGGAGTCTTTTCATGACTTTTTCTACGTCGAGTTCCTGTGTCATGAGTCTCTGCTGGGTCTTTTTCTCCACCATTTTCTCTGCTGCGAGTCCGAGATCTCCCTGGTTTTTCCAGACCTCTGTTATTTCATCCTCGTTTCTTCCTGTCGCCTTTGCGATTATCTTGACAAGAGTTTTCGATGAGACACCTAGATCCATATTCTTCCATGAAGGAAAGGGCTGACCTGTGCAGAGCAGTACGACGTCCGGTAACTCATCTCCTGCTTCATGGTATAATTCAGCCAGTATATCTGTTTTCTCTAGAGTCTTCTGGGTGGCATCCAGTTTTTCGAAGGTTTCTGCTACCTCTGAGAATTTCACGTCTAAATTATAGTACCTGAATGTTTAAACCTGTAGGAAGTTAATTCCTTGTTGATGTCAGTACTTGAGGAATGTAAGAAGATCACCTCTTTCAACCACTGCAGGGATGAGACTGTATCGAGAAAAGTGGTTGGACGGGTTCTCGAGGCAGGTAGAAACGCGCCTTCACCCGGAGGGGTTCAGAGCCTGAAGTTTATCGTGGTGGAGACAGAGGAGACTCTTGAACAGGTTGAGCAAGTTGTCGGCGATAACCGTGTTACAGAGGCGCCGACAGTGATTGTTATACTGACGGATAGAGGTCGTATGGCTCGGCGCTTCGGAAAAGAGAAAGCTATCGAGGCCTGCGAGGCAGAATCATCTACTGCAGTCCAGAACATGCGTCTCGTTGCCTCGGAGAACGGATTGTCCACTGTGCGTTTCTCAGGTTTCGAGGGGCCGGTTCTTGGAGACATGCTGACATGTCCAGACAACGTTGTACCCACAGACGTGGTTGCACTAGGTTACTCGGATAATCCTGTTCCTATGGATGAAAAATATGGTATGAACGAAATATGTTACTACGAGGAGTACGGAAACCAGGTGAATACTTTCTTCGACGGACCGGAGTGGGAAGGCATAGGTGAGGAGAAAAGAATTTACAGGAAGAAAGTGAAGGGGCTTCGTGATAAGGCCAGAAGACTCTACAGAAAGGTTTTATAAGAATTCAAGTCTATTGTTTACTAGACGATGATAAATCATTCCTCCTTCTGTTAAAGGAAGGGTTAGGATTGATGAGTGAGAAAGGTTTATAATTTACTAAAAGGAATGATTCATTGTGTCAAGGTGAAAAAATGGTAGCAAGTCAAGAGACTCTGGACAAGCTCGAGGATATCGGGCTGAACATGTACGAACGAAAAATCTACTCCGCACTGCTCGGAAGAGGAGTTTCAACAGCCGGAGAGCTTTCGGAAATGACAAACGTTCCAAGGTCAAGAGCTTACGATGTCCTAGAGTCTCTGGCAGAAAAGGGATTCGCTGTCATCAAGTCATCCCAGCCAATGGAGTACGTTTCAATCCCTCCACAGCAGGCGATCGAAAACATAAAGAAACAGCACAGACAGGAACTACAGGAAAAAGTCGACAGACTGGAGGACTTCAAGGACTCCGAAGCAGTTGACGAACTTGAAAGTCTTTATGATCAGGGACTTGAACTTGTAGATCCTGCAGACATGTCAGGAAGCCTCAAAGGCTCAAGACAGATCCAGCAGCACCAGGGAACAATGTTCCAAGAAGCTGGAGACAGCATCAGAATACTTACCTCTGAAGAAGGACTTCAGGACCTTCAGGAGAACCATTACGGGACTCTTCAGGAGGCAAAAGAGCAGGGCGTAAACGTACAGATTCTAGCGCCTGTCTCAGAGGAAAATTATGACCATTACCAGGAACTTGAAGATGTCGCAGAAGTACGGCACCTCGAGGAAGACGATGAACTGCACGCACCGGAAGGTCGTTTCTCAATCGTCGATGACGATGCCGTGACGATGTCAATGACTCACGAAGACGTTCACTCCACACAGGACTCCGCGTTCTGGACGGAGAGCGATCATCTGGCATCGAACACGATGGCACCGGTCTTCAAGACGCTCTGGAGCAAGTCAGAGAAGCCAGAGGAACCTGACGACTTTGACCAGCCGTCACCATAATACTTTTTCTCTCAACTCTTCTTTTGTAGAAGATGTAATTCTAATTCTAACCTAATTTTTCTCAAAATTTTCAGCTTTCTATCTGAGAGTTGCTGTCAGAGGTAACTGGTTGAAATCAAGAAAGTTTCCGGGGTTGAAAGATGCAAGGAAAGAGGTTATGTCAAAGGATTGCTGCCGAGTAATCCTTGAGAAAGTAAGATCCTTGCCGGTCACGTTTTCAGCGATTTCCTTGGCTTTCTCCCTTCCGCCAAGTTCGTCAACTAATCCAATCTCTTCAGCTTCTGAACCAAGATAGATAACTCCCGTGCTGATGTTTCTGTGTTCTGACTGAGTGATATTCCTGTTCTCTTTTACAAGATCCAGGAACTGCTGGTGAATCTTATCTGATTTCTCCTGTAGGATCTCCCGTTCATCTGGCGTTATATTCTGGTACTGTGAGCCGACTTCCTTGTACTCTCCAGAAGATATGTTCACGTAGTCGACACCGTATTTGTTCATCGCTTCCGAGAATTCCAGATATGAGCTTGTTACACCTATACTTCCTGTCAACGTTGCTGAATCCGCTACAATCATATCACAGCCAAGTGAGAAAAGATATGCTCCCGAAGCTGCAACATCTCTGAATCTGCAGATTTTTGTAGCATCCAGAGACTCTATTTCGCGCATTACTTCCTTTGAGGCTACTACTGCTCCGCCTCCCGAGTTTATATCATAGATTACAGCATCATATCCTTCTTTTTCGACTTTTTCGTTCAAACTCCTGACTTCTCCTGGTGTTATGCCTCCTGTCGAGTACAGGCCTCCTGAAGAAGATGACTGGACTGTTCCAGAGAGTTCTATTATCGCTCCTTTACCTTTATCCGTGTTAAAGCTGAAAGCTGCTGTAGACGAGGTCAGAAAAATAATTGAGAAAATCAGTACCCTGTATTTCATACCCGGTTTTTCGGTAGTTTCTCTTTTTAACTTTCGGACCCGAGTGACAACTTATGTCTGAGTTGAAGGAGATCTCTAGAAGTATAATTGAAGAGATAGAAGCCGGAGAGATAACTTCTAAGGATGAAGTTGAAAGCAGGAAGAAAGAGCTCTGCCGGAACTCGGACTTTTCAGGTATGCCGAAAAATGCTGATATCCTTAGCTTCCGTGAAGAGGATGAGAAGAAAGCTAAGAAAGTTTTGATGAAGAAACCGACCCGTTCAATCTCAGGAATCGCAAACATTGCGATTATGGCACGGCCTGCACCCTGTGGTGGTGGCTGTATCTACTGCCCTAAAGGAAAGGACGCTCCACAGAGCTACACAGGTAAAGAACCAGCCACTCGTAGAGCAATCAGGAACCAGTACGACCCGTTCGACCAGGTCCACGACAGGCTGGAACAGTACGAGAAAAACGGTCACAGCATCGATAAATCCAAGTTAATCATAATGGGAGGAACTTTCCCGTTCCAGGACCCGGAATACCAGATAGAGTTCCTTAAGAGGGCCTTTGACGGGTTCAACTCTTATCCCGACAAAGACGAAATCGAAGATACCAGTGAATATGAAGGCTCAGATACTATAGAAGAAGCACAGGAGATCAATGAGACTGCGGAGGTCAGGAATGTCGGAGTAACTTTCGAAACAAGACCTGATATAGCGGAGACCAAACATATTGATAGGATACTCAAGATGGGTGGTACCCGCGTAGAGATGGGTGTCCAGACTGTCTTTGACGAGACACACGAGATAACTAACAGAGGACATGGCATGGAGCCCGTGATTGAAGCCACAAAGAGATTGAAGAACGCCGGTTTCAAGGTTGCTTACCACCTGATGCTCGGCCTACCAGGTGAAGGCTACGAGGAAGATATCAAGAAATTCAGGAAAACCTTCTCAGACGCTGATCTACAGCCCGATGAAGTGAAGATCTATCCCTGCGAGGTTATCCAGGGAACAGAGCTCTACAGACAGTATGAAGAAGGGGAGTTCGATCCTATCGACGATGACGAAGCCAAGGAAAGGCTGAAAGAAATACTGAGAGACGAGATTCCTCCACACGTCCGGGTTAAGCGAGTTATGCGAGATATACCCAGTACAGAGGTTGATGCCGGGCCACAGCTGACAAATATGCGTCAGATGGCTCTACAGGAGCTTCACAAGAAAGGAGAGAGATGTAGATGTACCAGATGCAGAGAAGTTGGGCATATGAAGAGAACACACGAAGTGGAGCCGAAGGACGAAAATATTGAACTGGTTGAGCGAGATTACGAGGCCTCCGGAGGGCATGAATACTTCCTGAGCTTTGAAGATACCGAAGAAGACATTCTCATGGGATTTACCCGTTTGCGGACCACTGAAGAAAGCTTCCGGGACGAGATAGACGAAAATACTTTACTTGTAAGGCAGTTGAAGGTTCTTGGAAGCGCCGCAGACATAGGTGATGAAGGAGATGTCCAGCACCAGGGATTCGGAACCCGGTTGATGGAAGAGGCCGAGGAAAAAGCCAGGGAACTAGGAAAAGACAAGGTTACAGTCATTTCAGCCGTTGGAACGAGGGAGTATTACAGAAAGTTTGGTTATGAAAGAGATGGCCCTTACATGTCGAAGAGACTTGATTAGGATCTTTTTAGACAAAATAAAAATAAAGAGGAACTGTTTAGTCCCCCCTCAATGTTGACTGGCATCGCTTCAGTTGGAAGAGTGCTGTTGCTTGAGTGACTGCCACTTCTCGGCGAACTCGTCTTTCATGTGTTCTAGTGCAATCTTTTCCTCGTCCTCAAGCTCTCTGTTCTCAACAATATCTCTGTAGATCTTGTAAGGATGAGTAGGAACGTCTTCCTGCATGTTCTCCCTGAAATCGTCTTCAAACTTGTGTCGATGTTGATCGACCTTTTCCTGTAGGATGCCATCCTCCTCCCATGTTTCATTGAGCTTCTCCTTTGAGCTCTTACCTAAGTCCCAGAGGCTAGGCATAGAGAGAATGCAGAGTTTAAACCTTATTAACCTTACGCACCTCTGAACACGCTAAATTACCACAGCAAAGGGCTTGTTACTGTAAAATCGCAACAGAAAAACCTGTTTTTGATGACGTGAATAAAAAGGCTTTAGAAGTGGTTAAAATATGAATAGAGGGTGTAAAAAGGTTTTAACCCTCCAGTACTTTCACAAGTTCTTTTGAGGCCTGCTGAGCCATCCCATCTTTGTTTTCTATAATTTTCAGGTAAGCTCCTGTCAGTACCGAACCTGCTGAGGCCATTTCACGTGCTACTTCTCTGTAGCGTTCCACTCCTTCTACTGATTCGTGTTCTCTGCTGCGGCCCTCATCATCTGTGCTCCTCTCGTAGATCTCTTCCGCGGAGGCATCGAGAACGATAAGGTGCTGTGGTTCAAGGTTCTCGATTGTCCACTTCGGCAAACCTGGAAGGTAGCCGTGAGGTGTCTGGATTGCTGCATGAGTATCGACGATAACGTTGCCGTCCTCTGAGTCCTCGACTATTGATTCAGCTGCTTTTTTCTGTACCTCTTTCTGTTCCTCGGAGCTGATCTCCTTTATCTCGTCCCTGGAGTCAACTAGACCTTCCTGCATCGCGATATCAAGCATCCTGTCTCCGTAGTTAATTATCTCGTACTCTTCAGATGCAAGCTTCGTAGCTTCCTCAAGTACGGTTGATTTTCCGACTCCTGAAAGTCCTACAACTATATTTACATTGCTCATTGTTCTACCTTCAGCTTCCCGGCAAAGAATTTTAACCATTCCTCATCACCAAGTATCGGATCCCTCATCCTGAACTCGACAATTCTCTCAGCCACGTTACCTGGTATACCCTTCTCCTTCAGATCTCCAGGTTCTCCAGAAAGGAAATCCTTTAGCAGCTTCTTGGCATGAGTGTACTCTCTTTCAACCTTTGCACAGATTCGCTCGTCGCGGACAAAAGTATGATCGTACTTTGAGGTGAACTGGTCAACGTGTTCCGAGCCATGGTAAACTTTAGGCCCTTTCTGGTACTGGATTTCCGGAAGCTCCGTGTCCAGCTCGAAGAAAACCCGAATCTTCTCACCCACGTGAAAACCTTTCTCGTATATCCTGAACTCGTGTTCTTCAAGTTCACTCTTCATTCTTCGCATAGCTTTTCTCATCTGCGGGTAAACGATATCATCAGGTTCATCTACCGGTTCGAACTCCAGAACTATGAAATCTGCTCTCTTCTCCACTTCTCTTTCAAGTTCAAACTTGTCCAGACTCCTTTCCTCTTTCTCAAAGAAATCGAGGCCTGGAGATTTCTCGAATTCCCAGCATCTGTAGATAAACTTCGCATAGTTTTCAGAGGTCAGTACACTGGCAACATTTCTTTCAGAATCGACAGGATCGATCACGATAAGAGAGTCTTCAGAAAACTTCTTTTCCAGTTTTTCCGGGACCTCTTCCTCGTGATGGTTCTCTGGATCAATTACAGTTTCTTCACGCCACTCAGACACATTTTCTACCACTTCCTTGAAACTTCTGTAGTGTGCTATCAGTAGCTCACATAGATACCCTGAGAAACCTCTTACTTTCAGCGATGATCCATATAGATCTCCAGCCTTCAGAAATCCTTTAAGCAGAACTACATCCTCCTTCTGCTCCTGAGTAAGATTTTCTCTGACCCATTCAGCATGGTGTGGGCTTCTATCCACCGCACTCTGTATATCTTCTGGCGAAGTATCTATGCACGGCACGATCTCTACCTCGAATCCCTGTATCTCTCCCTTTGTATACGGATGTTCAGCATATTCAACCTGGTAATCTCCGTTAAACTCTCTGAAAGTTTCTTTACCTATACCGAGACCTTCTTTCTCCAGTTTTTCTCTGGAGATATCCTCTGGAAAAAGCACGAAAACATCTATATCCCTATCCCCTTTTACACAGGTCATGCGCCCAGCTGAACCTGCAAAGAACGTTTCATAACCGTATTCACTTTCTATAAATGCAGATATCTCGTTGTAAGTATCATTAAGTTCCTGAAACTCCTTTTCAGTGGGGTAAAGTTTGTCCAGTGCTTTCTCTCTAAGTCTTTTCCAGTTCATAAGTTGAGAATGGTTTACCGATTAATTTAATCGTACTGATGAAGTAAGCTTGGATAGAGAATTTTTTAGATAAAAAGTAGGTATGAGTGGAAGAACTAAGGAAGGTTTTTACTCTTCCTTGACTCCCTTGAAGAGCTTCCTGTCGTCGACGACCCAATAGTTGACGGTGTCTCCTTCACTGGCGTCGAACTCGTCAGGAATATCCATCTCCTCTGTCTCATAGGAGTCCATGTCCATAACCTGTGCAATGTTCCCGTCGATGGATACGACCTGACCTTCTTTCTTATCCAGATCAGGGCTCATCATCATTGTATCCGCTGGCTTGGTGATGTGCCTGTCCTTATCGTCGAACAGTCCTCGAGCCTTGATCTTTGCCTTTGCACTTCCGTGCTTCCCTGGTGAGGACTTTGAGACATCCCTTACTTCGCACGGCTCTCCGTCGATCATGACGAATGATCCGTTCCGAAGTTTTCCTGCTTCAACTTGCTGCGGCATTCACTGAGCACCTCTGTTGGCCAGTGTACTTAGAAGATCTTTGATCTTCAGCATTATTATCTCCCTTACTGTTTTGTGGCGATATCCACGTCTTCTTCTTTAACTGTGTTTCTCTCTGCGTGGTCAGCCATCTGAACTGCGTCAGCTGAAATCTCGTTTCCAAGTTCTTCAACTGCGTCTCTAAGTTCTTCAACTGCTTCTTTTGATACTCTTTCGGCTCCTGCCTTCCTGATTATTCTTTCGATTGGTGCGTTAGGTAGACTCATTGTTTTATCACACATACCTTCAAACTGCCTATTTTTTAATAAGGAAAGGTTCAAGAGTCAACAGAGCATGGACGCCGTAATCGACTCAAATGTAATAGTTCACGGAAGAAAGGCTACCGACTTCGATAAACTTTACACAGTACCAGAAGTCGAAAAAGAGATGAAAAGTACGGAAGCGGAGCGAAGATTCAGAAATATGGATATTCACGTTCAGAGACCGGGAAAAAAAGAACTTGAGGAAGTACGGGACGAAGCAGAGAAAATAAACTCTCCAACATCCGACGCAGATGAGAAAATCGTTGCACTGGCCTCTACACTGGATAAAACACTTTTAACAGATGATAAAGCCATGCAAAACCTGGCTTTACGGCTTGACATAGATTTTGAAGGTTACATGGAAGGTAAAATTAATTCAACGATGGAATGGGAGTTAAGATGCGATCAATGCGGGAAAAATGTTTCTAGTCCTCCGTGTCCTCGCTGTGGCCACCAGAAGATTGTTCGTAAGCCATCCTAGAGTAATTCAAAGCAAATTCTTTCGTCAGGATCAGCATCAACGGACCTATGATCAATCCTTTGACTCCCAGCACCAGCGGTCCTGTCAGGAATCCTAGGAATATGACCAGTGGATGCTCATCCATCTGTTTTGAACCAACCCACGGCCGCAGGAAGATCTCAGACATGACGTTGATCACAACTATACCAAATACCAGGATTAAAGTGGCTTTAAGCGGGTCACCAGCCATGAAGTAGTACAAACTGATCGGTCCGTAAACCATGAAACCTGCGAAAAGTGGTAGAAGTGCTGCAAGCCCTATTAGGAGTGACCAGAGAGGTATAAACGGAATACTTGATGTGAACTGTTCAATTATTATGAAGCCTATAGCATTTACAACTCCAAGGATCAGTGCCACGATCAACTGAGTAAGGAAGACTCCACGGAAAATTTCATCAATTGAACGGATCAAAGATTTTACGATTCCTCTTTCAGGCTCTGGAATACTGCCAACAAGTCCTTTAAGCTGACTTTCGATTATCTCTCTGTCTTTATAGAGGAAAAGTGTCGTTACGATAAATATACCGACGTCGATTAGGAGTGAAGGTATAGAAGTAAAGATTGAAATCATCTCGCTGGTGAAGCGGTCCGAGAAGCGAGTCAGGAAGGATTCCAGGTTTGCCTGGAACTGTTCTGACAGGTTTAGGAGCTCTACTATGTTCAGTATACCCTGTCTCAAAGATCCTGTAAATGCGTTAAACTGTGAAAGTATCTCGAAGAAATTATTGATGAAAACATAAACCATCAGTCCTACAGTAAGGAACACTGAGGAAATCATTATCGCTGAAGAAAGCAAATCGTTGTCTATGTATTCATTTATATTATCGTGACCGATCTTCAGCAGGTAGGATACTACAGCAGCGACTATGATTGCATCCAGGAATGGGAACAGTACCCATAGGCTTCCCAGGACGAGCAGAAGTGTTACAAGAATGGTTTCTCTCTGCGATCTTAATTTCTCGTCTACCACTGTATTTTCTGTTGACATATAAACGATTATATTACCTAGGGACCGAACCTCTGCAGCGGTTTTGTTGTTACTAAGACCTCAAAGGTGAGACCAGAACGTATTTAAATATTGCGGTAGAAGTACTGGTTAATAGGTGTATATAAAAATGACTGAAGAAGCTCCGCAGAACATTCCCAGAAGACAGCATGACAACTATGAAGTACCTGATGAATGGAAGGAAGAAGAGGAATCAGAGGAAGAAACTTCTGAAGCAGATGCCGAAGATATGGAGGGCGAAGAAGGATACGAACTTCGCCAGGAAGAAGCAGAAGAAGGAGACACAGTACTGACATGTTCAGAATGTGGAGGACAACAATTTGAGGAAGACTCCTCAAAAGGAGAACTGATCTGTATCAGCTGTGGAACAGTAATCGACGAGGACAGAATCGACCAGTCCGCAGAGTACAGAGCATTCAACGCAGAAGAAAAAGAAAAGAAAGCCCGAGCAGGACAGCCACTAACATATACAAAACACGACATGGGAGTCTCAACAGAAATCGGAAAAGGAAGAGGAGAACTCTACAAAGTCTCAGGAAACAAGCGTGCCCAGTACTACAGACTGAGGAAATGGCACAAGAGACTGACGAAGTCAAAGGACAGGAACCTTGGATTCGCACTGAGCGAACTGAACTCGATGATCTCAAACCTCAACCTGCCTGAATCAGTCCACGAAGAAACGGCCAGACTTTACGAAAAGTCTGTTGACCAGGGACTGGTAAGAGGAAGATCAATGGAGTCTATCATCTCTGCCATAATTTACATTGTAGCACGTAAGCAGGGAACTCCGAGAACCCTGGATGAAATCTCAGATGCATCCGGGATCGAGAAAAGAGAAATCGGACGTGCATACCGTTACGTCGCAAGAGAACTAGGCCTCAGAATCCTGCCAGCAAAGCCACAGGACTACGTGCCAAGATTTGCCGGAAAACTCCAGCTTTCAGGAGAGGTCCAAGCAAGAGCACGCCAGATTCTAAAGGAAGCAAGGGAAAGAGACCTTCTATCTGGAAAAGGGCCTACAGGACTTGCTGCAGCAGCACTTTACATCGCAGCAGTGCTTGAAGGCGAGAAGAGAACTCAGAGAGAAGTTGCTGACGTAGTCGGAGTCACTGAAGTCACAATCAGGAACCGCTACAAGGAACTTGCCGAGAAGCTTGGACTCGAAGACGAGCTGGAAGAGAAGTCCAGCTAAACATTTCTTCACATATCTCTTTCTTTGTAATAATTCTTCTCTGGTGGATCAGGAAAGGTATCCTTCGCCGCTAAAGCCCAGTCTTTCCATGAAGGGATCTGTCATCACGTCGCTCTTCCATTCAAAGCCTATTTCAGGAAGATATTTCTTGCCGTGTTCCGGTGTCATCTCACCCTCAACACTTTCCTGAATCAAAGCAGAGTGAATCTCCTTAGTGATTTCTGCTGCTTTCTGCGTCGCTTCCCTTAGCTCTGTTGGAGATGCGCTTACGGCTTCTCCTTCTTTCAGATTTGCTATACGTCTCTCCTTGAGAGGTGCGTCGCTTCCCTTTGGCTCAGGTGCTGTTCTCCAGTATCCTCCAAGGAACTTTGCATTCATTCCCTCACCAGTTAGTGAGATATCTACTACGTATCTCATACAGGCATCATACTCATCTTCATCTCCTTCAGCACCAACACCTGAATCCTCTAGAGTAACACCTTCGGAAGGAACGTTCTCCTCTATCATCAGGTCAGCATCGAGATCCATTCCAAGCTCTTCTACTACCTCTTCCGTGGTTCTGTCCTCGAACTTTGTAGCTTCTACTACCTCTACACCCTCTCCACAATCTTCCCGCGGGTTCTTAATATAGACAATATCTGAGTCCGGGTCTCCATCGAAGCTTTCGATAGTTTCGTAACCTCTGGCTGAAGGTAAGTGATCCGCCGCGAACCTTTTGTTCTCAAAATTCAGCATAGCGTTATCAAGGTCATGATGAAAAGTTCCAAACATCGAGTCAAGATGTCTCTCTACGTCATCGGAGATATCTCCCCATCTGTAACCATCGCTGAAACCTTCCATACCGAAGACAAGCGGCGTGGCTTCAATCAGCTCCCAATCACCTTCAGGCGTCTTTTTGAAGTCAAGTCCTAGAGAAGAGTTGCTTACTGCGAAGGTAGGGCTGTATTCGGGATGAGAAATTTCCGCCTCCATCGCGTGCTCATAGAAAGGATCCCAGTACAGTTCTGTGGCAAGCTCATCATCGTCTACATCAGAAAGATCGTAATCAGCTTTCTCTGCATGGCTTACAATATCCATTTCATCGTACTGTATCTCTAAATCCTCAAGATTGTACTCAAAATCATCTTTGTCATCAGATCCATACATACGACCTCACTGTTGTTATTTTTGAACAACAAAAATTTATATTATTCGGGAAATTCATAGGGAACCTGTTTTTACAAGAAATGCAGGTATAAACCAGGAAGCAATGATAAAATCTAATCAACATCTGCAATAGCCGAACCAGGATTTGTTCTATCTATTTCCAGGTCTTTATCTGCATCCAACTCTTCAGTTCCCTGCTGATTCTCCATTTCTACCACTGAAGCAGGATTGAATATATCCCCGGCATTGTATGAGATCTCCCCTGTGTAAACCTGTGTTTCAGCTCCTGGAAGCTCCACAAACAATTTTACCTGTGCAGCTGCTTCTTCTCCATACATTAATGCATATGAAAAGTTTTCTGCTTCGTACGGATGAACCAATCTGTATCTTGCTACCGCTTCTATATTTTCAGGATTAACTTCGCCATCGAGAAGTCTTTCTGGTTTTATTTCAGCCCCCAGTTCTTCTGCAAATTTTTCAATAACTCTTCTGTCCTGTATTGAGCGTTTTACAGTCTTTCTATCGTCTTCAACATAGCTTCTTTTTGCCATTTATTTGAAACTGTTGTCGACGCCTTTAAAAAATTTTCCGAACAACATGA
>JBEQAY010000016.1:0-22984 GCA_041640075.1 Candidatus Nanohaloarchaea archaeon | reverse complement strand
GTAATAGAGGGTTGTAGATGGGGGAGGAAGACCTTGAAAGCTTCTTTATCAACGAGAAACCGGTGAAGATACTCGTAAATATAAACAGCGGCTTCACAGATAACTACGCATCCGAACTTTCATCGGAGGTCGACGCCACATACTCACATACCGTCCGTATACTCCACCAGCTGGAGGAATTTGATCTGGTTGACTCGGAGAAAGACGGTAGAAAAAAAGTCGTCGAACTCACGGATGAAGGTGAGAAGATCGCCAAGAGATGCGGCGAACTCCTTTCTGAATTCAGGGATGAGTAAAAGCTGTTGTAATTTATTCTAGGTTGTTCAACACTTTTTCAGCGTTTTTCTTCAAACCAGCATATCTGTCCTGTTCAAGTGAACCTGGTCCACCGTAGTTCTCACGTATCACTTCCTCGGCCTCGTTGATCTCTCTATCGTTCTTTATCTCATTGATTTCTTTCTTGAACTGGTTGTACTCCGTTTCTCTAGCCAGTTTATTTGCTATGACTCTGATCTCTGAGTAGGCATCCCAGTAGTAATGACTACATCTCTCAAGATGGCCTCGATCACCAGGTAGTTGTCCGTCATCACAAGCGCGGATAAGTCTCTACCTTCGCTCTTGAACTTTTCTTTCCTCTCAAGTGCGTCTTCCTTGAGTTCTCCGAACTTTATCACCGCCTCTGCCGCACTTTTCATATCCTTTATTGCTTGTTCTTCCTCGTAGGCAATCTTTTTCGCAGACTTTTTCTTTGAAGTATTATTGGAAGACTCCAGAGCTCTCACATCGTGCTCGAACTGGCCAACCTCCGAGTGGAAACGTTGAACATCTACGATCCGCTCAGTGTATTTATCCGCGAAGTTTGACTTGTCTTCTATAAACCTCTTGAGGACGTGGAAAGTTAGGGCTTTCTGCTCCTCTAACTCTTCCATCAAATCGATTGTCTCCCTGTATTTATCTGCAACGTCGCTTGCACGTAGCTTGCTTCCTTCTTGGGCTGCCATAGGTAATTTTTCCCTGCGTTGTTGAAAAACTCTTCCTCAGACCGGTTAGGTGGGGGTCTCTAAACTCACATCAGAAAAATAAAGACTGTTAATACACTACGAACATACTATTTTCTTTAAAACCTTTCGTTGTCTCCTTGAAGTAAAAATAAGCCTATTATGAGTGTTTAACTAAAATGAACATCCTTGTCGGGAAAACTTTTAGACTCTACGTAGAGAACCTGAAACGTGAGAATTGACAATATACAGGACGACGGTCAAAAATTCATTATCCATGGTGAAGCCGGACTCAGAGACAATCTGGAACAGGTATTCTCTAACGTAGGCCTGGGTATCTCAGTGACGGCCTCAGAAAAAGGCATGGCTAATGTCCTCTACACTGAAAATAACAGAGATATAGTTCTCAGGATGCTGAAAGACTGCACAGGCAGCTAAACTTTAGTCTTCGTCCAGGAGATGGATATCTACAGATATTATTCAGTTTTATGTTGAGGTCTATGTGAGTGTTCGGAACGTGTAAACACTCGAAAAATTCTAGTTAATTAGAGTGGTGAAATTGGCTGTTTTCGAAAACCCCTTAACACAAAGAAGGTATATCGCAACCTAGGGTTTCTGTGTTTCCTGGTATCTTCTTGGTGCTTTACCTTGGGTATTTGCTATGGATCTGCCTTAACATAAAGAAGGTATAACTTTTCTGTATGAACCAGGAAACTGATTTCATACGTTTCTATTATACTTCCTTTGTTAAGAAGGTTTCAGAGATTTTGATGAAATATTGTGGGTGTTCGATTAAATTTAACACTCAGTATTGGTGGTTTTGCAGGTAGCCTCCTACCAGCGACATAGCGTTTTCCATGTTGATTGTATCTCCTAAACTGGCTTCGAGCATAGCTTTTAGACTCTCTCCCATGAAAATTTCGCCTTTAATTCTTTCAAGTTCGCCTGAATTGTTTCCTTCTCCTTCCAGGAACTGGCCAAGTGCTACCGCGGCTTGTTGATCTTTCCAGTAGTCTATTTGATCGTCTAACTGGCTCTCAATACGTTCATAGGTTCTTTCGGTAAGACTGTGCATATTATCTGCACTCTCATACTCTCTTGTCATTACTGATAAGTTGTTTCAAAGTTTATTAAAAAGTAATGAATGTTTGCTATAGTTGAACACTCCTGAGTTGGTTGGTGTTCAAAATTTTTGCACAGTCTGGTGGTGTTTGTGAGTTTTCTGAGGTGTTTTCAAGTGGTTTTGCGCTCTTTTTCCTCGGTCGGAAGTCTGAATTCGGTTCGAGCTGTCGGAAGCAGCAGAAGTATGAGGTAGTTGGTGTGCAGCTGAGGTGCGAAATGTGTTTTGTGTGAGTTGAGAGAGAAGAGAAAAAATCGGGTGTGTGGTTTCCCGATGTTTCTGGGCTAATTGTCCGTGGTAACTGCCGGTCTTGCCAGGATCTCTACTTCGTAGCCTTCCGGGTCCTTGACGAAGGCGTAGTCTCCAGGGCATTCCTCCGGTGGCCGGTAGTCTTCCCCACCTGCTTCGACTGCCTGATCATATGCTTCCTGAAGTGAGGTGTTTTCTGGTGTGTGGATTGCGATATGGCCGAATCCTTCCCCTTTCTCGTATCTTCCGTCTTCGCCGTGGTTGTATGTGAGTTCAATTTCCGCTGTCTGTCCGGGGTGGCCGAGGAAGTAGAGTGTGAAGGTATCCATTTCATTTTTCCTTTTAAGCTCCATGTTGAAGGCTTCTGTGTAGAAGTCTATCATCTCGTCCGGTGAACCTGTCCGGAGCATAGTGTGTGCAAGCTTCATGGGTTCTGAAATATTGACTTTATCTTTTATCTCTGTCCTCAATGGTTTTTCGGTTTCAAAAAATTTGACATTGTTAACTCTGACATGAATCATTTGTATCAGGTAGGTAACACACATCTTTCGTATTATGATGATGTGATGGATTACTTTAGTGAAAGAGGTTTTGAATCCAGTGATTCGGATATCGTGACTGTGGGTGCAAACTTGGTGGGATGGTACTTGAAGGACCAGTATCCTGAGGCATCTATACATACTGTGGAGGTTGAGAGCAGAACTGCCGAGATGCAGAACAGGATAGGTAGACAGCTTTCTGAAGGAGCTGACCCTGAAAGTTTACGTAGCAGTGTCCAATCATATGATTTCCTGGAACCTGAGGAAGAATGCGGAGCAATTTATCCGGAAATAATCACTGAGATAGGTAACAGAGCCCGGCAGCCAGACAGTTCTCATGTTAAATGCTTCTCGGATTACAGCGGCGAAGCTGATCTAGTGCTGACAAACAATGTTGGTGACTTCATGGGACGTGAAGAACTTCTCTACTCAGCTGATCGAACCGGAGCAGACTTTATAGAGATGTACTCTACAACTATAGCTCCTGAAACTGTGATAGGGGATGTAGCCCACAGTATGGATCTCAACCCGGATTTTTCGCCGGAAGTGGATTTCTGGTGGGCGCCTGAGGAAGATGTCGCTCTCGCACTTTTCAGTTAATCCTTAGTTCTGTGGTAGTATATTGACTGATTCTGTGTGTTTACTGCCCTCGAGCTGCTTGTAGAACTCGATGACTTTGTCTGCAGGTCCGTCTGTGTGGAATACTTCCAGACATTTGTCGTTGCTCAGCTTGCTGTGGAGCTGGGTTGTGAGTATATCGTCGAAGTCGTGTGATATCTCAGCGATCTTCTGTTCGCTTGAGTGTGAGTGCCGGGCGATTATCACTGCGTTCAGGCGTCCTTCCAGGTCTTCTCTGTCAGCTGTTTCCTGGTGGAGGTTTTCGATCGCTGTTCGGATAAGTTCGCTTCGGCCGTTGAAACTTGAGTTTTCCTGTATTTCCTCAATTTTGTCCAGTGTCTCGTCGTCTATGGACAGGCTTATTACTTCCATAACTCCAGATTAATAGCATACTTTAAAAAATTATTAACACCTTTTTCTGGTATGGTTCTTGAGCTTATAGCGTACAGCCTGATAGCAACATCCCTACTTTCAGGTCTGGGAGCACTTTTTCTCGCGGTAAACGATGAAAAAACGGAGAGAATGACTCCATACCTTATCTCTTTATCAGCTGGAACCATATTCGGAGGAGTATTCATACACCTGATCTTTAAACTCGCAAATAATGTAGGTTACACACGGTTTACAGGTCTTTTAGTGCTTGCAGGGCTGGCAGGCTCACTAGTATTGGAAAGACTGGTTCACTGGCACTGTCACAACCAGGATCACCATATAGAAGCATTTTCCTATGTTCTTGTGGCGGGAGACGCAGTACACAACATACTTGATGGAATACTGATCGCATCCAGTTTTCTGGTCGGAACATCTGCAGGAATCGCATCAACCATTGCTGTAATGGCACACAAAATTCCGAAAGAAGCCGGAGACTTTGGAGTACTGGTTGAAAGCGGTTTCTCACAGAAAAAAGCAGTAGGATTCAACATTGCAATCAGCTTATTCATGTTTCTAGGTGCAGGGATAGTGCTTGCCTTATCAACAGCATCCGCAGGTATAAACGCAGTACTGCTTCCTCTTGTAATCGGAAACTTTGTCTACATCGCAGGAGCAGACCTGCTACCAAGATTCAAAGAAGACGAAGACATTATATTGCACCTGGCGATGTTCTCTTTAGGAACCGCTATTATGTATTCTATACCATTCCTTAAGAGTTTGTTAATCAGCTGATGAAGTCCTTGACTGATTCGAAGAAGTTTTTCTCATTACTTTCAGTTTCTCTGAGTTCCTCCATAACTTCTTCCTGTTCTTCAGTCAGCTCGCTCGGTATGTCGACGTCTACTTTAACATATAGATCGCCTGAACCCCAGCCACTCGGGAATCCTTTGCCTTCTACACGCATCACCTGTCCAGGTTGTGTGCCTGCAGGAACGTCTACAGAAATAGTGGACTCTGGATGTGGTACTTCAACCTGAGTACCCAGTGCGGCATCCCCTACACCGACCTTGACTGTTGTATATAGATCTGAATCACGTCTTTCCAGAGAATCATGAGGTTCAACACTTACAAAGATATAAAGATCTCCAGAATTACCGTTTCTTGCTGTATGGCCTTTTCCTTTGACTCTAAGCCTCTGTCCATCTTTTACTCCTTCAGGTATGTCAACAGTGATCTCATCCTCTTTTTCTGTTATACCTGAACCATTACATTCAGAACACTTGGTCTCTGGAATATCTCCTGTACCGTTACACTCAGGACACTCGGTTACCTGGCGAGCTCTCCCCAGAGGAGTTCGCCTTACCTGTTCAACTTTCCCCTGACCATTACAGTTGGAGCATGTAGAAGTATTACCGTCTTCTGCGCCTGAACCATCGCATTCGGCGCACTCGGATTTCCTCGAGACCTTGAAGGTTTTCTCAACCCCTTTATAGGCCTCTTCCAGAGAGATAGTCGTCTGAACCTTCAGGTTTTCTCCCTGAGCCTCTCTGCTTCCACGACGTCCTCTTCCGCCGCCGAAGATCTGCTCGAAGATATCCTGGAAATTGGCGGAGGCCCGCCTCTTTCCTCTACTGGAGCTACCTTCAACTCCCTGTTTTCCAAATTTATCATATTTTTTACGCTTATTCTCGTCCGAGAGAACGTCATACGCCTTGTTGATCTTCTTGAACTTCTCCTCATCGGCTGAATCCTTGTTGGAGTCAGGATGGTATTTTTTCGCCTTCTTCCTGTAAGCCTTCTTGATCTCATCCTGGTTTGCGTCTTCACTTACGCCGAGAAGATCGTAGTATTCTTTCGCCATGAAACTTCTGGAAGTTTCATCACCAGAGCACGTTCAGAGAAGCTGAACGCACTTCGGTGATGTTATGGAGATTTTGAAAAGAGGAGGAGAGGAGCATTATTCCTCTTTCTCCTCGTCTTCTGTGTCTACTTCTTCGAAGTCTGCGTCGACGACATCGTCGCCTGAGCCTGCTCCCATGTTCTGGGCTGCCTGCTTCAGGTCTTCCTCGCTCATGTTGCTTGGATCGAATCCTTCTGCACCCATGCCTTCCATTCCACCGGGAGCGCCGTCTTCTCCGCCGTAGATTTCCTGACCGATCTCCTGGAGCTTCTCCTCGACTTCTGTGACTTTCTCCTGAAGTTCCTCGCTTTCCTCAAGCTCTACGTCTTCACGGAAGTCCTCCAGTTCATTCAGCTGCATCTCGATACCTTCGACTAGGGAGTCGTCGACTTTGTCTCCGTGCTCTTCAAGCTGGTCGCGGCCCTGCGAGATGATCTGGTCGGCCTTGTTCTTTGCTTCGATGAACTCTCTTCTTTTTTCGTCTTCTTCTGCGTGCTTCTCTGCTTCCTCCTTCATCTCCTCGATTTCTTCGTCGTCTAATCGGGCCTGATCCTCGATAGTGATGGAGGCTGATTCTCCGCTCTGCTGTTCCTCTGCGGAGACGTTCAGGATACCGTCTGAGTCGATCTCGAAAGTTACCTCGATCTGAGGCTGTCCAGCAGGTGCTGGCGGTAGTCCTTCAAGATTGAACTGCCCGAGAGACTTGTTGTCCTTTGCCATCTCACGTTCTCCCTGGACGACGTGTACGGTCACGACGGACTGGTTGTCCTGGGCTGTCGTGAAAGTTTTCGATTCCTCTGCCGGGATCGTGGTGTTCTCCTCAATCAGTGTTTCTGTGAGACCTCCCTTGACCTCTACTCCAAGTGAGAGAGGTGCTACGTCGAGTAGCAGAATGTCTTCCATTTCGCCTTCCATGCTTCCTGCCTGGATCGATGCTCCCAGGGCAACTGCTTCGTCAGGGCTTACACTTTTATCCGGCTGGAGGCCTGTGATGGCTTGCACGTGCTCTCTGACAGCAGGGACACGTGTCGTACCTCCGACAAGGATGACCTCGTCGAGGTCTCCGGAGTTCACGCCGGCGTCGTTCATAGCCTTCTTTGTCGGATCTGTAGTTCTCTGGATGAGATCCTCAACTAAATCTTCAAACCTGCTTCTCGTCAGTTCTTGGTCGAGGTTGTATGTCTCGCCGCCCTCCTGGTAGATGAACGGTATGTTGATCTTTGTGGATTCACGGGAGGAGAGCTCTTTCTTGGCCTCTTCAGCGTTCTCTCTCAAACGCTGCATAGCTTCATCTGATTCTCGGAGATCAACTCCGTGCTCGTCCTCGAACTCTTCAAGCAGGTAGTCAACGATCTTCTCGTCGAAGTCATCTCCTCCGAGATCGTTGTCTCCCTCGGTGCTCTGGACTTCGTAGATTCCGTCTCCCATCTCTAGGACTGTGACGTCGAAGGTTCCTCCTCCGAAGTCGTATACAAGTACAGTTTTCTCGCTTTCATCATCCAGCCCGTATGCTAGAGCTGCTGCGGTCGGCTCGTTCAGAATTCTCTCTGCTTCAAGACCTGCGATCTCTGCAGCGTCCTTTGTAGCCTGCCTCTGAGTGTCGTCGAAGTGAGCAGGAACTGTGATTACAGCTTTCTCGACATCGTCGCCGAGCTTGTCCTCTGCATCATTTTTCAGCTTCTGCAGAATCATAGAGGAGATTTCCTGCGGAGTGTAATCTTCTCCATCAAGATTTACATCATAGTCCTCTCCCATGTGCCGCTTGATCGACTTTACAGTATTTTCCTTGTTCGTCAGCAACTGGTTCTTCGCAGGCTTCCCGACGAGTCGCTCACCGTCGTCAAAACCTACTACGGAAGGAGTAACTCTTTCACCTTCCTTGTTTTCGATGATTTTAGGCTCTCCGTCCTCTATTGTTGCCATTGCGCTTCTTGTCGTTCCCAAGTCGATCCCGATAATTCTGCTCATTTTAGAATAACACCTAGTTATGTTTTTGTTTACGTGAATAAAAATTTTTAAACCAGTTGTTTCTACTCGTTTTAAGATTGTGAAGTATACTGATCGGGAAACTTTTTTTATGAAAAATTCGATAACTGTAGATTATGGCAATTAGAGGTAAGGACGAGCAGAAAGCAGCTAAAAACCTGAAGAAGGATGTCGGAAACCTAGTTGAATTCGATCAAAATCTACAGGAGGCGTTACCAAAGTTGGAGGAAATGGTTCAAACTGCGGAGAAAGCTGATAAACAAATGGATGAGGATCTACATGAGTTAGAGAATCAAAATAGATTGGACAGAGTTTTAAGGGATATAGCTAGAGGCAAGAGTGTAGATAAAGAGGAACTTCAGTTTCTGAAAGACGCTCTAGGGGACATCCAGGAAATACATCAGGCTCTTCAGGAGCTTGAAAAAGATTTTGAGATAATGACGGGCGAGCTCAAAGACTTGGAACAATCTGCCAGAAAAGCTGCCAAAATTGATGAAGATGCAGATGAGGATATCGAGCTTATACTGAATATGGAGTCAAACTAGAAATTGCTTACATTATCATTTTATACACTCTCTTATTCAGGAATAGAAAAATAGAGAACTGGAGAGAAATTTTTTGGAGTTTGCTCTAGAATTTACATTGTAATGAAGCTGCTGGAAACAGAAAATTTTTCATTTGAGGAAGCAAAGGCAAGTTTGGAAGAAATCTGCCGCAGAAACGAACTTCTGGCGCTGGCCACAGTCTCGGAAAACTCGAAGGCCTTCAATGCGACAGCATTTTTCGCATTCGACGGCGAATTCAATTTTTACATTCTGACCGAGCCGGACACGGATCACGGAAAGAACATTGAGGAGAACTCCTCGATCTCGCTCTCCATCTATGACTCTCGACAGGAATGGAGCGACGATAAAAGAGGTCTACAGGTCTTCGGAGAAGCGGAAAAACTGGAGGATGAAGAGAAAGTTTCACAAGCCTTCAAAACTTACACAGAAAGGTTTCCTGGCCTGAAAGAGCAAGTCTCTGAACCTGAAGAAATGGAGTATATTGATTCAGAGTTTTACGTTGTCAGACCGTACAGGATAAAAATTTTCGATGAGCCACGATTCGGTGAAGAGACCTGGCTTAACCTAGTTTTCAAGGATTAGAAATTTTTAAGCTAGCTCATTTTTCTCTTCAAGTTTTATGGAGCCGTCTTCGTGGCCTGGTCGCCCGTCTGCGAGGATCACTTCCAGACGGTATGTTTCTCCTCCGACTTCAAGTTCGTAGCTGTGCTGTTTGTGCTCAGGTTTTTCGAGGCCTGAAACACCTATTTTCGAGTAATCGATATCTTCTTCGTCCAGGATCGCTTCAGCCTCATGTCTGAGTTCTTCCCCGTCCAGTTCGGCTGTTTCCTCTTCCAGTCTACTGCTTATGTATTCAGGATTCATCTTGTTCCTCTCTAGGTTTTTCAGCCACAACCACTTCTGCTGGCCTTAAAATTTTCTCCCCATACCTGTAACCCTTTCTTTTCTCCTCCAGGATTGTTTTTGGCTCGTGTTCTTCATGTTTGCGGGTATCAACGGCTTTGTGTACTTCTGGATCAAATTTTTCCTCCGTTTCTATTATCTCAAGTCCTTTACGATTCAATTTATCGTAGAGCTGATCGTTGACCATCTCCACGCCTTGTACTACTGCTGTTTCCTCATCTGCTGCCATCAGTGCTCTTTCAAGGTTGTCCATGACTTCGATCAGGTCTTCTGCCAGTTCTTGCTTGGCTTCATCCTGCCAGCGCTGCTTTCTTTCATCCTGTTTCTTCTTGTAGTTCTCGAAGTCGGCTTTGGTTTTCCTGGCGAGTTTTTCGAACCTTTCCCGTTCCTCTCTTTCCTCTTCGTAGTTTTCCTCCATCTCTCTGAGTGCTTCGATGAGTTGTTCGCGGGAGAGTTCTTCGTAGCTCATATGTTGGTGGTTGAGGTCAATTTTCAAATATTTCCAATCAGGTCTCCAGACCTCGGCGAGTTATAATTTATAAGCTAGTATCTCCTGATTTCTCTCCATGGATATCACTGTTTCACTTCCGTTTCTCCAGTTCAGCGCGTCAAGTGGAGCCGGAAACTACTTCGTTTTCATGGCTTTCGCATTGACCTGGATAGTAGGGATATTCGCTTACGCAGGTTTGACAAGTACGCTGGGCAAAGTTTTCAGCGTACTCACCTGAAATTCTTTTTATACCTTCTTTGTTAAGATGTTTCCATGTCGGAAGATAAACACCCTTTTGTCGATGAGACCGCGAGGAAAACCTCGACAATAGTAACTAAGCACAGTATCGCGATTCCTGAAGATGAGCAGAAGTTCAAGAAAAGTGAGAGAGCCTGGAACTGGGAGAAGATAGTTGACCTGATCTTTCCTCATGAGCAGTCTCCGAAGAGGAACAAGTACGCCAAGATTTTCCTTAGAAAGTTAAAGGATGAAGGAGAGATCGATTCGACAAAACTGAACGCGTTCGATGAATGGGGTCACGAGAAAGGTAAATCAAATCTGAAGAACAATATTTTACCGAAGTTGAGACGTCTTGGTATTATTCAGTACGAGTATCTTGAGTATCGTGATGCGAAGGAAGGCTCTCAGGGCCGCAGGAAAGTTATCAAGCCAGCGAAATCCTTTACTTCAATACTGGATTCTATGGCTAATGGCTGGGCTGCTTTCGAGTCAGCGGCGTACCAGAGCCAGGATTGAGTTTTCCCTGTATTATTATTGAATAGCTGGGTCTACTCTGGAAAGCTGCACTCACTATCATATTTGTTTAAAGTGCTGTTGCTGTGACAACGTTTGCTTCTGGGCTTAACTGTGCTGTTCTACGGGCTGCTTCTTCTGCACGTGCCAAAAGCTCTGTTTCAAAGTGCTTCGCGTTTGCGTCCATTTTGGGTTGACACCTCTTGTTTGGTTGGGGGTCCTTGTTTTTCCGCCTGGTCTGTAATCGTGGTTTAGTTGAAAAGCCCGAGAACGGTACGCCACCTTGCAAGCGACGCACCGCCCAAGTTCCTTCATTCCATGTTCCATAGAGGTAGAATGAAAGAACTGTGTTTTCAGTTGGTTTGGAGTTTTCGCGGTCGGTGCTTGACCCAATTTGGGCCAAGACTTCATCCCGCTTTAAGCTGCCAGGTAGATAATGGAGAAGTCGTTGGCCTTGTATTCGGTATGGGTGCACCTCACCAGATCCATCCACATGTTTCCGGAGGGTGAAGTCGTATTAAGCAAGGCCATGTTTTGCTTTCAAGCTGAACTTGGGTAGAGACGTTTTTAAGTGTTGCGTTCGAACCGTTCGGGCTCAGGAGCGACCTTGTCTATCAGCTTCTCTCTAACTATTTCAAGAAGGTCCTGAAGGTTCTCGGCGTCGTACTGGTTATACTTCACAAGTTTCCGGAGTGCTTCCTCGTCACCATTGTTCTCATACTTTTTCCAGAGACGGATCGCTTCACGTCCATCGATATCCTCAAGTTCACGATCGATTGAAAGTTCTTTCTCAATCTTCTTCAGCCCTCCCGAGTAGCCAAGTCTCTTGCAGAGATACATCAGGTCGATGTGAGGGTTCTGGATATCGACGTCAAAACTTTTCTCCAGGAAAGGCTGGTCAAATCTCTTGCCGTTGAAGCTCACCATCATAGAGGACTCGAAAAACTCCTGCTCAAGCTTTTCCTTCGTCAGGTCCTGTCCTCTAATCAAAGTCTTAGATTCTCCGTTTCGATAGAAACTTACTGTCGTGGTCTTGTTCCTCTCCGGCTTCAGACCGGTAGTTTCGATGTCGAAGAATGTAACGTTCTCTCTGAAGTTTTCGTAGCCTCGCCAGAGGCTTTTGTTCGGCATCTTGTCCTTGAAGAAGGTCTCGTTGCCGACTTCTAGGTTTTTCCTGGCTTTCTCCCTGTGTTCATGTATCTTGTCAGAGTATTTTGAAGAGTCCTCAAGATGATCCCAGTGGGTGATATTATCTTTCCAGAGTTTCTTTTCTGTTTTTTCCCCGATACCTGGGAACAGAATGAATGAGTTTTCCAGTTTCACTGTATTAGACAAGAGAAGTGAGAAATAAAAAAGGAAGTATTTTAGTGGGGTTCCACAACTTTATGCGGAAGCCTTTACGTCGTCTGCCTGCACTGTCTTGCGGCCTGCGTGTTCTGCCATCTGTTTGGCGTCGCGTGCACGCTCGGAAGCATGATCTTCTAGTTCGTCTCTTAGTTCTTCGACTGCGTCTTCTGAGACTCTTGCTGCTCCGGCCTGCTTGATGATCCGCTTGACTGGTGCTAGTGGTAGTTCTGCCATTGAATTTGTCACCTCCTTGAAGGGTTCTGTACATAACTAATGTTCCTTTCCTATATAAAAACGTTTGCTCTTCAGCACACGTTATTCATGTTTTCGTGTATACAGTCAAGAGAAAAAAGTGAAAGAAAGGTGGGAAATGTTCCGGGAGTTACTTGAGTCACTAGTTCAAACTGGATTCAAAACTGTAACTGAACTAGGTTGTGACTGGTCAAATACAACTTATATGATGAACAATACTTCTAGAGTTGCTTGAGTTCAACTTCTATACTGTCTTCAATATCTGCAACTGCATAGAACCCTTCCAGCACCGGACCAGGGTTCACTATATCTGTTTCACCTAACGTATCCTGACCTCTGGATTCATGGATATGACCTGTAACGATAAGATCGAAATCGGATTCGTCAATTAACTCTCTGACCTCCTGGCTTCCCACGTGATCGCCATCAGCGATATCGACTTCAGTATCCTTAGGCGGCTGATGGATTACTCCTACCTTTGTGTCAGATGTCATTCTTTCCTGTAAAATTTCTAAAGCGTTCCGGATTTCCTCTTCAGCAGGCTCAAACGGAGTTCCAAACGGCGTTATACCTCCTCCATAACCGACAGCCTCAAAACCTTCAAAGGAAGCAATTTTCTGATGAAGATTTAATCTGTGCTGCCGCAGCGCCTTGATACAGTCTTCTTCGCGGTCCATATTCCCTGGAACCGCCTTGACAAGCTTGTCTTTCTGGTTGAACTTTTCCAGCACGTCTTCAAGGTTTGCAGTATAGTCAGGGTATTCTTTGGCGTCTCCAAGATCGCCTGCACAGAGGATGGCATCGTACTCCTCTCTTTCGATTATTTTTTCCAGTTTTTCATGGTCTCCATGGATATCAGTCACTAGAAGTGTTCTCATACTGGTTAAATGACAGAGCCTTCAACTTAATAATTGGACCTGTCCCTCCGTTTACTTAATTCTCGGCTTGGAAAAACAAGTTGTGAAACTCCAGGCAAGCATAATAGATATAGACTACAGAACCTACGAGACAGATGAAGGGGAAGAAGTAGAACTGAGGCTCTTCGGAAAAACTCCTGAAGGAGAAAATGTGCTTGCATTGGAGAAAAACTTCAAACCTTATTTCTACGCTATACCGGAGGAACGAGAAACTGTTGAGGACCTGAAGGAAATTATAGAAACTGAAGAGTTCCACGACGATAACGGGGAACCTGTTGAACCGTCGCAGATCGAAATAGTTGAGAAAAAAGACGGTATGAAGCAGGTAAAAGCTCTCAAGGTTTACACAGAGATCCCGGCAACAGTACCAAAGCTTGAACATCAAGTTTACGAGCTTGAAGAGGTTTCAAGCTGCAGAGAGTTTGACATACCTTTCTACAAGCGATACCTGATCGACAATCAGATACTACCTACAGAAACCATAGAGCTGGAAGGACGAGAAGAAGAATCTGAGGATTTTGATATCAGCATAGAGTTAGAGGATGTTAATACTGGTATTGAGGCTGAAGATGTAGATTTCACTTCTGTGGCATTTGATCTTGAGGTTATAGATGATGAGATAGTCATGGTGTCGTTTTTCGGGGAGGATATGGAGAAAGTTATCTCGACGGTTGAGATCGAGGAGGACTTTGTTGAAACTGTTGAAGATGAGAAAGAGCTGCTGGAAAGTATAATAGAGGTCGTACAGGATGAGGATCTGGATATTCTATCAGGTTATAATACTGATGAGTTTGATTTCCAGGTCCTGAGGGAGCGTGTTGAGAAACATAATCTGGAGCTTTCGCTTGGCCGTGACGGAGAAAGAATGAAGTTCAACCGGCGTGGTAGGTTTGCGGGAGCGCGTCTGAAGGGCCGGATGCATCTGGACCTGTATCCGTTCATCGAGCACGTGGTCTCGCCCGGCCTGGAGTCAGAAAGACTTGATCTGGACTCGGTCGCCGAGGAGATGCTTGGTGAAAACAAAGACGACGTATCTTTCCCAGAGATGAAGGAGTGGTGGGATAAAAAAGAAAACCTGGAGGAGTTCGCCCGGTACGCGCTGAAGGATTCCGAGCTCGCCTACAAACTTTCCAGGGAACTGGTACCACAGATAATAGAGCTTTCCAGAATCACAGGGCTTACACCTTTTGATGCTTGCCGATTGACTTACGGCCAGCTTACGGAGAACTTCCTGCTGAAGGAAGCCCGGAAGAAGAACATGATCTCGCCTAACCGGCCAACCAGAAACGAAAGACGCAGACGTCAAAGCCAGGGAGCATATGAGGGAGGATTCGTCTACACACCGGATTCAGGCCTACACGAAGATATCGTGGTTTTCGACTTCCGCTCACTTTACCCGACAGTGATGGTAGCACACAACATATCACCAGAGATGCTTAACCTGGAAGACTGCAGCGAAAAATTTGAACCAGAGGAGTTCGACTTCTACTTCTGCCAGGACCACCAGGGATTCTTCCCGGAACTGATCGAAGGGCTTGTGGAGTCCAGATACGAACTTAAGGACGAGATGAAGGAATACGACGAAGAATCTATAGAGTACGAAAGAATTTACAGCCGCCAGCAGGCGCAGAAAATACTTGCGAACTCATTTTACGGTTATCTTGGCTATAACGGTGCACGCTGGTACTCGAAGGAGTCAGCGCAGGCAACAACGTACATGGGCAGAAAATATATTGAAGATACTATTAAAACTGCTGAAGAAATGGGTCTAGAGATCGTATATGGTGATACGGATTCTGTATTCCTTTCAGGTGATAATATCAGGCAAAGGAAAACTGAATTTATTGAGAAGGTGAACTCCGATCTCCCTGAGTTCATGGAGCTGGAGTTCGAGGGCTACTTTGAGACAGGGTTCTTTACATCCAAGGAATCTGGAGAGGGAGCGAAAAAGAAGTATGCCTTGATGGATGAAGACGGTGAGATGAAGATAACAGGGTTTGAGCAGGTCAGAAGAGACTGGAGTCCAATAGCTAAGGAGACGCAGAAGAAAGTGCTCAGGAAGGTACTGCAGAACGAGATTGATGAAGCTGCTGAGATCGTTAAGGACACCATCCAGAATCTGAAAGGTCAAGAGGTTCCTGTAGAAAAACTCAGGATATTCACTACATTGACTAAACCACCTGAAGAGTATGATACAACGGCACCTCATGTTGAAGCAGCTATTAAGGCTCGTGAGAGAGGTAAAACGATTGAACCTGAGACAACGATTGATTACGTCATTACCAGAGGTGCAGGCGGGATCTCCAGCAGGGCAGAGCTTACAGAGTTCGCTGAAAGCTATGATGCGGATTACTACATCGATAACCAGGTTTTGCCGGCTGCTATAAGAGTTCTGAAAGTTTTCGGATACACTGAAGGCCAGTTGAAAGGTAAAGGTAAGCAGAGCGGTCTCGGCCGCTTTGGCTAGGAATTAATTAATGGCTTCAGGATAATTTACGTTTTATGGCTCTGGGCGTGTCGGGATTTCTACCAAATCTTTTGATAGGAGCTATATCAATCTTATTTCTGGTCGCAGCCGCTGAAGTAGTTGTGAAGAAGATGGAGGGTGTGGCCAAGTACTATGGTGTCTCAGAGGTTGTTATTGCCATGACGATAGTTTCTATAGGTACTTCTCTCCCTGAACTTACCTTACATCTCGTTGGATCAGCTAAAATCCTTCTTAGCTCAGGTGTTCCTCTCGAACTTTTCGGCGTGAATCTGATGGAGATCTTCCTGAGTGCTCATTCTCAGGCGCTTGAAACACTTATGCAGAATGGTGTTATCGCAGAGACAGCTGTAGCTGAGTCTCAAAGAGTTTACCTGCAGCAGTCGGGAACAGTACTGGGGGCCAGCATAGGCAGTGACGTAGTTCAAGAAACACTTGTCATAGGGCTCGTGATCATATCCTCTGCTTTGATGGCCAATAAGAAAGGATTCAGGTTTTCCAGAAAATTCCTTATTAGAGATTACGCTCCGATGGTGGGAACGACTCTTGTAACGTTGGTACTTGCCTTGAACTGGCAAGGAGTCTTAAGCTTTATTCGAGGAGGTGCTCTGAGTGTTTCAGGTACTTTAACTCGTTTAGATGGTTTAATACTTGTTTCGGGTTTTGTCGCATACATGTACTATCTTTATACTACTCGTGAGGATATACTTGCAGAGCAAGGGGATATATCAAAATCTTCGAGACCTTTACTGGATCTCGGAGTTGGTGTAGTTGCTATGCTGCTTGTTATAGGTTCTGCAGATATTTTCCTGAGGGTTGTAGAATTAGCTGTTCAGGAAACAGGGCTTTCAGGTTCGATGATAGGAGTAGCTACAGTTGGAGTGGTTTCGGCATTTCCTGAGATGATAACAGCTATTTCTGGGTTGAGACACGGTAGTGAAGGTATCTCCTTGGGAACCTTGGTCGGAAGCAACATAACTAATCCTCTCCTTGCCATAGGGTCAGGGGCAGTTGTGTCGACTTATGCTGTCCCGCGACCTCTTGTACTATGGGATCTTCCAATGGAGATACTACTTGCCGGTCTACCGGTTCTCTACATGTTCAAGAGAGACCATTTAGGCAACATGCTCGCCGTACCAGCTGAGAAACTGGGCCTGGATAAGATTTCAGAAAGACTGAAAGCTACAGAAAACCAGGTACTTTCGATAGCAGGTGCACTGGTACTTATCCTGCTTTACTTCGTATATCTATACGTAAGATTTACGTACTTCCCGCAGGACTTCGCATAGGTGAGATAATTGAAGGAAAAACACGTGAAGATACTCCTGGCACTTGAGGTCGCAGCAGTGTTAACAGTAGCTGCAGGTACAACTCTAGTTTCAGAAGATAAAGTTCTATACGGTCCGGTGTATGAACTGCTTGGGGCATCTCTGGGCGTACTGATAACTACTGCAGGACTCTACAAGATAGATCAACTCACATAGAAACAGCGATTAAATAACTGAATTTTACTGTGTAACAGCTTCCTCTAGATGGTTTCTTATGTTTTCAATGGAGGTGTTAGCTATTTTTTCACCATCTATGAATACTGAAGGCACGAACCCGACGTTCATATCAATTCCTGTTCTTTTGTCCTGATTTACATGTTCTAGGGTCTCTTCAGAAGTTATACAGCTCTCAAGTTCGGTGTAGTTCATTCCAGCGGTTGACTGCTGTGCGAGCTCTATAAGGTAGTCTGTTGTAGCCCATTCATCGTCCTGACTGCCTTGTTCACTGTAAATATTGTTATGGAAGCTCCAGAACTGTTCTTCACTCTGTCTGTACATGCATTCTCCAGCTATAGCTGCCCTGGTACTTGATTCACCGTTTTCAGTGTTCAGGTAATCGTAGTTCAGGAAGTAAAGCTTTGCTTGACCGGTCTCGATAAATTCGTCGTATATGTCTCCTGTTAGGTGCTGATTAACTTCTGCACAAGTTGTGCACTTGTAGTCACCGAAGAAAACTATCGTGGTATTTGCATCCTCTCCTCCAAGCATAGGGTTTCCTTCTAAATCTACATCGGAGTTATTCATATCTGTCTCGGCTGCTTCATCGAGCACCTGCGGTATCAGAACTCCTGCAGCCAGGATAACTATCAGAGTGAAAGTGTATTTTACAGCCAGATGTTTTTTCTTCCAGCCACCCGTCTTCATTTCTTCCTTTGCCTCATCTCTGTGCTCGGATTCAATATGCTCTCTCAGCTCTTCTTCGCCTTCAAATTCCTGGCTGCAGAATCCGCACTCTGGCATAAAACAGTTAATACGGTTCCAGGTTTTTAATTCAGTCCTTTCTAGAAAACCTGGCAAAAGATTCAGATATGTACGGACTTATCTAAAGCGTCTTTACAGGCCTCTGCAAAGGCTTCTGGGAATGTAGGGTGTGCGTGGATGGTATTTGCCACGTCGTCAAGGTAGGCCTGCATCTCCAGAGCAAGTGTAGCCTCAGCTATCATATCCGACGCTCGAGGACCCATCATCTGGACTCCCTGAATTTTTCCGTCTCCGGATGCTATAACACGGACAAAACCGCTAGTATCGTTTGTGGTCAAAGCTCTTCCAGAGGCACGCATCGGGAACTCTCCGATCTTAACCTCGCCAAACTCTTCACGGGCTTCCCCAGGGTTCATTCCCACAACCCCTACTTCAGGATCTGTGTACATAGCCTTCGGTATGTACTGGTTATCGAAGGCGGATGGCTTGCCGGCTGCAACTTCCGCAGCGACTTCCGCCTCCCTGTAAGCTTTATGGGCAAGCATAGGCTGTCCAGCGACATCTCCAACAGCGAAGATATTTTCCTGGCTTGTACGCATCTCCTTATCTACATCAAGGAATCCATCGTCGTTGATTTCTACATCAAGGTTTTCAAGACCGACCTGTTCCAGAGCAGGCTTTGCAGTTCGCCCTGCCGCTACCAGGACATAGTCGCCCTCAAGCTCAAGTGTTTCGCCATCCTGATCAGCTACTAGGACTGCTTTATCATCTTCATACTTCACTTCCTGAGCCATCGCAGAAGTGTAGATTTCATCGCCGTAATCAGAGTTCATCTCCTTTAGTTCTCCTACTATATCCTCCTGAAAATTACCTAGGACACGGTCGGCAGCTTCAACAACTTTAACAGTGCATCCAAACTTTGCAAGTTTCGTGACGGCCTCCATACCGATGTATCCGCCGCCAACTACCACTAACTCATCTGGAACTTCATCTATGTTCAGTAGTTCTCGTGATGAGATAATTTTGTCCTTTTCAAACTCCATACCAGGGATCTCAATAGGTTGGCTTCCTGTTGCGATTATTGCGTTTTCAAATTTTACGTTCTCTGCGTTGTGCTCTTCTTCTACTCTAACAGTTTCCTCATCGATAAAGCGGGCCGTTCCCTGCATGACCTCTACACCTTCCCGCTCAAGAATATGCTTTACACCAGAAGTCAGTTTTTCGATAGTTTCATCCTTCCACTCCTGAATTTCCTGGAAATCTACCGTCTCGCACTCGGCTTTGATTCCGATATCGTTCCAGTGCTGGATGTCATGATGGAACTTTGATGCGTGAATAAGTGCCTTAGCTGGTATGCAACCCCTGTTCAGACAGGTACCGCCTATATCCTCTTTTTCAACTAAAACCACATCAAGATCTTCCTGAGCGCCTCTAATAGCAGCAGCGTAACCGCCAGGACCTGCACCTATGACGACAAGGTCTGCACCAGTCTCAATATCTCCTACAACCATTTTTCTACAGCTCCAGAAGCATCTTTTCAGGATTTTCAAGGTTTTCCTTGACTTCATTCATGAATCTAGCACCTGTCGCACCGTCAACAACACGGTGATCGTAGCTTAGAGAAAGTTTTACAGTAGTTCTAGGCACTACTTCACCGTCTACAACTTCAGCAGTCTCTGAAATCTTACCTATACCTAGGATAGCAGTCTGTGGATAGTTTATGATCGGGGTGAATTCTTCTCCACCGATTACACCAAGGTTAGTTATTGAGAAAGTGCCGTTTGCCATCTCATCTGCGGTTAGATCTCCGCTTTTCGCCTTTTCAGCTTTTCTTGATATTTCTGCTGCAAGTTCAACTATGCTCTTATCGTCCACATCTTCTATCTGTGGTACAAGCAAACCTTGCTCGGTATCAACTGCGATGTTAAAGTCGTAATACTTTTTATGAACTATCTCATCTTCTTCTGTATCAAGCTCAGCGTTCAGTTCCGGATAGTCTTTCAGAGCATCTGTAACAGCTTTCATGATGAACGGAAGATACGTTAGATGCGGTTCAACTTCGTCTTTCTCCTCTTCACGCAGCTCTTTGAGTTCTGTAACATCTGCTTTCTCCACATGCGTGACATGGGGAGCTGTGAAACGGGATTCGGCCATACGTTCAGCAGTTTTCTCTTTGATGCCCGACATCTTCACTCTTTCAGTCTCTCTACTGGATTCAACAGAGTGGCTTACTTCTCTTGAATCTCCGCCAGAGCTTTCTCCACTCTTCTTACTCTTTGTTGCATCTATTACATCTTCCCTAGTTACTTTTCCACCTCTGCCGCTGCCATCTATACTTTCTATATCCACTTCTTTCTCTCTTGCCAGTTTACGGACGGAAGGAGTTGCTTTAACTTCCTGCTGAGAACTATCTCTGGAGCCCTCTGAATCTTTTTCCTTAACTCCTTCTCCAGATTCTGCAGCACTGAGAACTTCTTCCTCAGTTATCCTCTCACCGGTCTTGATTGCAGAAAGATCTACATTTTTCTTCTCGGCAAGTTTCCGGACTTTCGGAAGAGCAAGCACTTTTTCTGAGGAATTTTTACTACCGGAAGTACTGTTAGCTGCTTTTTCTCCATCTGGTTTATCCTTCTGTCCTTCAGGTGGTTCTTCCACTTCTTTCTCGTCTGCTTCTACAGTTTCTCCGTCATCAGAACCTTCTGTTTCCAGCACCATTATAACATCTCCAACTTCGACTGTATCGCCAGGAGATGCCTTTAAACTTTTCACATGGCCATCAGCAGGCGCAGGAATTTCCACAACTGCTTTATCTGTCTCTGCTTCCCCAACAACCTGATCTTCCTCTATCTCGTCGCCTTCATCGACTTTCCAGTCCAGGAACTTTCCTTCCGTCACTCCTTCGCCGGTGTCAGGGAATTCAAACTTCATGAAACTTTCACGCAAAGTTTCAGCATGCGTAGCACATCCTTAAGGGATGCACTCCGGTTCTTGATTTAGTTTCATACATTTTGATCACCTAGAAATCGAGGACTCTTTCAAGCCCGTTTACAGCCCTTTCCTTGTTAGGCATGTAGAAATCCTCCAGCGTGTAGAGCGGATAAGGCACATCAGGGCCTGTAACACGTTCCACAGGCGCCTCCATGCTTAGAATAGCGTTTTCCTGGATTCTTGTCGCGATCTCTGCTCCAAAGCCTGCAGATTTCGCGGCCTCGTGCAGAACCATTGCTCTACCTGTCTTCTCCACTGATTCAATTATAGCATCGAAGTCTGTAGGGTAGATGGTCCGCGGATCAATTATCTCAACCGATGCATCTATCTCATCTGCAGCATCTTCTGCTACAGGAATCATCGCTCCCCAAGCGATGAGTGTAACGTCTGAGCCATCTCTTACTGTACGGGCGTTCTCCAGCTCGACTTCTTTTTCCCTGTCAACTTCTTCCTTGAAGGCTCTGTAGGTTTTCTTCGGCTCCAGGAACACCACAGGATCGTCGAGCTGTATAGATTTCCTGAGTAGAGAGTAAGTATCCTGCGGTGTGCTCGGGATCACGACGTGAAGACCTTCTGCGTGAGAATAGAATGCTTCAGGACTTTCCTGATGGTGCTCGAGGGCGTTTATACCACCTCCGTAAGGCATCCTGATGGTCATCGGCACGTTGTAGTCTCCTCGGCTCCTGATCCGGAAACGTGCTGCATGTTCCTTTATTTGATGGAAAGCAAGGTAACCGAACCCTGAGAACTGCATCTCCACCACCGGCCTGAAACCGTACAGGCTCATGCCGATCCCGGTGCCCACGATACCTGACTCAGCAAGAGGGCTTGAGAAACAGCGATCCTCACCGAACTTGTCCTGCAAACCTTTGGTGGCACGGAAAACTCCTCCATCCTCACCTACATCCTCTCCGTATGCAACGACGTCTTCATCTTCCTCCATCTCGTCTTCAAGCGCCGCGTTCACAGCTTCAACTATGTTCATTTTTTCCTTCTGAGCCATTACTGGTTCACCTCTTCTCTGAGCTGTTCTTTTTCATCCTGCAACAGTTCAGGTAGCTCGTCGTAGACGTAGTCAAATAGTTCGTCGAACTCTGGGTCATCAGCGTCTATAGCCTTTTGAGCGGCTTCATCGACTTTTTCCTCAGCTTCTTCATCAAACTGTTCTAGTTCTTCGTTCCAGATATCGTGTTCTTTCAGGTATTCCCTGAAACGCTTCAGTGGATCTTTCTCCTTCCATTCCTCTACTTCTTCCTCGTCTCTGTACCGTGTGGAGTCGTCGGAGGTTGTGTGATCCTCCAGTCTGTAGGTTACGGCCTCGATCAGCACTGGTTCGCCGTTCCGCGCCTTTTCCAGCGCCTCCTCGACGGCCTTGATCACGGCTAGTATGTCGTTACCGTCGACCTGTATACCGTCGACACCGTGTGCAAGTCCTTTTTGTGCGATTGTCTCGGACTTTGTCTGCCTTTCACGTGGCATGGAGATCGCGTACTGGTTATTCTGCACGAAGAAGATTGAATGCGCGCTGTAGACTCCTGAAAAGTTCAGGGCTTCGTGGAAGTCTCCTTGAGACGTGCTTCCATCTCCTGTAAATCCGAGTACTGCTTTATCATCATCTTTTTTCTCCATAGCCATCCCTATACCTGCAAGGTGCTGGTTCTGGGTTCCTACCGGGATTGCAACTGGTAAAGTGTTCATTTCGGACAGGTTTTTCTGGCCGTTGGCGTCACCCATCCATCTCAGGAATATCTGGTCCAAAGGCGCTCCTCGGGCTATGAATGCTGCGGTCTCCCTGAAGCTTGGCACCATCCAGTCGTCCTCGCCCAGGGCGAACATAGCTCCGATCTGGGCTGCCTCCTGGCCTTTATGCGGTGCGTACGTGGAGATCTCTCCACGTCTCTGGAGACTGAAGGCTTTTTCATCAAATTTTCTTGCGATCAACATTTTCCTGTAAAGCTCTCTGTACTCCTCCTCTTCCACCCAGGGAAAGTCTTCATCGTCGTCAGTTCCCATTACCTCAATTTTCTGGATAGAACCTGAGTAGACATCTTTTCGAACCATTATACTAGAGAAAGGCGACGCCTCGTATATAAAAAATCGTTTGCGACTCTAGAGTGAACTCAACAACCTAAATAACAGGCCTGAGTAAACCCAGTACATGACTCTGGAAAAACTGTTTGATCCCCGGAAGATAGCGGTTGTAGGAGCCTCCAGGCACGAGAGGAAAACCGGTCACGAAGTATTTGACAACC
>JBEQAY010000015.1:0-23352 GCA_041640075.1 Candidatus Nanohaloarchaea archaeon | reverse complement strand
TTTTCAATAACTCTTCTGTCCTGTATTGAGCGTTTTACAGTCTTTCTATCGTCTTCAACATAGCTTCTTTTTGCCATTTATTTGAAACTGTTGTCGACGCCTTTAAAAAATTTTCCGAACAACATGAATGGTGTAGACAAACCAGAAAACTTTTTTAAACAACTTAAAAACTATTTCAAGTCTTCTAAAGAAGTTTTAGATCCTAAAAGTTTTCTTTCAAACCTAAAAAGAATTCTTATGTGTTTGAAGTACTCTCTTCCCTTATCGCCTCTCTCACATCTTCAAATGGCGCATCGGTGCGAACTCCCGTTGGCTCAAAGTGGGTTCTTGAGACTATGTAGCCTTTGTCTCTCAAATGTTTGATGACATTGTCTGTTCTCGGTGCCTGGACATCGAGTTCGGAGCTCATCTCATGGATCTCGTAGAACGGAGTCCTGATATTTACCTCGTTGTCTAGAGTTTCAATGTAGTCTCTGGCTTCATCCCATTGCTCGGGAACTTCTTCAAGCATTTCGTCAGTGAATCTCTGGTCTCCCAAGTTTCCCGTCCATAGAGGGCCAGCGTACTGCAGTTCTTTGTTTCCGCAGAACTTGCATTCCTGTTTTCTTTCAAGTTTTCTCCACCGGCATTCAGGACAGTACGTCAGGTAGCCGATGTTTTCCAGGTTCTGGTTGCATCTGCTCTTTGATTCCGTTACACGACCCATGACCCGGGCGTAGTGTCGCTCCTGGAAGCAGGCTTTAGGTTCAAAGCATTTGTCAAATCGGGCAAAATTCTGGAAAGCCTCCTTTATGTAAATTCTGAGACCTGTTTCATGCATGAAACTGTTTCTGATGGGTTTGGATCCGTAGCGTCGTTCACAAACCGTTGGATAGCTTCCAGAAGCTGCTCCATTATCGGTTGCCGTCAGTCCGACGAAGCTGGAGTGGTTTGCTGCACGGGCAGCAGAGTCCAAGAACTTTGTGAAAGGGCCGAATGGATCTATATCTATTAAATGGAAGAAATTTCTGTACTCTGATAGCAGCACGTTAGCATCTTTTTCATGGACTTCCGCGTCTATATTATTTTTGTCAAGCCCTTTCTCTATACTTTTGATGGCTTCTGGATTGACATCAGCTAGGTGCAGTTTGTCAGCTATATCGGAGTATCTGAATCCTCTTATTCCAGAAGCTGCCATAGGGTCACAGACTCGGAACTCGTCGATGTCTGCCTGTTTCTTGAAGACTTTTGCAGCTATCTCCGAGAGATCCCTATTCAACTTCATGGCCGGGTTGAAGAATACGTCTGAGTCTTTGTCCGGTTCGTCTTCCTCTGTTGCAAAGATTTCCCAGCCTCGCTCTTTCATAATACTACTTTTTGTTTGAGAATTCTTTTTAGGTGAACGACCGGCTCTGAAAACTTTTATAAAGTGGAAGAGAGGTGGTCGAGGTCAAACCCTTTATAAGGCTTTCAGGATGGTGGTTATTAGAGGTGTTTGCCCGTGGAAACAGTTGTTGATGAAGTAAGAGATGCCGAAGAAAGAAGCAAGGAGATTTTAAATGAAGCAAGGCAGGAAAAAGAAGAGACTATAAGAAACGCAGAGAAGAGGAAAAAAGAGATAATTGAAGAGGCAAATGAAGAAGCCAGTCAGATGAAGGAAGAAGAGCTGGAAGAGTTCGAAGAAAAAATGGAAGAAAGACGTCAAGAAATTATCAGCGAAGGAGAAAACGAAGCAGAAGATCTCAAAGAAACAGCTGAAGAAAACAAGGAAGACGTAATCGAATTCCTTAACGAAAAATTCTCGGAAGAATACCTCTAAAGGTCGATAACTATCAAACCACTAGAAATGACCAAAATCTCAGTAACCGGTCCGAAGAACCAGTTAGAAACAGTAATAAGCACGCTCTACGACCTCGAACTGATGGATATCGAGGACTACGAAGGAGAAGAACTTGAGACTGGAGAACCTTTCGAAGAAGCCGAAGAACTTTCCAAGACACTCGTAAACCTGAGATCACTTCTATCAAGACTTCCAGAAACAGAAGAGGAGGGAGTTGCAGACAAAAGCCTGGAGGAGATTCAGGAAAATACTTCAGATCTTGAAGAACAGGTCGATGAAATAGAAAGAGAGCTTGAGGCTATCGAAAGGCAGATCGACCAGGTAAAGGACACTCAGAGAACTTTAAGGAAACTGAAAGGTATAGACCTTAACTTCGAAGACCTAAAAGGTACTGAGACTCTTGAAACATTCATAGGTAAGGTTCACAGGGAAAAAATAGAGGAAGGGAGTTCCTACCAATACTACGAGATTTTTGAAGGTAAAAATGCAAGCGTTGTCACGTACAAACCTGACGACGAGTTCGAAAATCTTCTGACCTCAGCTACTTACAAGGAAATTACTTTACCTGACTTAGATCATCAGGGAAGCATCAAGTCACTTATTCAGAAAAAGAAAGATGAGAGAAAAAGGCTTGAAGATCAAAGATCCAGCAGAGAAGACAAGCTTGAGAGTATATCAAGCGAATGGCGTCCAAGCCTTGAGTCTGCAGAGAAATTCCTTACAGAAAAGGTTGAGAAAGCTGAAGCACCTCTAAAGTTTGCTACTACAGAAAAAGCATTTATCGCAGAGGGATGGATCCCTTCAGAAAGACTCGAAGAAGTTGAGGAAATTCTATGTGATGCTACTGAAGGCAAGATCCACATAGAAGAAGAGGAAGGAGAAAACCCTCCCGTACAGCATGATAATCCGGGTATTGTTCAGCCTTTTGAGTCACTTACGGATCTAATGTCAGTACCGAAGTACAACGAAATCGATCCATCTTTCGTTATTTTGCTGACTTTCCCTGCTCTCTTCGGTTTCATGATCGGGGACGCAGGATACGGTTTGACCAGTTTTCTGGTCTTCCTGGCAGGTTACAGGATGATCCCTGCTGCACAGGACATCTTCAAGTCACTGATGTGGGCATCAATGTTCACAGTCATATTCGGCCTGGCGTTCGGTGATGCATTCGGATATGTTATCTTTGGACCAGACCACAATGCTCTTTATGCATTAACGGGATGGGAGTTCTTGACAGAGATCCCCATCCTGTTCCACAGAGCTGAGCACCTGGGACAGGTGCTACCTGTTGCAGCAGCCTTCGGAGTTTTCCACATCAACCTTGGCTACCTGATCGGATTTTACAATGAATACATCAACCACGGTTTCATTGAGGCTTTCCTAGAAAAGGGAAGTTGGGTGATGCTGGAGATAAGTGCAGTAGCACTTTACCTTTACGGGGCAGTAGTCGGTCTTCCGATGGCTATTGTTTCAGTAGCCCTGCTCTACAAGGGAGAAGGCATAGAAGGAGTAGTCGAGATTCCTTCACTGGTTTCAAACATCCTATCTTACCTCCGAGTTTTCGGAGTAGCAGTGGCCGCAGTCTCACTTGCTAAAGTTGTCAACGGACTGGCCGCCCCACTGTTCGAGATGGGATCAATGACAGGACTGGTCGGCGGAACCGCAATCCTGATCTTCGGACACACATTCAACACGTTCATCAAAATCATGGAAGGCTTCCTTCAGGGAATCCGACTCCACTACGTGGAGATGTTCGGAAAGTTCTACGAAGGAGGCGGCAAAAAATACGCTCCTTTCGGTGCTGAGGGTTCAGCATGAAGCCGAGGAGCCGAAAATTCCGAAAGGAATTTTCAATTAGAAATCTATATTTGAGGTGAAAATCACTCAATGGCAATTGAAGGAATGGCAGCAATCGGTGCCGCAGCCGCAGTTGTAGGTGCAGCAATCGCGACAGCCTACACACAGGCTAAGATCGGAGCTGCAGGAGTAGGAGCTCTAGCCGAAGACGATTCACTCTTCGGACAGGTCCTAGTTCTTACAGTTATCCCGGAGACCATGGTTATCTTCGGACTGGTCGTGGCACTGATTATCGCAGGATTCATTTAGAAAAACTCCCGGAGGACCTTCAACGTCCTCCCTTCATTTACTATTCAACACACGCAAACCACAACACACAGGTGAAAAACACAGGATGGGACTAGAAGACGTAAAAAACGAGATCATACAGGAAGCAAAACAGGAGAAAAAACAGATACTGGAAGAAGCTGAAGCAGAAGAAGAAAGATTACTGGAAGAAGCAGATGAAAAAGCAGAAGAAATAAGAGAAGAAGCTGAACAGGAAGTAGAAGATAAAAAAGAATCCATGAAGAAGAGAACGGAATCAAACGCAAACATGGAAGCCAAAAAGATCAAACTGGAGGCAAAACAGGACGCAATCCAGAACATTTTCAGCGAATTCAGGGAAGAGCTTGAAGACCTCACCGAACAAGAGAAACAGGACTTCCTTGAGAAAGCTGTTGAAGACGCCGTTTTTGAGGTAGAAAAGGTCATTGGAAGCAGTGACTTCCAGGAAGCAGCATCCGGTTATGAGTTTGAGGAAACTGACAGGCAAGGTGTTATCCTTGTCTCAAGTGACGGCGAGAGGCGTGTAAACTATACTTTCGACAAAATCGTGGAAGATTTCAGAGAAGACTACAGGAAAAAAGTAGCTGAAAAACTTTTCGAGTAAGAACTATGAGAACTTCAGGACTGAAGAAACTCCTCCCGGGCAGGGATTACCCGTACATGAACGCCAGAGTCTCAGCTAAAGGAGCAAAGCTTCTGGACAGACAGGATTACGAACAGCTCCTGAAGATGGAGAGTAACGAGATCGCCCGTAAACTAGAAGAAGGAGGCTACGGCAAAGAAATCAACCACCTAGGATCACAGCTTGAAGGCACACAACTGGTAGAAGCAGCATTAAGGAACAACATGTACAGGGAGCTGAAAGAACTGGTTGAAATCAGTCCGAACGGTCTGGCAGATATAATAGAGACTTTCATCCGGCGTATAGATGTTACAACATACAAGAGGATTATCCGGTGGAAGAAATCTGATGAAAGAGAGGAAATAGAAGCAGTAATCGGGCCGGGATACAAACTGGATATGGAGAAAATTCAGGAGCTCTCCGAAAAAACACTTGAGGAAATACTGAAGGAAATAGAGTTCGAAGGTTCAAAAGATTACACCGCAGAGATGGAAGCCTCTGACAGCGTAGAGGAGCTTGAAAACGCCCTCGACACAGCATACTTCGAAGAGCTTCTTTCAAAGGCAGACAGTACAGGAAACGAAAGCTTCCGGAGCTTTGTAAGAAGTGAGCTTGAATACGAGAACCTGAGAACAGTTCTAAGGTTGAAGAAGCACGGAGTTGAAGATGAAGATATACGTGAGAGACTTATCGAAGTCGAAGTAAGCGAACTTGTCGAGGACTGTATAAATGCAGGAAGCCTTGAAGACGCCGTTGAACTTGTTGAGGAATCCAGCTGGGATATAGAAGACGGTTCCATGGAAAACGTTGAACTGCAGCTTCAGATCGCCCGCAGAAGAAAAGCAAGGAAAGCCATGAAGACAGAAAGCATGGGCCTGACATCTGTAATCGCCTACATAATCGCGAAGATCGTGGAGGTCAACAACCTCAGAATGATTATACAGGCAAAATCAACCGGAATACAGAGCGCGGAAGAGATCAGAGAGAACCTGGTGATAGACTAATGAGCGAAATAGATGAATCAGAAAAAAGAAAAATTGCTGTAATCGGCGACTCTGACTTCAGGCTTGGTTTCAAGCTTGCAGGAGTACAAGAGGTATTTACAAAGGAAAACTACGAGGAAAAGATTCAGGAAATTACGGATAGAGACGACATAGGTATTCTGGTCGTAAAGGAATCAGACCTCCAAGAGTTGACGAAAAGGGTTAGACAGGATATCGGATCAAGTGTAAACCCTGTTGTCGTATCACTTTCAGAGGAAGCGGAAAGTGAGAGACTTCAGGAGAAAATCAAGAAAGCGATAGGAGCCGACATCACAGGCTAAGCAGAAAAATTAAAATTTATACTATAAGGTGAATCAAAAAATGGCACAAGCAGATCTTCAGCATGCAGATGCTGACGGAGAAATCTACAAAGTTACCGGACCGGTCGTAGTAGCGACCGGGATGGATCCTCAGATGTACGACGTTGTACACGTCGGCGAAGAGGGTCTGATGGGAGAAGTTATTCAAATCGAAGGAGAAAAAGCATTCATTCAGGTCTACGAGGACACGACCGGGGTCAAACCCGGAGAACCTGTAGAGAACACAGGAGAACCTCTATCTGTTGATCTAGGTCCAGGACTACTGACGTCCATCTATGACGGACTACAGAGACCTCTACCACAGCTTCAGGAAATGACAGGAGACTTCATCTCACGTGGAGAGGACGCACCTGGAATCGACCTGGACGAAGAATACGAGTTCAGACCGACAAGAGAGGAAGGTGACCACGTCGAACAGGGAGACGTCATCGGAAAAGTAGACGTCGAGTTCGGAACCCACAAAGTACTCGTACCGCCAACAGTTGAAGAAGGAGAGATCGAAGAAATCAGAAGCGGCGACCACATGGTTTCAGAAACAGTCGTCACACTTGATAACGGTGAGGAAATCTCCATGAGACAGGAATGGCCGATCAGAGAGCCAAGACCTGTAGAAGACGATCTCAAGCCAGAAGTACCACTTACAACAGGGCAGAGAGTTCTTGATGGACTGTTCCCGATCGCAAAGGGGGGAACAGCAGCAGTACCTGGAGGATTCGGAACAGGAAAAACAGTTACACAGCAGAGCCTTGCAAAGTTCTCCGACGCAGACATCATCGTCTACATCGGATGCGGAGAACGTGGAAACGAGATGACAGAGGTTCTAGAAGAGTTCCCAGAGCTTGAAGATCCACAGACAGGAGACAAAATCATAAACAGAACAGTACTGATTGCAAACACTTCAAACATGCCTGTAGCAGCAAGAGAAGCTTCAATCTATACTGGAGTTACAATCGCAGAGTACTTCAGAGACATGGGACTGGACGTCGCACTAATGGCAGACTCCACATCCCGTTGGGCAGAAGCAATGCGAGAAATTTCCGCGAGACTGGAAGAGATGCCTGGAGAAAGAGGATATCCAGCATACCTTGCTTCACGACTTGCAGAGTTCTACGAGAGAGCTGGAAGAGTCGATCCTCTAGCAGACACGGATCCTGGTTCAGTATCAATTATTGGAGCTGTTTCTCCTCCAGGAGGAGACTTCTCCGAACCAGTAACTCAGAACACTCTAAGAGTTGTAAAGAACTTCTGGGCACTGGATAAGGATCTAGCAGAGAAGAGACACTTCCCATCAATTAACTGGGACGACAGCTACTCCGGATACGAAGACATGCTCGCAGATCACTTCGAGGAAGAAGTAGATGAAGACTGGAGTGAAAACATCCAGAGAATGAAAGATTTGCTTCAGAAAGATGGAGAGCTACAGGAAACAGTGCAGCTCGTCGGAAAAGATGCACTTCCAGACAGAGAAAGGTTGACTCTGGAGATTGGAACTCTGATCAAGCAGTTCTACCTTCAGCAGAACGCCTTCCACCCTGTTGACCAGTACTCATCACCAGAAAAAACGTTCAACATCCTTGAACTGATCCTTGACTGGGGAGATATGGCTTACGAAGCTCTAGAAGAAGGAGCAGTCGTAGAAGACATCATCTCACTGAACTCAAAGAATAGAATCAGCGAAGTTAAAACCGCTGAAGACTGGGAAGACAAAGTAGAGGAGGTCCGAGAACAGATGCAGGAAGAGTTCTCGGAGCTTGAGAGGTGAGCCGAAGATGAAACATCTTCTTGACTCGCCAACACAAGGTGATACCGAATGACACAACAAGAATATCAGACAATTAATCAGATCAAAGGACCGCTTGTATTCGTAGAGAAAACCGACAACGTAGCGTACGGAGATATCGTTGAAATCGAGACTCCTGACGGAGATGTCAAGAGAGGAGAAGTCCTTGAGACATCTAAAGACGTTGTAGTTGTACAGGTCTACGAGGAGACTCAGGGAATCGGACAGGATGCACGTGTAAGATTCCTTGATGAAAACGTCAAGATGCCGGTCACAGAGGACCTGCTTGGAAGAATCCTTGACGGAACCGGAGACCCTATTGACGACGGACCGGAAGTTATCCCTGAAGAAGAAAGAGATATCCAGGGAGAAGCAATCAATCCTTACTCCCGAGAACTACCTGAGGACTTCATCCAGACCGGTGTATCCACCATGGACGTTACGAACACACTGGTCAAAGGACAGAAGCTACCTATCTTCTCAGGTTCAGGGCTCCCGCATAACGAACTTGCAAAACAGATTGCAAGACAGGCAGATGTTAAGGGAGAAGATACAGACTTCGCAGTAGTCTTCGCAGGAATGGGAATTACAGAAGAGGAATCCCAGGAGTTCATCGAAGAATTCGAAGACACAGGCGCGCTTGAAAGATCAGTAGTATTCCTGAATAAAGCTAGTGATCCAGCGCCAGAAAGGATTATTACTCCAAGACTTGCATTGACAACTGCAGAGTTCCTGGCGTTCGAGAAAGGTATGGACGTCCTTGTGATCATGACAGACATGACAAACTACTGTAACGCACTGCGAGAGGTTTCCGCAGCAAGAGAAGAAGTACCAGGACGAAGAGGATACCCGGGATACATGTACACGGATCTCGCAGAGATCTACGAGCGTGCAGGACTGATTGAAGGAAAGGAGGGATCAGTTACACAGCTCCCGATCCTGACGATGGTCGGAGATGATATCACACACCCTATCCCAGACCTTACCGGATACATTACAGAGGGACAGATCGTTGTCGATAGAGACCTTGACAGCCGTGGATACAACCCTCCAATCGACATCCTGCCAAGTCTTTCAAGACTGGAGGACAACGGGATCGGAGAGGGATACACACGTGAAGACCACGGAGATGTATCCGACCAGATCTACGCACTCTATGCAGAAGGAGAAAATCTGCGAGACCTGGTATCTATCGTTGGAGAAGACGCATTATCCGACAGAGACGAGAAAATCCTCGAATTCACGAACAAGTTCGAGGAAGAGTTCGTGAACCAGGGATGGGAGAAGAATAGAGACATCGAGGAATCCCTGGACCTTGCATGGGAACTACTCTCCATCGTACCTGAAGAAGAGCTTACAAGAATTGATCCGGAGATGCGTGAAAAGTATCTTCCTGACCAGGAAGAGAATTAGAGGTGATCTTTGAATGGCTCAAGACGTAAAACCAACAAGAAGTGAAGAACTCCGGCTGAAGGAGCAGATCGAGCTCGCGGAGAACGGCCACGACATCCTAGAAAAAAAGAGAGACGGCCTGATCCACGAGTTCATGCAGGTTATCGGAGACGCACGGGACGTCAATGAAGAACTTGCAGAGCTCTACAACGATGCAAAGACCAGTCTGCAGAAGGCAAAGGTCTATGACGGAGAAGATATCATTCGATCCAGTGCTATGACCATCCAGGCTGAACCGGCTATCTCAGCCAGTCAGCAGAACATCATGGGAGTAGTAGTCCCTGAAATAGAATCAACTGAGGTTCAGAGACATTTACTCGAAAGAGAGTATGGAATGACCGACTCCACTTCAAGGATTGACTCAGCTTCTGAGAAACATGAAAAACTTCTGGAGAAAATCGTTGAAGCAGCAGAGACACAGACAAAGATTCTGAAGCTCCTGGAAGAGATTGAGAAGACCAAAAGACGGGTCAACGCACTTGAACACAAGACTATTCCTGAGATGAAAGAAGCACAGGACTATGTTTCACAGACACTGGAAGAAAATGCCAGAGAAGAAACATTCAGGATGAAGAAGATCAAAGAGATGCAGGAGTAAAGGCAGGTAGATCTTTCTGCCTGCTCTTTTCTTACCTGATTTAAATCAGGAAATTGTAATTTTCTGTATGCCAGCAGGTTTCAGTTGCGGTCACTGCTCCAAGGTTTTCATCGGGGAGAAAGAGGATAAAGTCTACCACTCCGTTGAACAGCACCTTGATCGACATGATGTAAATAAATCAGAGTCCGAGATAAGGCAGGAGATAGAGTCTATAGATGAATCAGAAGTAGAAGGTAAAATCGAGAGAGTAGATTAAAAAGCTCCCTCAATTAGGCTTCCTTGGCATCCACTGGCTTAGATTTGGGAATTTAGACAAGCTCTTAGGAAGAAAAAATTTTGAAAAGAAATTTGAAGTCTGAAGCTATTTTTCCTCAGACTCTTTCTCTTCTGCTCCTTCCTGACTTACCTGTTTCTGAGCTTCCTTCTGAAGATTTGGTATGATATCGTCGTCGGAAGCATTCTTCGCAGCCTCTGAAGGATCGACGCTCGGCGTCATCTTCTGGGCTTCTTCCTGCTTCGCCTTCTGAAGGTCCTTGCCGACACTGGAGACAAATTCCCTTGTCTCTTCTTTGAGGTCGTAGAGCTCTTTCTCGTCTACCTCGTCCATTGATTTCTCCTTGACCTTTGAGACAACGTCCTCCCATCTGTCAAACATTTCTATATGGTCTTCGCCGACTTCAAGGTTCTCTTCTACGGCACCTGGTAAATCTTCCTTATCTTCTGGTGGCGTGACTCCTTTGGACTTTAGTGCAGCGACGTTAGCTTTGAGGAACTTCTTGTAGTCCTCTACTATGTCCTTTACTTTTTTCCTGGAGCCTAGCTGTGATACAAGCTTGTGCATCCGTTTGACGAACTTGTCTGCTTTCTCCAGGTGTTCATCGACCATCTCTCCCGTGACTTCTTCAGGATTCTTCTCTCCTTTGTCTCCGAACTCGACCAGGTCTTCACCGATTTCGATGAACTCTTCCTCTAGAATGTCCTTTTCGACGAACATATCCTCAAGTACGCCAGGGACTTTCTCTTTGCCTGGCGGAGCCTTCCCTACGAGCATGATTGGTGCCTGGCCTGCGTTAGCCATGACCTGTTCAAGCTTGTGAGGGATCGAGGATTTCATGTTTTTCTCTGCTTTCTTGTATCCTGCTGCTGCTGTCTTCAGTCTCTTCTTCACTGATTCCTGCGTACCGGAGATCTTCCCTCTTTCAAGCAGTCTCTTTGCCGGCATGAAGATACCTGCGTCATATACAGGTTCTCCGTTTCTCACTGCCTCGATCGCCAGTGGTTCTCCTTTTCTTAGTGAGTTCCAGAACTCTGTTAGGAACGGGAAGTACTGGATAGTGATTCTTTCGTCAGTATCATTTGCAAGTGATGTAACTTTCTTCCTTATCTTCTTTTTCGCGTCCTCAGGAACATCTCCTTTCAGTTTAGTGTCATCCAGGATAACAAGAGTGTCGATATCACTGTCCACGCTGTGCTCTGCCTGTGGAACGCTTCCCCATACAGCGACTACCTTTACCTTATCGCCTAGTTTTTCCCTCAGCTTCTCGGAGAACTCCTCAGCAGATTCCATACGTCTCTCCTGGGACTTCTCACGCATCTCCTTCATTTTATCTTTGGAACTCATGCTACCACATTGAACACTAGAAACCGGATACTTAAAAACCTTGTCAATATTTGTTACCAGTTAGTAAAAAATATTGGTTCTATTTTTCCTCAGCGATACTCTTCATTCTGCCATTGTGCAGGCCTCGTTCCAGAATCTGTCGCTGCACGGCCAGAATAGGTGAAATCAAATTCTTCAGCCTCAAGCAAACCTTCCAGAGGATCAAAGGCATGCTGCTCGATCTTCGCCCACTCTGCAGCCGTACTTGACTCATCTATTCCGAAGAACTTGGCGATCAAAGCCTCTTCCTTTGAATCATAGTCGCCTTCAGTTGAAACGTTCACAGGATCTACTTCATCGGGTTCAACACCGAGTTCGATCAGATCCATGGCAATTCTGGCCATGTAAGTAGTCTCAGCTTTTTCATCCCCTTGCTCATACATTATGGTAGCCAGTTCGCCAGGGTTACGTGCAAAGCCTGCTTCCACCAGTCGGTAAAGCCAGGTGTAAAGTGTTTTATCCCCTCTGTCGAAGGGTCCGTGCCGAGTTCCCTGCTGTGACTCGAGCCCCGGCTTCATCAGGTGGTAGTTTCTCATTATTTTTGCAAGAGGTTTGTCTTCATCAACAACGACATCGTATGAGCTGTCTGACAGGTTTTTCTCCTGCTCGATCAGCTCCTGCATCTGTTTCCACGGATTCACGCCGAAAGATGCAACGTGCTCCATATCAATCGTGAACTTTGCAATACATTCATCCAGCTCCGGGTTTATTTCGTCCAGTTCACGCCTTGCAGTCATGTTTATAGCCCGTGTGGATGCCACAATATCCTTTGGACGCCAGACCTTCAGCGGTTGCTGTGGACTGCCATGCATCGCCTCAAGATTGACACCGATACCATATTTATTCATCCATTCCATCCACGTACAGAACTCCTTATCATCTTCAACATTCTCTTCACCAGAAATTTCAAACTGAGAATGTTTCTGAGTGTAATGACCCCATATATAGCATGCGCCGACTGCACCAGCTACATCCATTCTGAACTCCTCGTTCTGGAGAGCGTCAAAATACCCTCCGGCCTTCTCCGGCTCCTTCAGATCTATATCGAACTCGTCACCCCATTTATCCTCTATCAAGGTCTGCCAGATGAACTCAGGTGCGTCCCAGCCTTTATGCCTTTCAGAGGAGTAGCTCGAGGTCTGCATCCACGCAGGCATAATAAAGTAGAAAAGATTGGACTCCATCCAGAGCATCTGCTCAAAGTTACCGAGCAACGTCTTCAGCATATCCCTGTACCTGTTGCGCTCCTCTTCCTCACCAGATTCAAAGAAATCATCATTACCGGCCATAACTTCCTCAGCAGCCTCATCGATCTCCCACTCCTTGTCGCCATCAGACTCAAAGTCCTCGCCTTTCTGCTGAAGAGCCAGATCGTAAACCCTCTGACCTTCAATATCCAGGTGATTTGAAAGAGCCTGAATTTTACCCTGGACAGAGATCAAAAACTTGTCACCGTTCGGACCCTCCCAGGTCCTGTCAAGGCGATCCTCAATAGCTTTCAAGAGAACGTTCTGGAATTCCTCCAACTCATCGCCCTCCAGTAAAATTTTCTCGATGCCTCTATCACTCCACTGGCCGTTTTCAATCCTGTAAACAGCCTCTGCAAGACTGGCGATCCTGGTTACTCTTACATTCGGAGGGAGAATATCATTTACATCACTTAACGTCTCTATATCCTCAGGCTCTGCAGGTTCTGGAGACATCGCGCTACTAGGTCTATAAACATCTTCAAAGGTTTCTGGGAGCTCTTCCTCAATCTGATTGAGCCATGCGCTCTGTACTCCTACGTCAGCTCTGCCGGCACTGGATACCAATGCAATCTTTGTCTCCAGCCTTTCATCATCGTCCTCTGACTCTTCAACACCTCTATCGTAGAATCTGTCGCAGGCCTTTCTCTGTGCATCCCTGAATATCCTGTCGAACTTGGCTGAGTAGTTCGTGAATACTCCCTGACGGCCGAGGAAAAGCCTCCAGAGCTGGTCAACCGTCCGTTTCTTGACAAAGGTATAGTAAAACCTTCTGAGGAAGTCTTCATTGTCAAAAATATTTCTTTTTGCGTCACTCCTTCTCTCCCAGTCATCTTTATCCAGTTCACTTATCTCATAACCGAAGGGGTCCAGTCCAACGTCAGATGCCATCCGTTCCTGTAAAGCGGGGAGTGGAGAGGTAGAGGCATGAGGGTTCACTCTTGTGATATCAAAATCAACCCCCTTTCTGTTCTCTACCTCTTTCTTGAAAATCGCAAGTTCATTGAGATAATTGGTGAAGTAACTGTGGACAGCTTCGTACCCTGTTGCCTGCTGACCACGGGTCTTGTAAGCAGACGCAAAACCTGAGTTTGGGTCACTGTGAAGGGATATGTCGATCCCCAGCTGGTTTATACCATCTATTATTTCATCTCTCTCAACGGAAAATGTTCCTGGATTATAGATCTGAACCTCCATAACACTTCCACCTATCTGTGCCTGATCCCCTATTCTCTGACCGATCGCAGTAGGGATATTACCTACGTCCATACCAGAGGTATTTCCGACAACGTAGTTCATGTCGGGGAAACCTTTCCCGTTTTCCTCACCATCATCTGATGTGAATTTTTCGAGGTAGTCGATCAAGAAGGACATTCAACACACCTCATTTCATCGTGAACAGGCCAAGACCGATCTTCAGGTCGTAGTAATACCTGAACGTCATCTCGTTGGTCAGGTCATAGTACGGTACACTGGAGTCAATGTAGTAATCATCGACCTGACCCGTGAACTTCTTCATATCAGCCGTAATACCTGTATAGAACTCTTCAGATTTTTCCTTGCCAGGAGTGAGCGCTGTTCCAAGTATTTCATCAATCGCCTCTATCTCCTTTCTGGAGAAAATATCATCTATATCATCTAGTCCATCTTCAACTCTTCTTATCTTGGCTGAAACCTCCAGATCCATGTTTCTATCCAGTTTCTCACCCATTTTCTCCCTCAAATCTGCCACCGACATTCCTTTCTCACTTCTCGAATCTGAAAGTTTCTTCCCTTTCTTAGTATCTATTTTACCGGTGTATTCCTGTATTTTGCGGGTAAGATCTTCTTCCATCTCATCTATCCTTGCCCGGAAAATTCTTTCGAAGACAAATTTGTCGACGATAGCCGGATACCAGAACACTTTGACGACATCAGGACCTCCCTGTGGGGAAGATGGCTCCTCCCCTCCAGCAAGGTTCGCATGCGCCATGAAAATGTAGACAACTCTGTAGTGAGTTGCCTCATCCTCGTCCTCCGTGACGATTACATCCTCTCCAGTATTCTTCAGCGGACGATAGATGATGTACTCCCTGGTAGTGAATAGAGAGCTGTAACCTCTCAGCTGTATATGTCTTCTCATATCCTCCGCAAGCTCTGACTGTGACTTGTTGTTGATCATCTCCATATCCCGGACGTATGGCTCAAGGTACTCCTCAGTTTCTTCTATAGCCCGTTCAATCCCCTGCAACTCACCTTTCAGCTCATCTAGCTTTCTTTTAACTTCACTGCCGTACAGATCCTTCCATTTCTCGTACATCGCGTACTTCTTCTTCAGAACCGCTTTAACGTTAGCTGGCAGATGTTCAAGCTTTCCCGTCCCACCTTCTTCCTCTGATTTCAGGTCTTCAAGAGAATCCATCTCGTTAAAATCAGCTACTATCGAGGGATAGATATTATTATCTCTTAGAAACTTCAGTGCTGCTCTGTCTCCACCCTGTCCTCCTGCGGCTCCAGCACCATCCACAAGCTCCACAAAATCCGCCTTGATACGGGTCTCGTTATCCTCTCTTATATCCTCTATACGAGACCTGAGCTTCCTTATATCGTGTTCAAGCATGTGCTTCTGCTTGAGTAGTTCTGAAAGATTTCTCTTGGTCTCCTTAACCCTTTGCTCAGCGTTCTGCTTCTGCTGCATCAACTGGTTGTGTACCTGGCTCTGAGGCGAGACATAAACGCTCTCCTCGACTTTTTCAACAGTGTAATCCAGATCGTCATCGAACTTGTCTGGTGCATTTATCGCAAGACCGTAAGGTGCTCCTCCCTGCGTTCCCGACTTGACTTTCAGGGTTTTCCAGGAATCTCCTCCACCCATCAGACCTTTGAGAGATCCTGGGCCTTTTTCCTTATCTCTGACGTCTTCAAGATCTTTTATCTCACCTTTCTGTACTTCTTCCTCCCAGTCCGATCTTCCTCCTGTGTTGAATACGTGGCCGAATGCCGGGCCATCTCTTTCTCCGTCAGAACTCACATTACCTAATGGTGATAAGCAATACTTAAATTTCGCTGAAAGGTTAAGGTAAAAAAACAGGAGTTAAAGATTCTATACAGGTAAAACTAAATGAAGGAACAGCTTCTGAAGAGAAAACTTAATCCTTTCCTGCTCATCACGACAGTACTGGTTCTGGCAATACTTGCAGGTTCATCAACTTTCTACCAGTCAGAGCTCAGCAACCTTGTAAACCAGAGAAACAACCTCTCAACCGAGCTCGAGAACAAGACCGGAACTCTGGAAAATATTCGGACGGTTAACCAGGAGCTCAATAATACTGTGAAAGAGCTTGAAGAGGATTTGAGGGAGAGAAATAGCGAAATAGCCTCAAAAAATGAAAGAATATCCACGCTCGAGAGAGAGCTCACAAGGTCAGAAAACCGCAACCAGGACGTAGAAAACCGGCTTTCAGAACTGAATTCAACTGTCGATGAACTGAATCAGACAGTCCAGGACCTCCAGTTCAGCATGGAGATCATATGCAGTTCAAACGAAACCAGCAGTACCACCGAAGAAAGATGTGAGATCCACGGTTACTGAGTTATGAAAGTAGAAAAGCTGCTAAAAAGATTCAAAATAGAATTCATCAAAGTCAACCTCATCCAGGCCAGTCTCGACTCAATACTGTTCTTCCTTGTTTCCAACCTGTTTTTCTTCCTGTTATCAATACAGATTGTAAGTTCTGTACAAAATTACTTCACACTGGGAGCCCTTACGTTCCTGTTTTTCATAGGAGACTTGATCTACAGAATAAAAACCTATCACCTGGAGATATATGAGGAAAAGAACCCTGAACTTCGAGAAATACTCAGAACCGCAAGAGACAACCTAGGAAAAAGCAACACAGTTTCACAGGCTCTTTTCGACGACTTAATGGAGAGAGCACGTTCAGTAACATCGGAAAGCATCATTCCCAGTCGGAAAATTATCCAGAAAATCATACTAATCGGTATACTATGTTTCCTGACTGTGGGTTCGGGACTGGTAGATTTTCAGTTGATAAACCAGAACAGCAACATTATCCCAGAGATGGAGAACCTGGGGGGTAGGGAAAGTGCAGGTGACGAGAATAACAGCTCCGGCCGGCTAAATAGCTCTCAGGTGCTTGGGGAGTCTGCAGATTTAGAGATTGAGACAAGAGACCTGAACTTTGATATCTCGGGACGTGGAGAGTCTCAAAAGCCCGAATTTTCTTTCGATGGTTCCGGTCGTAACATAACTTTTGACTCACTGGATCAGAGGAACGAAGAGGATCTCCAGTTGGCCAAAGAGTACAGCCTGGCCATAAGAGACTTCGATTAGGTACAGCGGAGTATGGTAGAAATTTAAGTTTAGAAGTACCTTAATTCTAATCATGGGAGTAGGAACTGTTGACAGAGCCTCAAAGTATGATAAACTGACCGAGAAAATCTCAGAGGTAAAAGAAGAAGTAAGCAAAGTGATGGTCGGCCAGGAAGACGTTATAGACCAGGTAATCGTTTCCATACTCTGCGACGGTAATATACTACTTGAATCAAACCCTGGAATGGGTAAAACCATGATGGTCCGCACTATTTCCCAGGTAATAGGTTTAGATTTCTCCAGGATACAGTCAACACCTGATCTCATGCCTTCAGATATTACAGGAACACATATAATCGAGGAAAACGATGACGGTACGGACTTCGTGTTCCAGAAAGGACCTATATTTGCCAACATGATACTAGTGGACGAGATAAACCGTGCTACACCGAAAACCCAGTCTTCGCTACTGGAAGCTATGGAGGAGAAACAGGTAACAGTAGGAAACCAGAGTTATGACCTCGAGGAGCCTTTCTTCCTGATGGCAACACAGAACCCGATTGAACAGGAGGGAACTTATCCACTGCCAGAAGCTCAGAGAGACCGCTTCATGATGAAAGTTGAACTGGACTACCCGGACACAAACGAGGAAAGGGAAATCGTTGACCGCTTCACAAGCGAACTGGACTTCGATCCTGAACTCGAAAACGTGCTTTCAAGCTCATCACTTATCAGGATGCAGGAATTCACAAGAGAAGTGCCTATCGCCGACGACATAAGAGATAGAGCGATCATGGCTGTCAAAAACACCCGGAAAAACGACGACCTGGATTACGGCGCATCTCCAAGAGCTTCCATGCAGCTAGTCCTTGCAGCAAAAGCCAAAGCTCTTCTGGAAGGAAGAAACCATGTCTCAACCTCTGACGTAGATGAGATGGCGAAACCGATACTAAGACACAGGATCGGACTCAGCTTCCAGGCTGAAAAAGAGGGAAAGACCGCAGATGACATAGTAGAGGAAATTATCCACTCACTATGATAGAACTAGAATTTTTGGAAGAGCTAGAACAGTTTCAGCTTGCCCTGAAAAAGAACGCGTCACAGGTGAACCAGGGAGAACAGAAAAGCCAGAGAAGCGGGCAGGGGATGATCTTCAAAGACCACAAAGAGTACATTCCCGGCGACGACATCAGAAAGATTGACTGGAAGGCCTACGCCCGTACAAAAGACTTCTACGTGAAAAGATTCGAGGAAGAAAGACGTCTGAACATTCACATCCTTCTGGACAGAAGCAGTTCAATGGACTATGGAGACCCAAATAAATACGAGTTCGCAGCAAAACTTGGACTAGGAATCGCCAAGATGAGCTTAAACACAAACGACAGATACAATTTCTCAGTTTTCTCAGAGACTTTGACAAATCTCTCCTCAGGGCGACGGGGAAGCGACGTTACAGAGCTTGTAAATGTTTTGAATAGCTTGAAGAAGACTCCTGAAAGCCGTATAGAGGACTCTATAACCGAATACAGTAAAAGGATCGAAAACGAATCTGCCGTGATAATCCTCTCAGATTTTCTATCAGACTCTGAAGATATTGCAGCAGGTTTAACCAGTCTGAAACATACTAAGCCCGTAGTTGTAAGTGTTCTAGATGAGTCCGAGATAAACCCGGATCTCTCAGGAGACAAAATCCTTAAGGATCCCGAATCCTCGTCCAAACTCAGGACTTTTCTATCACGCAGAACCAAGAAGAAGTACAGAAGAAGACTTGATGACCACCTTGATGATCTTGAGGAGGTATCCCGCAAGAACGGTGCAGAGTTCGTTCAGGCATCAACCTCTGACGATGTCTTCGAGGTACTTTTAAAGATATGGCAGAGATTTAACGCCTAGAGATGGAGATCTTCGACTTTGAGACAGTGGACAGTCTGCCCTGTATATACCATACAGAGCTAGATCTACTGGTCATATCCGACATACATCTCGGCCTGGAAGGAAGTGTCACTTCGGAAGGCGGATACGTTCCGAGGTTCCAGCTCGAAGATGTCCAGGAAGATCTGGAAAAGGCGAAGAAAGAAACTGGTGCCTCACGGATACTGGTGAACGGAGACCTGAAAAACGAGTTCAGGAAGAACTACTACTCCGAGAAAAAAGAGATAGACAAGTTTCTCACACAGCTGAAAGAACTCTTTGACGAGTTAATACTGATCGAGGGAAACCACGACAACTTCCTTGAAGACCTTGTTGAAAAGAACGGGTTAAAACTGGACAAAAAACACGAGGAAGAGGAAATTCTATTCACACACGGCCACAGAGATGTTGAGGATCTTGAAGAGTTTGAAACAGTAGTTATAGGACATGAACATCCAGCACTTTCACTGAAGGATGATATAGGTGTAGTGGAAAAAGTAGACTGCATACTTCACGGAGAAACCAGTGAAGGCACCAAGATAATTGTTTTACCAGCTTTCTCAAGTATATCAAACGGGACAAGGATAAATGAAACTCCTCAAAACGAGCTTCTTTCCCCTGTCCTGAGAAAAAACATTGATCTAAGTAGTATGAGAGCTGTAGCAGTCTCAAGAGAAGCAGGGATCTTTGATTTCCCTGAAATAGGCAAGATTTAACCTGAACGGAAGGCGTGCAGGGAAACACCGAGTATAACCAGTGATATGCCTCCTGCTGCTAGGAACGAGACATTAATGCTCCATATCGATGCAATCGTTCCAGCCATTATAGGGCCTATTGTCTGCCCCAGGTGCTTGAAGAATTCGTTGAATCCTACAAACTCTCCTTCAAGCTCATCCGGACAGGCAGAGTCAAAAATTGCGTGGATTGCTGGCGACATTCCTGAGGAGAGAAGCCTTGCTATGAAGAAGAATGCTCCGATCACTACAACGTTGGATAGGAAGTTCATAGCGACCAGTACCGGTGTAAGTGCGAGGCTTAAACCTAGAAGTGTTTTTTCCTTCCCTATCCTGTCAGCAAGATCTCCGAAGATGAACTGGAATGCCTTCGGAAGAGCAGCAACACCGAAAATTATACCCATAACCCTGAAATCACCCGAAACCTGTTCAAGCAGGAGTGGGATAGCCATCCAGTAAAATGAGAATATTATAGAGTAGAGGAAGATCAGTGAGAACGGTAGTCTGAGGTTGTCCCAGTTATCTTTCAGGTCATGGTACTCGTCAAGGTACGTTTTGCGGTCCAGGGTCTCCCAGAGAGATTCCTTCAACGGGTTTCTTCTTCCTATACCAATGTAGGCAAGGTAGACCAGAACTGCAACTGTTGAGGTGAATACCCAGAGGCCGAAAGTGACGTTGAAGCCATTGGAGGCGATTAGATATCCTCCAAGTATCGGTCCAATTATAACAGCTAGATTTACGCCCAGTAAAAATACAGATACGGTTTCAGACTCGACGTCGTCATCGGAGCTTCTAAGTGATAGGCTCCAGCCCCCGTTCCAGAGGAAAAGTTTTGCGAACCCTTCAATCACTTTACCTGCTACCAGCATGGATGGGATAGCAAGGTAGTAAAGCAGCGGCGGGAAGATAGCTGTGACCAGTCCCAGAAAAATTACGATCTTCTCGCCTGCTTTCTGAACCAGGTTCCCCGTCGGTATATCAAGGAGTAAGGTTATCAGAGACGGCAGAGAAGTGGCAACCCCTACCCAGAAAACAGCCATATGGTTTTCGAAGTAGATCGGCAGAAAATTCCATACCGTGCTTCGGCCTATCCAGGCAAAAAGGAATACTACGGAAAGATACTTGGCTATCCTGGGGATTCTCTGAAGCTCCATCTTAAGAAAAAATTCTTTTTCAATGAGTTATAAACTCTTCCTCACTTCCGTCCTCTTCGTCTTCTGATCCCTCTTCCTCAGGCTGCTTTCTCTCCTCTTCGATCATCTCCTGCTTTGCTTTATCCTTCAGCTCCTGGTAACGCTTCTCGGCAGGTGTCCCTCTCTCGACGTCAGCTTCCTCCTTCTTCAACTTGTTGTACCTTTCACTGCTATCGTCTTTCTTCTCATCGTCCGACGAACCATTGTTCTTTATGGCATCGACAAAATTATTCATTCAACATCCACCTCATGCCGCTCCTTATCCTTCTTGGAACCGAAACCCGGAATCTTATGCAGAAGACTTGCAACGTTGTAAAAAGTCTCAGAGGATTTCTCCACGTTTTCAGCGGTTCTCTCCAGCATCTCTGCAGAATGTACGCCGGAAGAAATTATCCTGTCAAGCCTGTAAAGCAGTATAGCTGCCAGTACAAGAACAGGAATCTTCAAAACTTGAATCGCTATTTCCAGTGAGCCGGAGAGATTTTCTATCATACCCTGTTATTCGTCGATCACGATTTTATATTTACTGATTCACTCTGCACAACGGTTTCAGACCCGACGACTGCTTCAGATACTTTAGAAAGGCTTAAAAGCTTCTAGAGGCAAAATTTTGGTGTGATAACATGGTAGAAGTACCCGAAGATACTGAAATTGAAGACCTTCCGTTCACCCACGCCAGAATCAAAAGAATGATCAGAGAAGAAGCATCAGAAGGACAATACGTCCGTTCAAACGTTTACTACGGCCTGAACCTGCTTCTCGGTGAGATCGCAGACGAGATCATTGAGAAGATGATGGACACGGAAGCAGCATACGTCGAAAAACACGACCTCGACAGAGCAGCAAGAAAATACGAAAAAGTCGAAAACATCATCCAGGAAAAAGAAAGAGTCTCACGGAAACTGGATGCACTGGCAGCGGACATCGAAAAACTCAGCCGCGACGTACAGCAGGCGGACCACTAAACCCCTGCCAAACCCTTCATTTATACTATTTCATCTCCCTTTAATTCTACATGAAGTTCGAACTCGAAGTCATCTCAGAGGAAATACTGCCAGCCGTCAGAAGCCTGATAGCACAGGAAATGAAAGACAGTTACGGCCTCAAACAGAGAGAAATCGCAGATAAAACAGGGATGACACAGCCCGCAGTCTCAAACTACCTAAACGGATCACGAGCAGACAAAGAAACAAAACAGAAAATAGGCGATGATCCACAGATCCAGATACTCATCGAAGACGCAGCAAGCCAGGCAGTAAACGGCGAAGAATACTCAGAAGAAATATCACAGATAATCTGGAACATAAGAGACAAAGGACTAGTAAAAGAAAAATTCACAGACACGGAGAAAATAATTTAGATATTATTTTCTAGGTTCTCAGAAAATTTCTAATTCTCGCCACAGAAAGATTAATCTAGAAATAAATTTAGAGGAAACTTTAGCGGAAGCCTTCAAACCCTTCCTCGACTTCTTCCTCTTCCTCCTGGATAAACTCCTTTAAGGATGCAAATCTATCAGAGACATCCACTCCAATATTCTGCCCAACTACTCCAAGATCCGGAAGACCTTCTTCAGGTACACCTATCTCGTACTCATCACTTCTGGAGACGAAGAGAACACCTCCTACCGAAACCAGTACTACAACACTCAGGAAGACCTTGATGACGGTATTCCTCTCATTCAAACGATGCTGCTCCTCTACACCAGAATAGGTTTCCCGGGCAACCTCGTATTTATCAGAAATACCTTCAAGCTCGTTCATCGCCCTATAATACAGTCCATCATCTATATAGGACTCTGCATTTCTTACAGCTGTTACAAACCCGGAAATGTTCTCTGAAAGACTCGAGTTGAGCTCCTTCGAAAGGCCTGAATCCCTCAGATCCGAAATGTTCGACTCCAGATCCTGCATACGTGAAGTGTAGTTCGCGACTTTCGACTCTATATCAGTCTCTTTCTCACTATTCGCCTCAACCAGCAGCTCAACTTCCTGAGATGCCTCAGATTGATCTGAAGAGACAGTCAAGGAATGGGTTCCAATATGAGAGGTGTTAGGACTCAGCTGGAGATCAACCGGCACCACATCCCCTGGAGCAAGATCTGAAATCTCCCGGGAATCCTGGACAAACGAAACACCGGAAACAGAGACAGTTGCAGACGGTATGAAAAGCTCACCTGTATTTTCAACCTCTACCCGCAAAGACTCCGTACTCCCTGCAGTAACATTCAAGTTCTCTGCAGCTGACAAAGAAAGCTCCGGAGCCTCATTAGGATAGAACTCGAAATCAGCGGTAGCAACATCACTCCACCTCTCAACACCGTCCTTAACTCTGAAGTACAAGGTGTGATTGCCCTTGGAAAGATCAGAAGTACCGACAGTAAACTCTCCCTCATTATCATCGAAACCAACACTATTCCCGTTACCAGGCAAAACATTAGGACTCAACATGTACTCCATAACTTCTACACCTGAAGCCTCATCATCAACATCAAAGGAAACATCAAAGTCCTCATTGAAAACACTGTAACTCTGAAC
>JBEQAY010000014.1:0-24205 GCA_041640075.1 Candidatus Nanohaloarchaea archaeon | reverse complement strand
CCTCCCGGTGTGAAGTGGTACCCGTCCTCTGTCCAGACCTCTATCTCGTCGTTTTCCACAGGTTCTGTCATTGATGTTGAAAGTACCTCTTCTACAGTCCCTGAAAGCGTTGAAGTTGTGGAGGAGCTTATCTTGGTGTCTGAGAAAGACGCCGAGATACTGATGTTTTCTGATGATAGCAGTCCTGTGCCGGTCCTGTCCCTGATTGGGTAGCTGTAGGAGGTCTCTGTTGTTTCAAGGTAGGTGTTGTAGCGGAAATCTCCTGTAGATGATGGGTCGAAGATGTACTCCCATCTTTCCTGTCCTGCGTCATAGGTCATGGACTGGTTGTTTACGACGACGCTGGAGTCTGATTCGTTGATTACCGTTACCTGTACGTTTGTCGAGGAGTCGTCAAAGTTGTCTCCATCCCAGAGAGCAAGAAGTTCTGCCGTAATCGTTGCCGTCGAATCCACGTCGACAGGCTTACTGGAACTCCATGCTATCCACGGAATGTCATTTGATGAATGTGATTGCTCTGCATCCGGAACACGTGATTCAGTAGGTCGGAGCTCTACACCTGTGGTTGTTAAATCTCTTCTTCCGACGATGGTCTTGTCAGTATCTGCCTCCTCAATCGGGTTCGTGAACAGGAAAGGTTCCTCTGTGTAGGAGTTGGAGAAAGTCGCCTGACACCACGCACCAGTGTCAGGATCCTCTGAACAGCTGGCGATTTCTCCGGCCTCGAAGCTCTCGCTTGAAGCTCCCTCTTCTACAGCTATGTAGCCGTAGTCTCCTCCGTTGCAGCTCCATGAGCTCTCTGAACTGCCGGAGTAATCTTCGAGCCAGTAATCATAAGATCCCGTAGACCAGGTGCTGGCCGGGTATCTGGTGGAGACAGGGTTGCCTGAACATGCCTCCTGGTATGTATCAGTCACCAGTGGCGCTGAGCCAAAGCTTTGCTGGAAGTTTATCGTTCTGGTTGTTTCTGCCGTGTAACCGCTTCCTATGAAATCTAATCCTGCTTCTATCTCTACGCCATCCATTACATAGTGACCTTGCTCCATCACCGCGTATGCAACCGAGGATGAAACTGTCTCCTTTCTGTCATTGACCACCTTGACCTCGAAGCTGTTGGAGGTCTTCCCACGTATAACAGGTCTTGATGCCTCAAGATCCATTCCCGAATCTGCTCCCCTCTGACCCGTGACAACTACCACAGGGTTGGTGTAGGAGTTCTCAAGGGGAACATTGACGTATCCCGATCCCTGTGTCTTCACCTCACCTTTCTCGAACACTCCTTCACCGAAGTCAGCGTTCAGATCAAAGGCCGTAGGATCATCGAAAGTGAAGGATCCTGAGATCGACTGGTTCTCGTAATCAAGCCCATCTATACCATCGGTGCTGTTTGCATAGACTTGGTATGTGAAGTTGTCCTGCTTCGTCGGGTTGAAGCTGTAGTTGTACTGTGAACTACCTGACCTGTAATTCATCACACCTGTGTCTACCGTCGTGCCCGAGGAGTCCTCTATATCTATATTTACAGTAGTACCTGATCCAGTGACATCTGAATTGTTCCAGGCTGTTTCATAATCTGCTGATACTATTATCTCTGGAGCATCAAGTTCAGGACTTCCTCCTACATCAGTCACACCTGTAGATATAGTTGTATTAGGGTAAACAATCAGTTCTTTAGTTTCTACACCGGATACACCGTTCGAGTTAGTCAGATTTACCTTGACCTCATGCTCACCTGGATCAAAACCGAAAAGCTTCGAGTAGAACCCAGTGCTATCAGTTATGACTTCTCCCTCTTGCCTGATTCTGACAAGGCCCTGTCCGGTACTGTAGGATCCCAGGTTACTGACTGTTCCGGAGTAGCCGGTGTCAGCAGTGGAGTCGTCATTGAATGAACCGTCCGAGGTTGCTACAGAAAACGCTGTATCATCTATCCATGAACCTCCACCTCCTCCAGGACTGCTGATACCTGTTCCGGAGCCTCCACCGGAATAACCTCCACCTCCTCCACCTCCACAGCAGTCATATCCAGCACCAGCACCACCGAATCCTCCGGAAGTGCTTCCGCCTGAAACAGAACCTGCGAGACCGCCGTCTGTGAGTGCCTGACCTCCTTCTGTACCGTCTCCAGCACTGTAGAGGCCTCCTCCGGCGTAGCCTCCGCTTCCTCCTTCTCCGTTCTGGCCTCCTGTACCTGCACCGTTAACTCCTGAAGTTCCGGTATTCGCATCTTGACCATTGGATTCCTCTGCTCCTCCACCTCCTCCACCTGCGATGAGGTAGGGCGAGCTAGGGTTGGATGCAGGTGCAACGAATGAGGCTCCTCCACCTCCTCCACCTCCGTCTCCATCATTAGCATCTACTCCTTTCTGACCTGTAAGTATCTGCAGTGTTTCACCACCATCCAGCTCGAAACTTGCTTCAATTATGGCTCCTCTACCGGGAGATGTTGTGTCAGTACATGGAGAACCTGAGTCACATCCCTGTCCACCTGCTCCTCCTTTTGCATAGATTTCATAGGTTGTTGAAAACGGAACGGTCCATTCCTGGATTCCGTCACCTACTACGTTGACACTGTTCTCAAGACTGGTGCCTGAGTAGGCTGAGTCACAGTCACTCTGTGATGGACCGCTCGGCCCGGTGGCTCCACATGTCGTGAAGTTGTAGAATGCTGAACCTGTTATCAGGTTATCTGCCACCCATACGCCTACCTGTTCATTTGATACCGGCTGTGAATTGGTGTCTGATAGCTGTAGATCTATGTTTCCTGAGAGGTTTGTGACTGCGCTGGAGCTTATGTCTGTGTCGTTGAGATTGGCTGAGATGGTTATATTTCTCGAGTAGAGTTCGCCGTTTTTGGATTGGTTTCTGAAGGCGTAGTTCTCTATCTGCTGGGTTGAATCGACCTGAACAGTGTAGGTGTAGGTCCCCAGTTTGGATGGGTTGAAGGTGGACTCCCAACGGTTGGCTCCCGAGTCGTAGCTCATCGGCTGATCAGTCAGGACCGTGTTTGAGTCCGGATCCTGGACCGTCAGGAGGAGATCGGTCTCGGAGCTGCTTGCCGGGCTCGAATCCCACAGTCTGGTGAGACTGCCTCTTATCTCGATGCTTGAATCAATATCTGTTACGTTAACCGGGTTTGCGGTGTCTAGCGATAGCCTGGTCGGATCATCAAAGGTGAAGGTGCCTGAGAAGCTCTCGTTCTCGTAGCTCAGGCTATCATATTTCTTTGTTGTGTTAGCAAGTATCTCGTAATCATAGTTGCCCTGATTGGAAGGATAGAAACTAGCCTCATAACGAGAAGAAGACGAATTATAAACCATAGACTTAGAAGAAACCAAAGAACCACTCGAAGCGTTGGAAACCTCCAATGTGACGTCTGTCTCTGGTCCTGTGATATCATCTCCGGTCCAGGACTCCTGGTAATCGCCTGTAATTATGACCTCGGGATTATCCAGTTCTGCAGTCGGACCTGGATCAAAAACAGTTGAAGAGAGATCTGTAATAGGTCTGACATTTACGTCAAGCGTGTCGAACCCGTAAATGCCGTTTGAGTTTGTAATATTGAATTTGAAGGGTTTTATCCCGGGATCTGATGGTGTATAGTCTCTCTGGAACTGCCTTGTGCTGTTCAGGGATAGGTCTTGACTGAAAGTGTTGTTTATCCATTCCTTAACTATTTCTGACGTGGATATCTGGCCTGTACCTTCCAGAGTCACTTCTCCAAACAGGCTTGTTGTCTGGCCAGGATCTATAAGATCTTGACTGCTCTGGGAGTCAATCGTGATATTCTTCGATTCTATTTCTCCTGATACTGTTTTTTGCTTGAGCGGATAGTTCTGGATTGTCTTTGTGGAGTCGACATCTATAGTATAGCTGTAGGTTCCTGTCTTGGACGGGTCTAAACTGTATTCCCAGCGAGAATCACCTGAATCAAAAGCCATGGACTGATCTGAAACAACAGTCCCTGAATCAGGATCTACGATACTCAACAGCAAATCAGTATCAGATGGATCCACTGAGCTGCTGTTCCAGAGTCTCGTGAAAGTACCCCTTATCTCTATGTTTTCATCGACATCTGTGACGTTCTGGGGGTTCTGGGTTGAAGCAGAGAGCTTTGTTGGGTCGTCAAAGGTGAATGAACCATCGGTTGAGGAATCGTTGTATTCAAGACCGTCTACCGTTTTTTCAGTGGTTGCAGTTACTGTATAGTCGAACTGGCCCTGTCCGGAAGGGTAGAAACTGGCCTCATAACGAGAAGAAGACGAATTATAAACCATAGACTTAGAAGAAACCAAAGAACCACTCGAAGCGTTGAATACACCTAGAGACACATCAGTGTCCGGACCGGTTATGTCTGATCCATCCCACTCGGTTTCAAAGTTTGCTGCGAGCTTTACCTCAGGATTATCTATCTGGGGAGTTGTCCCGGAATCATATACTGTTGAGCTCAGGTTGGTTGTCGGGAGAACATTGAACTGTTTTGCTTCATAACCGAATATACCGTTTTCAGACATGTAGCTTGCATTCAGCTGGTGGGTTCCAGGACCTACTTCAGGATCAAAAAGGTAATCGAATGCCCCGATATCGTTCGTGGTAAGATCAAGTATGCTTTCTAGAGAGTTTCCATCAAGTGTGAAGTTGAATTCTGCGTTGGCCACATCCTCTGATGAGGTATCTGAGAGTTCTTTGTCTATTGCTCCAGAGGTCACGTCCACAGAGTCATTCAGGTACAGGGTCTTGTTTCTCAAGTTATAGACTATAACTATATCCCTGGAGTTCACAACGTGTTCATCCTGAAAGCTGTACCCGGTAGCGTTGGTGAACGTGAAGTTGAAATCGTAGAACCCTATCGAACCAGACTCCATATCGAATCCTATGGAGTACGACTGACCTTCTTCAGCTATCTGGGATCCGCTCCAGATCAGGTCGCCTCCATTTTCATTAAAGGATGCTCCGGAGAAGTTGTTAGTCTGTGTGCCGAACTGGTAGTCAAAGTTTGATGGATACGAAAGGTTTACCTCGGAGACATCTTGGCTGAACGTGATTTGGATATCATAGTTCTCGATGTCATCCCTGTCGACTATCTGCGTCCCTTCTATTACTGCTGAACTTGCAGCACCTACCAGTAACAGAATAGACAGAATCATTAGGGACTTACGCATGATGATTACCCTCCACAGTATCCTATACAGAACTCGTCTGCGTTTCCTGCCGTGACATTTCCTCCATTCATCTCGATATCGTTTCCATTCATATCTATTGAATTGTTTCCGGCACTGTTTCCGTTCTCAAGAGTCTCATTCAAGTTTCCTGTAGCTCCGATATCCGAAGCATTAATTTTTACTGTGGCCGTGTTATCACCATCGTCTTCAGCAGATATTCCGTCTCCGAAGTTCACATCCGATGTGCTCGGGACAATGGTAACTCCATTGTCAGAGATGTCTGTTGAGTTTGTTGTCTTTTGCTGAAGGAAGCTCCTGGTAACTGCGTCCTGTGCCTCTTCAGGATCGGAGAGGTTGACGATCCTGTTGCCGGACATGTTTATCTTGTTGTTTCCTGCTTCATCACTCTGAGCTAGAGTGGTCGCCAATCCCTCTGTTCCACTTGCAGCCTCTATCTGAAGGCATTTGAATGTTCCATTCGGATAGATTCCCTGAATAGAGCTGTTTGAAGAGCAGGAATCCCCGAAGTAGTTCAGTAGCTCCGAGTTATTCAGATCAACCTGCTGTGAAACCATGCTGATATTGTAGCCTTGGTCAGCGTAAAGCGCAAGATTCTGGTCGGAGCTCTGAATACTTGCATTATCTCCCAGATCCACTGTCGAGTTCAGATCGAAACGGTCGGCATCAATCGCAGCTATCTTCTCACCCGAGTCATAGAACTGAAATCTATTCGAGAATGCTGCCCGCATGTAACCTGACGTGTTGATGGATAGGTCGTCTCTGTCAGGACCTATCTGTGTTTCACTTATGTACGATTTCTCCGGTTCAGGGCCCTGACTGGTACCTATCGAGATGTAGGAGGCATTTCTTATGCTGTTGTTGTTCATGTTGATGAAGAACTCGCCTGCTGACTGTCCTACTGAGAGTGTATCACTGAGGTTTGATGGGTAAGGTCCTGGGACCAATCCTGTCTCACATTTCAGCGAGCCGTTGTCGAAAACCTCTGTAACACCATAATCGGTTTTACATGCCTCTCCAAAGTACTTTGTTATCATGGCATTCTCAAGATCCAGTTTTCTCTGGACGAATACCGAGTCAGCCTCTGTCAAATTGTTGTTATCAAGATTTATGTTGTACTCTCCTGCTTCATTACCCTGCTCCAGTGTCTCGGAAAGATTCTCATCTCCTGAAACTGCAACCACGTCCAGACAGATGTAGCTCCCGTTCGGAAAAATCTTCTTGATCGCCTGATCTGCTCCACACTGGTCAGGATTGAAGAAATTAGTCAGATTTGACTGTTGACCTGTGAAGCGGATGTTGGAACCTGCGATAGACAGGTTTCCTGTCACATTAAGATCCTGCCTCTGGTTCCTGAGATTTCCTATCGTTGTCTGATAAGGGTTAACTGACTGTGCCTTTGGACCTATAGCAACTGAACCTTTTGCAGAGGCTTCACTACCGTATCCGAAGGATGATGCGAACTCATCCGTGGCATTTGAGTATCCTCCGTAAGCTGTTGAATAGTTTTCTATCGCTCCAGAGGACTGGCCTACGGCCGTACTTGCTCTGCCCGTGGCATTCGTATCCGAACCCACTGCAGTAGCTGCCCTGCCTGGATCATCCGAGGATACTGAAGAGTTCTTTCCAACCGCCACACCTGACGGCGTAGATGAAGAGGTCTGGCTGTTTCCAAGAAGGATACCCTGTGAAAAGATTATGCTCCTGTTTGCTATGTTGCCTGCGGAAAGCGTCTCAGAGAGATTTTCTGCACCGCTCAGTGTATCAACAGGAGTACATTCGTAACTGCCGTTCGGATAGACCTGCTGGACCACAGAGTCTCCTCCACACTGGGCCTGGTTGAAGAAATTGGTGATGTTATTACCTCCCATATCAAGACTGGTGTTGGTAAACTCCAGGCCAATCTGTGCCGAAACCACTCCTGCAAACAGAGTGAGAAGAGAAAATATCAACACCGCCTTCAACTGTTTCATTAATACTAGAATGCGCGTTGTTCATTTTAATAAATTGACGTGGGAGCTGACTCAGAGGTAACCCTGACGATAACGAGAAATGAAGGAAAAAGGCATCTTCAATTAAAGATTAAATTCCTTCTCGACAAATGTCGTACTGTGAAGAAGAGAACAGCGATACTGATTTCAATAATTGTCATCCCTTTTGTAGGAGGAATAGAGATCGGACCAGGAGTAAACATCCTGCAGCCGGAATTCAGTGCACAGCTGGAGTTTACAGATGATGAAAACTTCACAAAGATAGGTGTCTATCCCCCGGTAACGGGACTGGATTACTCCAACTTCTCAGTAAATCCAGAGGATACAGCAGGTGTAGAGCTGGACTTCTACCTCAGCAATGCCACTAGACAGAGATATGTAACTAACTTCACAGTAGACACCGAGGCAGGAAGCCCCGAATCAGTAGATTTCAATCTATCAGGTCTCCCATCAACTGATTTCTATGAGGCATACTTTGAGGATAACGGTTCAAGGATATTCATAGGATATGCGGAACCTGCAAACTCGTTTAATTTCACGACCTCTGTAATAGAGGAGAACGTATCCGTATTTAATTACGGGGAGAAGGGTGTAGAGGTATCAAACGTCTCCCTGAATAAGTCTGAACCTGTTGAAGGAGTACCGGTTAAGGTGGTCTCGAACTTAACCAACGAGGGGGTAGTAGATCCTGAAACTACCGGTGTGAGACTTGACATTGAAACATGGAATGGAACGGAGTGGATAAATACCGATACCCGGGATAAAGAGTTTACAGTTCCCAGAAACTCCAGTACGCTGGCGAACTTTACATGGACTCCCTCCGCTGGACCTTTCAGGTTTACAGTTGAGGCGGATCCTCAAGATGAGATCAAGGAGACAAATGAATCTAACAATATAGAATCCACTATAATTGATGTTGACTCGTATCAGATTCTTTATGGAGGGAGCGATTCCGAACTTGTACTGGGTGCAAATAACACAACGATCTACAGGTGGGACCCTGAACAGGACGTAGGTCTGCTGTTCTTCGCTGACTCTGATTCGAATTTTGGTTTCCCGGATCTTGAGCCGATTGGTGATGACAAGTTCCTTCAGGTGGCAGAAAATCTTCAGACCAGAGGACACAACGATTCGATCAGCCAGCTCTGGGACTCCAACGGAGATGGGATTGCGGACGAAAGAAGAGAACTGGATATCGCAGGGAGGACGTTGGAGGTACCTGTTGCTAACTCCTCGGCCAGCAACAATTTCAAGACAGGTTTACTGTACGATTCAGATCAGGGAGATCCCTACGACGGTTCTCAAGACATAGTCATAGTCACAGAAATAAATCCTTCAACCGACGGTGAATTTGACAATTATGACTACGAGGTTAGGATACCACACTACCTGGGGCAACAGGTACCGGATACTGACTCGATCAGTATATACTCGAGGTTGAAGTAAGCCTAAGTTTATTACTGGGGGAATTCAATGATTTTAATAGGTATACCATGGCTCCTATCGATGATCTAAAGGAGGTTATTAAGAAAAGTCCGGCGTCTTCTGCAGATGAACTAGCCGATAAGCTGGACATATCCGAAGAAGAAGCAGCAAATCTTCAGCTACATGTTGAAGACGAGGATAAAACTGTTGAAGCAGGGGAGATAAATGCAGAAGAAGATATAAGTCCTTCAGAAAAAGTAAATAGCTCTCAAGAGTCCGAAGAAGATACAAACCAGGTGGAGACCGGAGAAGAAGCAAAAAATGAACAAGAAGATGATTCGAAACAGAAATTGAATCAGGTAGAAGAGATAGGGGAAGAAAATGAAGTTTCAGATGAAGAGCCCGAAGATAAGAGAGGTGAAACAGAAGAGAAAGAAGATGAAGGAGAAGCAGACACGGAGTCAGACCATCAGGATCAGGAGGAAACCCTCGATGTAAAAGAAGAAACTCTTGAGAGAGCAAAGAACATTAAGATAGATGAAGAGAAAGAGGAGTTGATTGGGGAAGAGGATGAGGAAACTGATGACGATTCGGGAGAAAAAGAGAATAATGAAGAGATAGAAGATGAAGAAACCGCAGAAGATCACGAAGAGATAGATGAAGACTCCTTGGTTGACGAGGAAGAGGCCGTCCATATTGATTCTCAGAAAGTTGAAGTCCATGGAGACGATGAAGAAGATGAGGAAGATGGAGACAGTAAGGAGGAATTTCAGAGACGTATAGAGGAACACAAGTCATCATTTGAGAGTCTCCAGGAGAACCTGAAGCAGGTTATTATCGGCCAGGACGATGTTGTGGAGAGGGTCGTGATTTCACTGATGTGCGATGGAAACATACTGCTTGAAGGAGTTCCAGGACTTGGGAAGTCTCTTCTAGTTGAAAGCCTTGGTAGATCTGTAGAAGGTGCAGCTTACAACAGAATACAGTTCGTGCCTGATATGCTTCCGTCAGATATACTCGGTCAGAGAGTATACAATCAGAAAAAAGGAGAGTTCCGTATTAACAAGGGACCTGTATTCACCAACTTTTTGCTTGCGGACGAGATAAACCGTGCACCGCCGAAGACTCAGGCCGCTATGATGGAGGTTATGCAGGAGAAGAAGGTCTCCATAGAGAAGAAGGACTTCCAGCTTGATCCTCCTTTCGTGGTGCTTGCAACCCAGAACCCTGTGGAGCAGAAAGGTACCTATCCGCTGCCAGAAGCTATTATGGACAGGTTTTTCATGAAGCTGGAACTGAATTATCCCGACAGGGAGGATGAAAACGAGATACTATTGAGAAACAGTATCAGGGAGAATGACATCTTCGATCAGCTGGAAAAAGTTCTGGATGCTGAGCAGATTCTGCAGGCTCAGGAGGATGTCAGAGAGGTCCATATCTCAGACGATGTCAGAGACTACATTACAAACATCATAACAACATCCAGAGGAGAATCCGAGAAGAGTATAGAGGTTCTCAAGTATATTGATTACGGGCCTTCACCTCGAGCATCTATCTGGCTTTCCCTGGCAGCCTCTGCAAAGGCTATACTTGACGGTAGAGACTTTGCTAAACCGGAGGACGTCAAGGAGTCTGCTAAACCAATTCTAAGGCATCGAATACAGCTAAACTATGAGGGAAAGCTGAAGGAGATGTCCAAAAACCAGGTAGTAGATGCTATACTAAACTACGTGGAGCCTAAATGACCCAGAAACATCTTTCAAGAAGCAAGATAATAAAGGAGGCCAAAAAGAACAGTATAAGACTTAAAGAACGGATAAGGCTGCTTGTCCTATATAAGAAGATTGTTACAGGTATTGGGGTGGAGTTCGACAGGTTGAGGAAGTACGTTCCAGGAGATGAAGCAAGACTTATAGACTGGAACTCCCTTGCAAGGACCGGCAAACTCTACACAAAGGTTTTCCAGGAGGATAGACTGCTAAACGTAATCATTGTACAGGATTTCTCTCAGTCAATGAGTGTAGGGACTACAGAGATACTCAAGCACGACTACGCCTCCATAATTAGTACCACTCTGGCCAAGACAGCTCTTGAGGCAGGAGATAAAGTAGGATTTGTGGCCTTTGCCGACGATATAGAGGAGACAAAGTCTCCTACACTCAGCGATGAAGTACCGTATGCAATAGCAGGTGAATCAGATGAAGAAGGAGTTTACGAAGGGGAAGCTGACTGGGAAAAGCTCAGCAGATACTTGATACCTAGATATGATGAGGAGACGTTCATATTCGTCATCTCAGATTTCGTGGATGATCTGGATGGTGCAGAGAGGTTCTTGGTACAGGCAAGCGAAAAGTTCAAGGGCACCTTCACAATCATGGTCAGAGACCCTCTTGACTCCAGAATACCTGAAGGAGTAGGACAGGCCTATCTGGCCAGTCCTGACAACGGAGAAAGGATGCTTGTGAATACCGAGGAGATACGAGAGGAGTACAATCAGAAGGCCCTGGAACAGGAGGAAAGAATAAAGGACAGGTGCCACTCTCTCGGCGGTGATTTCATGGTAACCCATACAGATGAAGATTTTACAAAATCATTAGCAACTTATCTGGACGAAAGGCAGAAGTAAGAAGATGGCATTCAGCGTAGGCCCTGTAGATATAACAATTCTTTTGAACAACCAGGATTTCCTGATGCTGGCAGCGCTGATAGCGATAACTGTGGTATCCTTCTTCTATATGAGAAAGGCTCGAAAAAACAGGGTGACAAATCTCGGGAACTACAAGACGTTGAAAGAGGTCCACCACAGCAAGAACCTTGGGAGCCCGATAATACTGATCGCCAAGATCGCAATAGTTACACTGATCTTCCTTGCAGCTACGGATTCGGTTCAGATAGAGACTGAACAACCTGTAACAGATTCAAGTTATGTTATTGCTGTAGACACATCCCAGTCGATGCTTGTACCGGACTATGAACCGACCAGGATAGATTACGCCAAGAGAGAGATCCGTGAATGGATAGAGGACCTGCCTTTCAGGGCGAGGATGAGTGTACTGGAGTTCTCAAGCGGCACTGAAGTTCTAACTCTTATGACGCTGAACGAGAACGAGATACTTGATGCAGTAGGAGAGGCAGACGTAAACCTAGAACAGACAGGTACGAATATAAATAACTCGATCAGAAGAGCACTCAGCCTAGGAGAGTCAAATGAAAACAAGAAAATTCTGATGGTGACGGACGGAAAAGATATGAGCCAGGCAGAGATAAACAGTTCTCTTAAAATGGCTCAGGAAACAGAAGCAGAGATACATATATTCGAGATACCGCGCAACAACGAAACCGAACAACTTTACCAGCAACTTAACCTTACACTTGCAGAAGCCGGTATCGAAGAAGGACTTACGCAGAACAGGACAGAAAGCCTCCAGAGAATCGCAGAAGCCTCCGGTGGAAAGTACTACGAGGCAGGGGATGGTGCATTCTTCCAGGCAGCACTTGAAAACACTTACACTCAGACACAGGATGTAGACGTTGACTCAAGCTTCTACATACTCCTCTTGATCTCCGGAATGGTCATCTCGGAGATGTTCATCTACAGCAGGTACGGTGCCCTGTGATCAAAAGGAACCTTTTTTAATAACCAGAATAATTTGTACCTATGGAATCAACATTTACCAGAGTTGCAATAATAGCGACAACCCTAACACTGTTCTCATTCGCAGCAACCGCTCAGCCATCCGGAGCCACCACTACAGTGGGGCCGGCAAACCAATCTCAGAGCACCAGCGGACCGGGAGAAGCCGCCATAGCAGCAGGTAATGTCTCTCAGGTCGACATCTCTGACTCACAGAATACTGATAAATGGGCAGGTTTCTACGGAGCGATATCCGCTTCAAAAGTTCTCGGATCTTCAAGCGGAACATTCTTCGAGTGGACAGCACAGAGCTTCGACAATGCGTGGGTATTCGCCACTCCTTCAAGCGCTGCAGCACCAACATCTTTGAGCGCGGTTTCAGACCCTAACACTCTGCTCGATACATGGGATCCAGACGGCGGATTCGACACAGGAGTAGCAAATGCGACGAGAACTTTTAATTACAGTAAGAACCCTTCATCTCCAGCACCTGTAGGAGCACCTAACACTGCAACTCAGGCAGTGGAGACTTTCGGGCCAAGCGGACCAAAGTCTGTTTTCACTACACTGCTCTATGAGAACGGAGACACTACAGATTCACCGGTTTACGTAGCAAATGGAACTTCATCTACTTCAGGATTCACTGGATCCAACTTCAATTACCAGATGCTTGTCGGTGTAGGGCAGAACAGTGCAGCTGAAACCTTCAACTTCTACCTGCAGTTGCCATAGTTCCCCTACTCTTTTTTAATTATTTTATCTAATGAATAGTTGTGAAATGTCCATTCAGTGATTTAGGTGGGAAAGCTTTTCTCATAGCGCTGATTTTAGTTCTTGTTGTTCCAGCTGTTTCATCTACCTATCTTATCAATTCTAATGACTGGGAGGACGTTTATTCAGGGATGAGACATTCCTATGGAGATAATCGCACTCCTTACGCCATCAAGAATCCGAACATGGGTGTCTTGAACATTGTTCCTTACGGCGACCCCATCAACGTATTGAGTTCTGAGGGAAATCCTGTGGTCTCGAATCCTGTTTCACGACTTGAGGCCGCTGATTACACCGTAGGCAATTCAAGCGAGTATAACTCCTTCACTCTTGACCTCATGCCGGAAGGAGAGCAGGATATCGTGATTGTGCCCGAGGATTACCCGGCTGCCTCCCTGATAGCTTCGAACTATGCAGAGGTCAATGATGCCTGGGTGGTCATAGTAAATCAGGGTAATCTCCTGGAAGTTAATTCGCTTATAGACGATGAAGGCGAAGTCACCATGATAGGAGACTTCAATAGAGAGATAAGTGATGTGCTGAGTGATCAGGCAGACCAACAGATTCTTTCCCCGAACAAGTTCAATCTATCCGTTAAGGTTGCCAAAGAGACTTTGAAGCAGGAAGACTTTTCACGAGTGTATCTTACATCAGGTGATTTCATCAATAAAGACGTTGTTAGAGGGCAGTCACCTGTCCTGATCTCCGGTACAAACTTTGTGCCGGAATCCGTCGAAGAGTTTCTTCTGGAGGATCCGCAGCATGGTATTGACTCGGCCGTGGTACTGGGACCTCAGATGACCTCCGTAGCTCAGGATTTGAGTGATATGAATATTACGAGAAACGGTGAGACAACCAGTGAGCAGATCGGTACCTTCATCAAGTACGGTCAGGCAAGAGGGGATTCAAACCAGATCTATGCTATCAGCCAGTTCCCTCTGCCTACCGGAGAACTTCATCTTTCGATACCTAGAGCATCCTACGATCCGGAAGAGGACAGATTATTCATAAAATATCGGAACAACGCATCTACGAGAATGTATCAGCTTACCTCCTTCAGGATTATACAGTCAGGCCAGACAATAGCGAGAGGAGGAGATGAAGAATCAGTGTTTATAGGCGGGAACTCCAACAGAACTATAGGTTATGACGTTAATCTTTCCTCTTCAGACTATGAGAACTCTCAAATCGAGTTCTCTACGACGTATGGTCCTTCACCAAGCCAGCTGGATACGTATCTCACTGAGGCAGGCACTTTCAGTCCACCTTTGACCAAGGAGCTTGCTGTTGCACAGATAAACGATGAAAGTAACCTGACCGTAAAATCAGTCAAGTATTTGGAGAACCTTGACCGGTTTGCGGTACAGGTACAGAACAGTGGGGATGTACCGGCCTATGGACAGGTAAGACTAAGGAATGTGATGATAACAGGAGAGTCAAACTCTTTCAGCACAGAACAGGAGCAGATTATGCCAGGCGAACAGAATACTTTCTATATAGCTGCTGAACTGGACAGGATAGATCTACAAGAGAACGAGGAAATTGATACTATCCTCACATATGGAGAAGATCAGGGAACCCTAGTAAACTCCAGGGAACTCTCAGAAGAACTTGAGGTAGAGAGTGGAATACCTCCAGCCGCGCTGGCTGGAGCAGGACTACTCCTCCTGATTCTCGTGGTTGCGTATCTCAAGCGGGATAAGCTTACGGAACTTTACAGCAGCGACAGCCAGGAGGAAGAAGATGAAGAGAGCGAAGACGATGAGGAGTCTGAATCCTAGCTCATTTGTTCCAAAAAGGAAACTTTCATCAATACTGTAGGAACTGAAGCTGTTGAACTGGTTTTCGAATCCTCCACCCATGACGCTGTACTCTTGATGGTCTTCATCGATGTAGTCAAGTGTAATCGTCTTATTCGTACCCGGTTCCAAAAACTCTTTTTCGTATTTACCTCTTGACTGCAACATCACCCATCTAGGGCTATCAGAAGTTACACCAACGTTCACCTTGAGAACATCTTTTGACGCGTTGTAAGTTCTGTTGTTGACAGCAAACTGCTTTTCAGATGCAGTATCTGAACCAACACCAGGTTGAGCGTCCAAGGTAAGGGATTCACCTGTTTCCGGGTTGACACTTAGATTCAAGCTGTTATTGTACTCTCCTTCGAAACCTATTCTGTAAACAAGTGACGTGAAGGATGGTACCGCGATATCATCAGATCTGAACTGTTCCTCGGAAAGATTACCATGTATCACTACCCTTCTGTCAGTACTGCCGGTGTTGACAAGCTTGACTTCTATATCGGAGTTGTTCCTGTCAATTGATGTGGAGCCAATCTCCAAGCTGTAGGATCTGTGTGGTATGTCTATCTTCTTTAGATCATACCTGCCATCAAGTTCTGAACTTCCCGTGAATACTCTGCCTGTCTTTACGGCGATATTCAGGTCCTTAGTTGTCATATCCTTGAGTCTCTGGGCGTATACAAGATTGCTGTAGCCAATGACTCTGAGATTCTCTATTGAGGAATCTTCAAGGAAGCTAGACATCTCCCTCAGATCAGACTTCAGGAGGACAGGGTCATTTTCCGATAAGACCTCTGGATTGAAGTATGTTCTTGGCGAGATTGTCGCCCAGTTACTTTCCAACCTGGAAACTATCTCAAAATTGTTTTCCTGCCAGCCACGATCCAGGTGCTCCACATCATCGAAATACTGCCCGGGCTCAAACGAATAATCTCCGTAAAAAAGCTTTTCTCCTTCAAGTTCTTCTATTCGCTGTCTAAGTTCATCCCTGTAGAATATTATGGAACTGTTTCGCTGGATAACGTATGGCAGTACAGAAACCATGTCGGTGCCGAAGTCTGGTTTAATCACGACGTAACTATCGGATTCCCTGATTTCTTCCCACGAAATACTCTCAGTTCTGGCGAAGTTAATTGCTGACCTTGTTTCAATACCTGCAAGAGCCGGCGAATCTGTATTGAAAAGCACTTGATCGCCCTGAAGTGTACTCTCTGCCACGTAAAGCTCACCAGGCGAATCAACTACAAAGAAATCTTCCTGTATTTCCCCTGCCCTTTCTATCCCTTTACCTATATCTCTCCAGTTATCAGAGTTTATGACGGCGCCTGCCGATACAATCGAGGAAAAAATGATGATGACTAGAGCAAGAAAAACCGGTCTTCTCATAACAAGTGTTTGTAGGGACTTATTTAAGTAAAAAATGTCTAAAATTTGGTAGGTACTGGTGTGAAAATATGCTTGCAGGAATATTTGAGGCATTGAATATAAACGGTGTAGTGGGTTTGACCGGAGTTGCATTTAGCCTCATATTTTTCTTCATACTTTACAGGAAGATAGGAAGTCTTAAGTCAGATCTTAATGACCTTGCAAATCACCAGAGAGAACTTATGAACATAGAGGAAAGGGTTATGGAGAAGGATCCGGATTACGAGGACTTTGAGGAGACGGTATCCAACCTGTCTGAGAGGCTTTTCTCACTTATCAAGTCAAAGTATAACCTTGAAGGGGTCACTACCTATGAGGAAATGATAGGTGAACTTGAGGAAACTGATCAAGGAGATGATGATACACGTGAAGACCTGATAAGGTTCTTCAACCATATTGAAGATATTGAATACGGTACTGACGAGCTTAGTGAAGAGGATAAAGCTATGATTCGACAGTCCGCCTTCAACCTTCTCAGGAAAGCGGGGCCCTCCCTAGAAGAAGCAGAAGACCGTACAGAAGAAGAATAAATTCTCCAAGTATCAGGATAACTGTCACCCAATCCAGTGAAGGAATTTTCTTTACAAAAGAGTAGAAATTACTCAAGTCCTGTGCCTTACTCTCCTCTATCTCCTTTATTTTTGACTTTTTTTCCTCTTTCTCTTGGGTCTGGACTTCAAATAAATCATCGTTCTCGCTCACGGGTGTACAACCTCCAGACCAGTAGACTGGTCCAAATCACAAGTAGCAGGAGATAAACTGGAACACTTACCAGCTCCTCCGCGCTTTCAACTATTCTTACATTCATCGGAGTGAAACCTAGCACGTCATTGTCTTTACGGAGCACCACTACCGAGTTACATGGCTGAGTAGTGTTCCCGGTCTGTACAGTAAGGGTTACCCTGTCCTCGCCCGGCGGAATATCTACCTGTGTCTCATTAATGCTTATGCACTCCTCTCCGCCTCGTAGACTTACACTAACGTTTTCGATACTTCTCTGTGTAGGATTGTTCAATTCTATACCTATCTCCTGGGTGCTCCCCTGGTTAATGGATAGGAACGAAGGAGCTTCTCTTACCTCTACATTGTCCTGCTCCTCCCTAACTCTGGAAATCGACATATTGAAGTCGTCCTGATCGAGCACTGTATTCCTGTACCTTGCCTGCATATTCAGAGTATAATTTCCTACAGTTGTATCCTGCGGTATCTGAATAAGCGCTGTACCGTACCTTACCTCACCAGAGCTTATACTTTCAAATGTTCTTGGAACCTGCTGCCAAGAGCTTCCAGCAGCAGCCACTGTTACGTTCTCAACAGGAAGATCCTCCGTGTTTCCTAGACTGAATGCCACTGAAACTGTTTCACCTCTCTTGGCCTGGTAGAGCGATCTGTTCATGGAAAGGTTCATGGATATCGCCTCTGGCTCTGGTTCAAATCTTGTCATGGCGCCTCCTACCTGTCCTGTACCTCCTCCGCCGGATCCTCCGGAACCGCCTCCGCCTCCACCGGCGTCAGCATCATCATCAGATTCTCCTTCACCGGTTTCCGTGTCTCCATCTCCTCCTCCCTCTGTATCGTTTCCGGTCGGAATCTCATTGCCGTAAAGAGAGAACACCGAGAAGTTTTCTATCCTCTGGCCGACATAGGCAACCCTATCCTCACGGTCATCAGTTACATCAAACTCCCTTATATCGTAACCTGAGACGTTTCCTTCACCTTCATCATACTTGTAGATGTATGTAGGGTCGATAGTGGTCTCTGGAACCTCAGGATAGCTCAGTCCAAGCTCTTCAACCACGGAGTCATTCGGGTTCTCCGAGTTCGATCTGATTTCTACCCTTGAACCGAGAGCAGACACGTTATCAGGAGCCACAGCAGGCTTAGGAAGAATCTGTGAATACGCCTCTATAACCACTGAGGACGCCTCTCCATAAACGGAATTCGACTGGAAGGAGATGTTATCCATGCTGATGTTGGAGTTCTCGAGCTCTATCCTGGAAGTATTGCTCCTCAGCTCCAGATCCACAGCATTCAGATTTGTATCATCTCGAGCACGGATAGCTCTCTCGTTTTCACCGAAGAAAGTATCTATAACGGTGAGGTTCGAGTTCTCCAGACAAAGGCCGCTGTCAAAGTCTTCAAGCGTAAGACCTCTAATGATCACGTCGTAGCTGGACCTTATCGTCAGTCCACAACCTGAACCTCCCTCTGTAAACTCGTTGTTGTAGAAGTCAACGTAACCATCATCCTCTATCTGGAATGTGCAACCCGCACTTTCAGAATCAAGAACCAGTGAACTCGAGTTCGGGCTGTATACATCATCTCCCTGACAGTTCTGAACCGATTCCCCTCGTGACAGAAGATAGGCATTATAGGTGAAGTTTGAACCGGAGTCACCCGACCTGGGCAGAAGTGCCTCGAAATCACACTCTCCCATATAGCAGCTATTATATTCAGATCCGTTCCTGGTCAGAGCATCGATCGGGGAAACAAAAAGAGGTGTTTCACTGCCGTTCTCCATCTCGTACTTTACCAGATACTGCTTCTTGCCACTGAGATTGATATAAGCTGCTTCAAAATTACTATCGTCTATCCTTATAGTCTCTCCGGTCTCAAAAGTCTTGTTAGGGTTGTCAAAGAGCTGTGTATAGTTCACATCCTCCTCTGAGGGATAGAAAGACGGATATTGCGCACTGCTGAAGATTCCTCCCGTACTTAGATCTGACGCCGTTACACCGGAAATACTGTCAACATTAAGATCGAGCTCGGGCGGAGTGAAACCCAGATAGTACCCTCCCCCCTGAATTCCCTCTATATCCAGCGATACAACCTCGCCTGGATCGCCATCACTAAAACCCACGTCACCAATCCTGAAACCTGGCAGAGAGCTGTTACCTCTGAAAACTGTTCCAACAACACCTACCCATCTTTCAGACGGGTTTATACCTAGAACAGATTCGCTCTCTATATCTCCAGCTTCAAGAGATACTGAGGAATCCTGTGCAGCTGCTAGAGATACAAAAAACAAAGCTAAAGCAATTAAGCACAGATAACTGATTTTGCTGCTCATTAATAAATGAATGTCTCCAGCGGGACTTAAAGTTGATCAATCCGATAGCTCGATATAAAGGTTGTACTGAGTCACATTTTCATTGCCCAAACCATCTTCAGGCAGTATCAGCTGGTAATCTGCCGAGACATTGGAGTATGATTTACCGCTCTTTATAGGAGAAGCAAAGAAACCTCCGTCCTCTTCATTCATGTAGAGTGTTGGCCAGTAGGGATTACCCTCTTCGTTGTATGTCTGAGCTGCTATAGTATCATTGACGTGGTTCTGCTGGAAATCAGAGGAAAAATCGTCCGTGTAATTGAATGTAGATGAAGCACTTCCAGCCTCATTGCCTCCAGCAGACTCCGGCTCCAAGAAAGGATACTGATCAGTCATATCAGTTAATGTTGCAGCCGACCAGTCAGAGGAAAAATCCAGGGGCTGGGAAGTCGCATATATATTGGATGCATCCAGACCTGTCCAGGCGAAGAAAGGATTCTGGTTCTGGCCTACAGTGAATTCAATAGAGACATTTCCGTATATACCGGCCCAGTTATTAGTGGTTACGTTTGGACTTGAGATATTTGCAGGCCTTACCTCTCCTGAGCTTATATTCACCTCTGATTGAGCTGTAGCCGGATGTATCAGGAATACTGTAATAGCGATAAGGTAGAGAATCTCCTCTGATTCAAACATCTCAAACAAAGGTTTAGTGAACTTATTGAAATAAGTGACCCTAACCCCTAGTGGGAAGACTCAATCAGTTGAGACGTCATCTCTGTTAAAAATCTTCGCTCATCTATTTAGGGTATGACTGAGGAAAACCAGGAAGACAGCCACGAGAAGATGTCGAAGTACGAGCTGAAGAGGGTTCTGAACGAGCTGGAAGATATCCGGGGAAGAAACACAGAGCTGGTCTCTCTTTATATTCCTGCCGGCTATGACATGTCGAAGATATCGGAATTTATTACATCTGAACAGTCTGAAGCAGAAAACATAAAGTCAAAACACACCAGGACAAACGTGCAGGACGCCCTGGGCAAGATTGGACGCCGCGTAAAGGAAGAGCAGGAAACACCGGAGAACGGTGTAGCTTTCTTTGCTGGAAACGTCTCTGATACAGAGGGTAGACCGGATATCCAGATATGGGAGGTTATACCTCCTCAGACGATTGAATCCCGGCACTACAGGTGTGACAAGGAGTTTGTACTTCAGCCTCTGCAGGATATGGTTGTAGACGACCGTATCTACGGACTTATCGTAGCTGACAAGTCTGAGGCAGCAATCGGATACCTTCAGGGCAATTCTATCAAGACAGCCTATACTCTTGACTCAAATGTTCCCGGAAAGACACGGGCTGGAGGTCAGTCGGCGCAGAGGTTTGCCCGCTTGAGAAAGGAGATGCTTAAATCCTTCCTACAGGAGATAGCGGATAAGTCAAAGAGTGCTTTCATGGATAAGGCCAGAAATGACAAACTTCTGGGTATCATAGTGGGTGGACCCGGCTTCGTGAAGGAGAAGCTTGTCGAGGATGACTACCTGCACCAGGAACTTCAGGACAAGATCGTGACGGTTGAATCACTAGGGCATTCAGGCGAAGGAGCGCTGAAAGAGCTTGTATCGAAGGCGGAGGAATCCATCCAGGATTCACAGGCTGTAAGAGAGAAACAGCTAGTCAACAAGTTCCTGGAGAACCTTAAGGAGGAGAACGGCAAGTCAGAGTATGGTGTCGAACCTGTAAAAAACGCTCTGGACATGGGTGCTGTGGATACAGTGCTTATATCCGAAGATCTTGAACTTTTCCACGCAACATACGAATGCGAGAACGGCCACAAAGAGGAGGTTTTCGAAGAGAAACCAGAGATAGAGGATGAAACCGATTGCAGTGAATGCGGAAAGCAGATGAATCTGGAGGAGATAAGTCACATTGTGGATGCTCTTGGAGAAGTAGCTGAGAACATGGGTACAGAACTTGAGATAATCTCAACAGACCACGAGGAAGGTGAGCGACTTATGAATATGGGAGGAGTTGCCGCCATCCTGAGATACAGAATAAGATAATCTCCAGAAACTAGACATTAGCGGTCTTTCTGTCGACCAAAATAATTAGAATAGCTCCTGCAGCCATGGCAACAGTAAACTCAGGAGCGGATGAACTCCAGGTCCGTGAACTTGATTCAATGGCAGATGCGACCTCAATATAGGGAGCTCTGAGCGCCCCAACCATTAAACTAACTAGAAATGCCATGGTTGCCTTCCTACGCCTGGCAAGAGCATAATCAACTATTTTGACCAGTGATAGAACCCCTGTTACTGCTCCAGAAATAAAGAGAATGACAGGAGTAGCTGCTTCGGAGATCTGAGCTGTCTTACCTGTTGAAACCGCCTGAATGACTCCTCCAGTCAGTTTTGATATTATACCAGACATGTAATTATACTGACCAAGTATTACAAGCATCAGAGAACCAGATACTCCAGGCAGTATCATTGCAGATACAGCTACTGCTCCTGAAAGAAAAACTACAACTCCACCATGACCCAAAGATGTAGAACCAAAACCTGAGATAGTAAAAGCAAAAACAAAACCTGCAAGTGCTGCAAAGCGGCTTCCAGTGTCGCTTAGATCTACTTCTCTGTATAAAATAACTGAAGAAGCCAGTATCAAACCGAAAAAGAATGCATATGTCGAGACTACAAGATTCTCAATCATATAATGAACAATATTCAGTACAAGAAGCACTGAAGACATTATACCTGCGCCAAGCACTACCAGAAAGGGGACATCCATCTCAAGAAATAGAGATCTCATTCCCTGGATATCAAGGTCTAGAGCATACTCAATTCCGTCCAGTGTTTTCTCCATGTCTAATGAACTTAGTGCCTGTATAAGTCTCTCGTAGATCCCTGTGATCAGGGCGATGGTGCCTCCCGAAACCCCTGGAACCGCATCTGCAGCCCCCATTGCCAGACCTTTGAAATATATCTTCAACCATTCCCTGTAATTTTCCGGGTCCATCTAGGTTAATCCCTGAATAAAGTTTAGTAACCTCTCAAAGATTTTCCGAATACCTGAAGAAAAGGTTCCCTGATTTACAGGTCTCTCCAAGTTCTCAAGCTCGATTTCGGCAGCACCCGCTATATCTTCCTCAATAGAACCGGATTTATCTGTTCTGTTAGGGATGTCCAGCGGCTCAGGCGAAAATCTTTCATGAACATACTCAGGTTCAGCCCGGTACACTGTATACCTGTGACTATTGATTTCATCCAGGCATTCATCGAATCTCTGCCTTTCACTGTACTTGCAGGGTGTGAGGTCGAGATATTGAGAGTACATGTCTCGCTTTTCTTCATTTGATTCTACCTTTACCTCCGGGTTGATCTTATCATAAAGCTCTCTAAGGGAACCATTCTGTCTCGCAACGTAGTTCTTTATTACCAGTTCAGAGTACGCATATCCAAAATCCCGGTTTTCAGGATAATCCATTGGATTCCAATCACTCATGAAGTCTCGATCCTCCTGATAGTAGCGCCATAGTTTTTCTCTATCACCTTTTGACGGTAAGGTAACCCTGTACTGGCTGCCGTTAATCGTACTTCGGTACTCTACATCCTCCCCAAAGAGGTTTCTAGTTCTGCCTATACCCTTAATTTTGAGGTGGACCATCGACTCAACATACTCTGCTGTGCCTTCATCAAACCAGGTGCTTGAAGTTTGATCCCATTTCAGTTCTCTCTCGTTAAGGCCGTGCACTGTTTCATGAGCAAGGACCGGGGCGAATTCTTCTCCAAGGTTTTTCCTCATCCTGAAGCTTCCTCCAACATATTCTCCGGAACTCCATGAAACGACTGAATCCTCATATTTGGAGGGCTTCATCAATGCTACAGGGAACCTCTTGAAGTCCTGACTCAAACCTGTCATGCCGACCGAAATCTCATAGGCTAGAGATGTATTTTCCGGGTCTCCGCCGAAAAACTCGTAGTATTCAGTCTTATTCCCGTCTCCAAAGTTTACTCGAAGCCTTGACGAGCCCTTACCTCTGAAAGTCATGTTATGCCGTGAAAAAGATGGCTGAAACCCGTAACCTGTCCAGCCAGAAATTATATTATCATTTCGAATGTAACCACTGGTTTTCCTCTCTGAAAACCCCGGGAGAGAAAACTCTCTTTTGTAGAGGCCTTTGTGTATCTCTTCAGCTCCACCAGTCATTCTCATAGATATTTCTATGGTTTCAGATGTTCTACTCTCTCCTCTATTTGTGGTTAATAACAAGGTCTCCCCCTGTACATCAGATTCATCTATCTGGCCTATGGAGTCTCTGATAGATTTTATAACGGCTTCTTCAGGTATGTTCCAGTTCAATCTCCAGCTGTTCACCGGGCAGTTCTCCGCTCCAGAATCACAGTTAAGTCTAACAGTAGTATTTAACTCCACCTCGCCTGTATCAGAATTCACTTCGTGAAATACCTGGGCAAATACCCCGGAACTCATAATCAAGAGCAAGATGAAAAAAGCAAGTTTGCGCATAAAAACTTTCTATAGTCAAGGAATAAAAATTCAACTAACAAGATTGTAAACTGATGGCCATACTTTCAGACAAAGATCTGAGAAAAATTATTGAGGAGAAAAACGCTGTCAGAGTAGATAAGGGGCCGGAAATAGACGAAGACCTCCAGCTTGGTCCTTCATCACTTGACCTGAGGCTTGGTTACGAGTTCGGTGTCCTTGAAACCCGGCGTGTCAAAGCTATCGACACCCGGTCAATGGATGATTACTCAAACATCAAGAGCAGCAAAACTGCCGACACTGAAGAAGGAATGGTTGTTCATCCAGGAGAGTTCGTTCTGGGAACCACTCTGGAGACTCTCGACGTGCCTTCAAACCTGGTCGCCCGGATTGAAGGCCGCTCAAGCTATGCCCGTCTCGGCCT
>JBEQAY010000013.1:0-24274 GCA_041640075.1 Candidatus Nanohaloarchaea archaeon | reverse complement strand
GAACTTATCGATGAGTACCGTGAAGTCTACCAAGTCGAGGTAGATGAAGGTCTCTACAGGGAGAGAGGAAGCTTCGCCGGACAGGAGTACGAGGCCATGGTTCTTGGAGAGAACGCTGAGATATACGGTGAGGAAGTGGTTCAGGACTATCTGATGGAAGAAAACTACGCTGAAGACGACTACCAGGAATTCGCCGATGAAGGTGTTTACCACGATGAAAGCGTACTTGAGAACGATGTAGTAGAGGACTACCGAGAATAAAAATATGAGAGAAAAAATTTGGGTTTTTAGATAGAGGTATGTTCCCCTATCAGTGCGTCGTTCAGATCGACGTCTTCAACATCCGAGTACTGATCTATGATCGAGTTCCGGACGTTTGAGTCTCTGATCTCTGCGTTCGGGAAGACAATCGTGTTTTCAAGCTCCGAGTTCTTTACCTTGGCGCCTTCCATCACAACAACATCCTCCCCCAGCTCTGAAGCCTCTACCTCGCCGTTCACAACGTTTCCCTCTGTAAGAGCTGCTGTAGCGTTCAGGTAGCCTTCAGGTGTTCCGACGTCGAACCATTCTCCGTCAAAGCTGAACGCGTACATGTCTGTACGGTCATGTGCCCACTCGATGAGACGGCCGGGTTCATCCAGGTACTGCTCCTGAGGAATATCTGTATCCTGGAAATGTTCCTCGTACTGGTTGAACAGGTCAATCTGATCTTCTGGGAAGAAGTACCAGGCGATCGAGGCAAGCGTGGAAGGAGGTTCCTCGGGCTTCTCCTCGAAGTCCACGATCTGCTCACCCTCGACATCCACGATACCGAACTGGGTCGCGAAATCAAGGTTTTCCACGTCGTAAACCACGTTCGCAGGAGATTCTTTCTCTCTGCAGAACTCCACGAACTCTGAACCATCAAAGCTCTGGTAATTGTCCCCACCGACTATGATAAGGTCGTCGTCAAGATCCTCCTGATCGATGAGATTTATTATGGCGCCGATGGTTCCGGGTTTCTCCTCTTCGGAGTCCTGGTTCTCCACGACGACTCTGACAGTGTCATCGATATCGTTTTCCTGCGTGTATTCACGGAAGTCGTCGGCGAATTTTTCATTTGTCGAGATTATGATTTCGTCGACTTCGTCAACGATGTCGTCGACTATGTAGTCAATTATAGGTCTTTCACCAAGCGGTAGAAGAGGCTTGGCACGGTTCTTGGTCACGGGCCAGAGACGTGTAGCATGGCCACCAGCTAGTATAATCGCTTTCATGAATATCAGATAATACAAGGTAATATCCTGTCAGTTAAAACCGTTACCCCTGCAAAAACACTCGGCAACATCAGAGATAAATCAGTTCCACACCAGAATTTCCTCATGGGAGTAATCCTCCACGTCGACATGGATGCCTTCTACGCATCAGTAGAGGCTGAGAGAAGAGATCTGGAAGACGAGCCGATCGTTGTCTGCGTCTATTCGGGACGGACAGAGGACTCCGGAGCAGTCTCAACCTGCAGCTACGAAGCCCGGGAACTCGGGATACACGCAGCCATGCCGATAAAAAACGCAAAAAAGATAGCAGACAACTCAGAGAAAAACGTCAACTTCGTGGGCATGGACAAGGAATACTACGACAGATTCTCCGACAGAATAAAAGACGAGATACTTGCGGAACACGCTGAAAAAATCGAGAAAGCCTCGATAGACGAATTCTACCTTGAACTCCCTACAGAAAACTTTCAGGAAGCAGAAAAAACAGCTGGAAAAATCAGGGATCATATACCTGAGGAATTTGGTGTAACTGCTTCAGTAGGTGTAGCCTCTAACAAGCTGGTCGCCAAGATTGCCTCCGACCAGGAAAAACCTGAAGGACTTACAGTAGTCAGACCTGAAAAAGTTGAAGAGTTCATGCAGAGCCTGGAGCTGGATGAGATCCACGGTATCGGGGAGAAAACAGCGGAGAAGCTCCGTAACATCGGTATAAACTCTGTTAAAGAGCTTTCAGAGGCCGAAACATCTCTGCTGGTGCGTGAGTTCGGTGAGAAACAGGGATTGAAGCTTCAGGCGAAGGCTCGTGGGGAAGATGATGCAGAGGTCAGCGACTCGATGCAGAAACAGGTTACACGTATAACGACACTCGATCAGAACACCAGAGGTTTTGAAAAGATTTCATCAGTCTTTGAGGAACTTTCACAGGATATCGTAGACTTTCTGGAGGAGAAAGACGTTGATTTTGGCTCTGTGACATTGATAGTTATAGATACAGATATAGAGATGCATACGCGTTCAACCTCACTCAAGGCCCGTATCAGAGATCAGGAAAAGATTGTTGAAGTTGGTGAAAACCTGCTGGAGGAGTTTCTGAATGAAGAACAGGTTATAGTCAGGAGAGTCGGTTTGAGAGTCTCCGACCTGAAGAAAAGGAAAGGCCAGAGATCGATGGCTGAGTTTACCTGAAAACCTCAGAAAAGTCCCAGTTCCTTACCTAGCTCCTGTAGATTCGAAACTCTGTAATCTGCGTCCACATCCGGATGTCTGTTCTCCCGGTCAACCAGCGCTGCATCCAGTTCAGCATTCTTGGCAGCCTCTATATCGGATTTCCTGTCACCTATGTAGAGGAAAGGTTTTCTCTTCAGCTCCGCCTCAGCTATCTCTATATGATCGGGATGTGGCTTCCTCCTCCTTAGATCCTCGAAGCTTTCAACTCCTCTGTAGTAGTTGAAGTATTTCTCGATGTTGAAGAACTTTACAGTCGTCTTAACGGCGTTTTCAGGTGCGTTGCTTATTATACCCATGCCAGGGTCACGTGGATGCAGGGCTTCCAGAAAGCTTCTGGCATCGCTGTAAAGCCTGAAATCATCGTCCTTAACTTTCTCAATCCTTGCGAGGTTCGTGGTCTCTGCAACTAGTTCCCACACCTCGGCAGCATCCAGTCCGTACTCCTCGCACACTGCTATGCACTCATCTCTTCCGAGATCTCCAAGAAATCTTTCAAGATCCTTCTTGGAAACATTATTTACGTCCAGACCCTCTCTTTCAAGAGCTTCTCTTACTGCATCATATTTCCATTTCTCATCGCTAACAAGAGAGTTCAAAAGCACTCCGTCCATGTCAAAGATCACTGATCCGTACTTCATAGAGAAAAATTTGCGGCCCGGGTTTAACAAGCCAACGGAGGGGTTCTCTGATGAATTTCTAAATCTACAAAAGATTATACTTCCTTACAGGTTTTACAGTGGAGTTCTCAAAGCAGGAGTGGAAAGATATACTCTCGCCTGTACAGGATCAGGAGATACAGGAAGCTGTAAAAGACACGGATATGCGGGTCTGGGAGGATCCACGGGAAACACATAGAGGAAGACTGGAAGAATTAAACGTATTAGAGGATATAGATCGATGGATATCCAGGTACGAGGAACCTGAAGTTCTTGAGGTAGGATCCAGTCAAGGATACACCACTCAGGAGATAGCAGAAAGCAACCCTGAAGCAGATGTCTCTGGGATCGACATACATGCAGATTTCCAGGTTGATGGGAACTACTTTCAGGCGTCGGCACTGGACCTACCTTTTGCAGATAACTCGTATGACCTTGTCGTAGCTCCTAACTCTCTAGGCCTTATCACGTGGAAAGGGATAGCAACTAGAGCGGGAGGAAGACAGGCAAAGCGAACAGATATATACAATGATCTCTGGGATGATCTTGGAGTCGATGAAAAATCTAGTTTAAGCACTAACGCCTCATTTACAGGAGGAGAAGCATACAAAGAACTTTTTATAGACAAAGTACTTGAAGAAGCTGGAAGGGTTTTAAACACGGGTGGAAGATTTGCTTTGGTTGATGGAGAAAACTACATGGTTGCAACCAGAGGGAGAGACAACTGGGCGCTGGAGGAAGTCGTAGTAGATGATGATAGCCGTTACAGTTCATGGGAGGACCGATTACTGGAACAGAGAAGCGGCTATGTGATTACAGATAGAGCGGCAACTGACTAGGAATAAAATCTTTTCGAAATAAATCCTACCTACAGCAGGTAAACAGGAAAGAGGAAAATTTACTTGGTCCAACTAAATCCATTACATGCCAGCGTGGCGGAGTCTGGTTGAACGCGGCAGATTCGAGATCTGCTGGCCCATATGCGGCCTCCCCGGTTCAAATCCGGGCGCTGGCGTTTTTCTAGTTGAAGTCCTGTCTAAGATGTTCTGAATATGGCCTGTCGATGTTCTGTTGTAAAAGTTTACAGTTTCCCTGACAGGAGGTTACCTCACAGCTGACTTGGTCGGTACTTCTAACCTCTTCTGAGATTGTTGGTATGGCTGAGACGGTACGTGTAGTCCTGTTTTCCAGACTGTTTACACTTGCTGTAAATGAGTCGTAGCTACCGTCAGACCCTTCTCTATATACCTGACAAGTAGCTTCAATGTTCTCTGCAGTTGTATTGCCGTAGTTATTGAAATCTATGTCAACAGTATCCCCATTTCTGGTTATGAAATCAACTTCAACCATTGCACGACTTGCAAGTTCTCTTAGCTGCCCATTTTCCATCTTTATATCGTGATTTCTTTGTCTCTCAAAAGCTATAGTTTCATTCTGTTCTTGTATAATGTTCCTTTGATCATGGACAGTATCGTTAAGGGAATTTACCTCTCTTAATGTATCTACGTTTTCCTCCTGTAATGTCTGTGTCTGTAGATAGAGTGAGCCAGTTGAGATTGTCAGAATTGCAATCAAAACAATACATAATGTTTTCAACCTGTCAAGTTCAAAATGCTGGTCGGACGGCCTATCCATGATTGATTTGTGTCAGATCTCAAATTTAAAGACTGGCTATTTACAGGGTTTAAGTTATCAGAGTTGCCGGTCTCTAACTTTGTCATGGATAAAGTTGTCGTCAGATACGGCGAGCTTGGAACAAAATCGGATAAGGTACGATCGGATATGACCAAAGTCCTCAGGCAGAGGATAGAGGACAGGATCAAATACGAGGACGAGAGTTTCGAGTCGGTATCAACAGGGCCTGGCCGTATAATCTGTACTGGTGTGGAAAACCCGGAGAAAGTAGCGGAATATATCGCAGAGGTTCCAGGAGTGGCATCCACATCTCCTGCAATCTCAACCGAAAACAGTATAGAAGCCATGAAACAAGCTGTAAATCAGTTCGAGATAGGAGAAAAATTTGGCATAGAGGCCAGCAGGGCAGGAAAACACGAATTCGACAGCCAGGATATCGAAAGGGAGCTTGGAACCTATGTCGTAGAAAATAAAGGCTCTGAAGTTGATCTTGACAATCCTGAAACTCTTGTAGAAGTGGATACAAGGTTCGATGAGACATTCGTGTTCACGAAAAGATTGCAGGGACCCCAAGGATTTCCTGTAGGCACAGGTGACGATCTTGCCGCCCTTATAAGCGGAGGTATAGACTCGCCAGTGGCTGCGCACGAAGTTATGAAAAAAGGTTCGAAAATTACGCCAATCTACTTCTATAACAAACCTGTAGCTGCTGAAGATCATCTGCTACGCTTTAAATCAGTTATAAAGAAATTGAAGAGATTTAATCCGTCACGTGACTGGAAAATCTACATAGTTGACATGGAAGAAGTTAACAGGAAACTCATGGATGGAGTTGATAAGGGAAGAATGCTTATACACCGCAGGATAATGTTCAGAGTGGCTGAAAAAATTTCAGAGGACGAAGAATTATCCGGTATTGTAACAGGAGAATCTATGGCGCAGAAATCCTCTCAGACAGCTTCAAACCTTGAACTTACCTCAGAAGCTGTCGAGAAGAACATTTTGAGACCTCTTTTAACAGATAACAAGTATGAGATAACTTCACGGGCCAGAGAACTCGGTACATTTGAAGAGGCAACTATAGAATCTGCCTGCGACACTCTTGCCCCTGAAAGCCCTGCGACACGTATGGATAAACAGGAACTTGAGAAGAAGGAAGAACGTATAGATGTAGAAAAACTTGTAGAAACAGCTTTAAACTCTGTAGAAGCGAAGAAAATCTAGCAAGATCTCATGAAAGAGAAAATAAAGGATTATATAGCAGGTTTGAATACTTTAACCTTGTTTTCTGAGGATATTTTTGATAGAGTTCTTGAGAACCGTCTTCTGGTAAAAATTATTGTACTTGCAAACCTTGCGGGTACAGCTTTTGGATTTTACTGGTACAGAGACCTATTACTTTCCCAAAAATTTTCTCTCTGGCCTCTGATACCAGATTCTCCACTTTCAACGCTTTTCATAGCTTTCTCCCTGACTCTCTTTCTTTACAACCGCTCGAACAGCCTTATCGATGCTCTAGCATTCGTAGGGAATCTGAAATATGGGCTCTGGACTGTTTTCGTTCAACTTTATTTCTTTCAGGAGTTAATAGCCACTACATCGATCTATCTTTATCTCTTCATCACTTTTTCACACCTGTTGATGTTCCTGCAGGCGTTTCTGGTCCTGAGATACTCTGATTTAAGTTTGAAAGCTGGTTTGACCGCGGTTCTATGGTTTCTAGTCAATGACTTCGTTGATTACAGTCTTGGTGTTCATGCGACTCTTCCTGTAGAGGTTGAGCTTTTCTCTGTAGTTTCAGGTGTAGCGTTCTTACTGACTGTAGTATCGGCAGTTATCTACCTGAGAAAGTTAGGACATCTTTTTGATTGAAAAGAAAAATTATGTGGGGAAAAGTTGGTTTTGGAGATAAGTTGTTTGTGTTTACTATTCTGCGATTTCTCCGAACGCGAACTTTCTTCCAACAGATGTGACTTCGATCTCGTAGGTCTCTCCTACTTCTCCGCCTGGAACGAAGATTACGAATCCTTCTTTCCTTGCGATTCCGTCGCCTTTGCTTCCTAGGTCCTCGATCTCTACTTCTGTAAATTCTCCTTCGCTGACAGGTTTGTCAAGATCTTCTTCCTCTTCGCCTGATTCTTCAGTAGTTTCTTCTTCTGGTTCAGGTTCTTCCTGTTCCTCTTCTACAGGTTCAGGCTCTGGTTCTTGGTCTTCACTTTCTTCTTCGACAGGTTTTTGCTGGAACTGTGCGTCAAAATCTTCGTCGTCGTATTCAGAATCTTCTGGCATAGGTAAATTCACCTTTGAATGTAAATCTGGAAACTGTGCTTCCAAACTACGTAATACATGTTGTGGGCTCACATCTTTAAAAACTGGAGGAAATGCTTCACGGCAACTGAATAGAATTAAATGGGTCAGTCAACAAGAAACGATTTATGCCACCTCAAGGAGATCAGTGTCCGTTCTGTCAGTTGATTGAGAACCCGTCACAGTTGAAAGTGGTCGGTGAAACCGATAACTTCTACGCATGGCTGGATATCAATCCAAGAGCCAAAGGATACACGATGATCGTCCCTAAAGAGCATATGGGTTCTATAGAGGAGTTCAGCCCGGCAGAGTATCAGGAAGCTATGAATCTGGTTAGAAAAGTTGTTGACAAAGCGAAGCAGGGTCTTGGGGCTGACGGTGTTTCGGTAACTATGAATGTAGGTGAGGCTGCTGGACAGATGGTTCCACACGCATATATACAGGTTTTCCCGCGTTTCGAGGACGAGGAAACCTCAGGAACACCTACAGGTGCGATCTTCCAGCCGCATGAAGAGGCCAAGAAGAACCTCGATGAGATAAAAGACAAGATGGCGTCATTTGACTCTGATTTCGGACAGACCACGAAAGAGGCTCATCCGGACTCACAGAAGTTCAAGGACGAATCAGCAAGTAACGGAGAAGTGGATGAGATTCCCGAGGACGAGCCAGGAGGGAAAGACGAAGCCATCGACAAGATCGGAGGACAACTGGGTGCAGGATCCGGTTCTGGATCTCCATTACAGCTTGGTTCAGGACAAAGTAAAGCTAAGTCCAGAGAACAGGAAAGTAGTGAGAAACAATCCCGGACAAGTTCAGAGGGCAGTTCTGAAGAAGATTCCGACTCCGAAGAAGTAAGACTGGATGAAGATTTCGACGCCAAGAGCTTCGAATGGAAGTGAGAACAGGTTTTGAAAGTCAGGAAGTACTCTGAAGAAGATGCCGAGCAAAAGAGAAGACTTCACCTGAAGACTATCAGAGAGGTCAACGCCCGTGATTACAGTGACAATCAGATAGAGGCCTGGACAACTTTCGACGAGGAGAACTCCGTCGAAAAGGATACAACAGAGAGATGGGTTGCCGAAGAGGAAGGAAAAATCGTTGGATTTGCAGATTACATACCTGGTAAAGCAAGGATCACAGGCATCTATGTACACCCGGATTTTCTGCGTCAAGGAATCGGCTCAAAGCTACTGGAAAAAGTAGTTGAAGACGCACGCCGGAAAGGTATAGAAGAACTGAGATGCGAGTCCAGTGTCACTGCAAAAGATTTCTACAGTGAGAATGGTTTTGAAGTGGTTAAAGAAGTAGTGCATGAGACCAGCGGCGAGGAGCTTGAGGCCTTCGAGATGAAGAGAAAACTTTAGAGCAATTACTCCTTTAATAAATAAAAAATTCGTGTTGAAGGTTCAGGCTATGGAATCGGAGATATACGATGTTGTTGAGGCTACTTACAGTTCGTTACCTGAGGACCCAGGTTTCTATGCTGCGGCTGCTGCGACAGCTCCTGCATTGGCGGCCAAGTATGTTGAGGACTTAGGCCTTGAATCAGAGAATGTTTATTCCGTACTTGAAGACTAAAAATCCTTTTAACTTTCAGAACTTGAAGCCTTTTCTATGAGCGACTACAATCCAGAAAACCTGGAAAACCAAGTTTCAGATTACTGGCAAAACAACAACATAAAACAGAAAGTACGTGAATCAACGGAAGGAAAAGAACCTTTCTTCCTGATCGACGGACCGCCTTACCTGAACGGAAGCCCTCACGTCGGCCACATGCAGGGAAAGGTTATCAAAGACGTCATGCTTCGGTTCAAGCAGATGCAGGGCTATGATGTCCACGACCAGGCAGGATTCGACACTCACGGCCTTCCGAACGAACTCGCAACAGAAGAACATCTCGGTATAGAGGACAAGAACGAGATAGGCGATTCAATTTCAGCGAAAAAATTTATTGAAGAATGCAAGAAGCGGGCTACCTCGGCCAAGGATGACTGGCAGACCGTCATGGAGGACCTTGCCATCTGGCAAGACTTTGAAGACCCTTACATGACGTTCGACAAAGAATACATCGAGACCGCCTGGTGGCTACTGGAAAAGACTGATGACCAAGACCTGCTTTACGAAGGCAGGAAGCCGATCCACTGGTGTCCAAGATGCCAGACATCACTCTCCGGTTATGAAGTAACAGACGAATACCAGGAGATCGAAGACATCGCAGTCTTCGCAAAGTTCCCGCTCGAAAACAGGGAAGAAAAACTTGTAATCTGGACAACGACTCCATGGACCATCCCGTCCAACATGGCGGTCTTTACACATCCAGACTACCAGTACGCAGTAGTAGAAGCAGAAGCAGAAAAACTTATAATCGCAGAACAGCTCGTGGAACGAGTAATGGCCAAGAAAGGCCTCGAAGAAGATGATTATACTATAGAAAGGACCATGATTGGTTCAGACCTGAAAGGCCTGAAATACGAAACTCCTTTTCTTGAAGATATCCCGAGACAGCAGGAATTGGATGAAGAGAACGGAGTTCACAGAGTACACAACTCGGAGGAGCTTGTAACGCTTGAAGACGGTACAGGCCTTGTCCACGCAGCGACAGGCCACGGACCGGAGGACTACGAGGAGACTAGGCCTCTAGGCCTGCCTGTCTTCTCCCCACTTGACTCTGAAGGGAACTACACTGAGGAAGCTGGAGAAATTGAAGGTAAAAACGTCCTCGACGTCGATCCGGAAATCACAGAGATGCTTGAGGACAAAGGCCTGCTATTCTACAGCGAGAAGTTTACTCACGAGTATCCTCACTGCTGGAGATGCAAGACGGAACTGATTTACCGGGCTGCTGACCAATGGTTCATCGAAAACGAGGAAGTCAAAAACCGGATGCTTGAGGAGAACGAAGACGTTGACTGGATCCCAGAATCCGCGCAGAAACGTTTCCACAACTTTGTCTCAGAGTCTCCTGACTGGTGTATCTCCCGTCAGAACTACTGGGGTATCCCGATCCCGATCTGGATCTGCGATGACTGTGGAGAAAAGGAGATAATCGGAAGCTTCGACCAGCTTGAAGAAAAAGTCGGAGAACTACCAGAAAACTTTGATCCGCACAAGCACGTAGTCGATGACATCACATGGGGATGTGACTGTGGAGGAGAATACGAGAGGATTCCGGATATCTTCGATGTCTGGTTCGATTCGGGAATTGCTCCTTTTGCTTCTCTGCATTATCCTTTCGAGGAGCAGCCGTTCGAGGATATGTGGCCGATGGACTTCATTACCGAGGCCTCGGATCAGATCCGTGGATGGTTCTACTCTCTGATGTTTACAGGAATCCTTGGATTTGACGAGGCTCCTTATGAAAAGGTGCTTTTCCAGGGCTATGTGCTTGACGCGGAGGGTGAGAAGATGTCCAAGAGCCTTGGAAACGTTGTTGACCCTGTGGATCAGATCGAGAGGTTCGGCGCTGACCTCCCAAGGTATTACAGCTTGAGAGTGGCTGCACCGTGGGAGCAGACGAATTACGATGAGGATGAGATTCAGAATGAGATTTACAGGTTGTTCAGTGTTTTCTGGAACACGAAGAACTTCCTGGAAACTCATGGCGAACAAGTGGAGAGACCTGAGAGAAGTTCTCTTGAACCTGAAGATGAGTGGATTCTTTCCAAGTTGAACAGTTTGAAGGACGGAGCAGCCGAAAAGATGAACGACTGCGTTTTCCACGAGTTCACACGTGAGATCGAGGATTTCATCCTTGAGGACGTGTCCCGGTGGTACCTGAAGAAGGTCAGGGAGCGTATCAAGGACGGTGACGAAGCAGCTATATGGACTCTTCGAGAAGTTATAAGTGAGCTTAACAAGTTGCTGGCTCCGTTCGCCCCTTACATTTCCGAGAAAGTGTACCAGGACCTTGAAGGCGATGAACCTTCAGTACACATGGAGGAGTATCCGGAAGCTGAAGAAGAATTTATAGACTCAGGTCTTGAGGGAAGGATGGATCTGGCCCGTGAGATAGTGGAGAAGACGCAGAAACTGCGTGACGAGGAGCAGTACAATCTTCGCTGGCCTGCAAGAAGACTGGTTATCTCATCGGACGAAGAGCTACAGAAAGAGCTCTCCGAACTTGAAGACCTGATAAAGGAAATGGCGAACATAGAGAAGCTGGAGTACGGAGATGTGGCATCAAGCGATGTTGCAGAACCTGATTACTCCAGTCTTGGACCTAAGTTCGGTGGAGACGCTGACAGAGTTGCTTCACTGATAGAAGAGCTTGAACACGACCAGATCCAGCAGATCAAGGACGCAGGAGAGATAGAGCTGGATGGACACGTCATCGAGGAGGAAGACGTCGATATCAAGAGCTCCACTTCAGAAGAAGTCTCCGGTAAGAGCTTTTCTAGAGGTGAGCTCTACCTGGATACCGAGATGACTGATGAGATCCAGGAGAAATCTCTTGTCAACGAGTTGATCCGGGCTATACAGAGCAAGAGGAAGGAAGAAGGCCTGGAAGTTGAGGATAAGGTAAAACTGTATGTTGATGACTCCGAACTGGTTGAAGAGTATCGTGACAAGATTCTCGGCCGGGTAAAAGTTGAGGAGTTCGTTGATGAGAAACAGAAGCACACCGGAAAAGCCGAATTTAAGGGGACTGAAGTAGTGTTCAGTTTCTCTGACCCTGTGTAGAGGCACAGGAGTAAAAGGCTTTTTGACTTCTGAGGTGTGAAGAAACATATGGAGAGAGAAAAACTTCAACCAGCAATAGATTACATCAATCAAATCAACGAAGACGAACAGGTTCTGATAATCCATCACTGGGATATGGACGGGATCTCAAGCTCAACAATCCTATCCAAGGTTCTTGAAAGACTGAGAGGACGACCAGCTGACGAAGTCAAGATACCTTCCAGGAGAGCTTATCACCTGGAAGAAGACGACCACGAGAAACTTGAGGACACAGATAAACTGATGATCCTCGACTTCAATCTGGAAGCAGACGAACTGGAAAACCTGGAAGAAGAGTACGGTCTAGACGTCCTTGTAGTTGACCACCACAACTTTGATCGCGAACCCGATGTACCGTTCGTCAATCCGAGGAAAACTGATGCAGAGGTCTACATTCCATGCAGCAAGATCTGCCTGGATATAGCATCTGAGATGGGTGAAGAAGAGGATCTCGACTGGATAGCAGGACTAGGAGTTATACAGGACTTCGGAGTAGATTCATGCCCTGAACTTTTCGAAAGACTTGATGAAAAATACTCTACATACTTCCCTGAAGAACTGACACAGGAAGAACTCGCTAAAAACTGTGAATTCGGCCGATACTCATCCGTCCTGAACATCAAGCCTTACAGAGATTCTGAACACTTCTCAAAACTGGCTTATCAGGCTTTGATGAGGTCAGAGGATCTCATGGAGCTTGAAGCGCAGGAAGAGTACCGTCAGGTCTACGAAGTTTATCTGGAGATGCAGGACGAGTTCAACAGGTTGATGGAGAACTACGAAGACGAACGAGAAATCGATAGAGATAAGATGGTTATCTTCTTCGAGATCGAAAGTGACTTCCATATCACTTCATCTATAGCGACTAACATGTCGACCAAGACTCCTGACTGGATTCACTTAGTCGTCCAGAGGGATGATATAGTGAATATAAGTGCTCGCTGTCAGTCAGGACGCGTGGACCTTGGTGAACTCCTGCAGGAAGCATTACCTGAAGAGGCTGTTGAGGAAGGAGCAGAGGCAGGAGGTCACAGGAAGGCAGCAGGTGCATCACTTCCGGATGAACACTATGATGAGTTCAAAGAGAACTTCCTTGAAATCCTGGACTGAACAAGGTTTTCCGAAACCAGTTTAAATAATGCCGTTCAAGGTTGAAACATGAAAGGAGACAAGGGCAACAAGGCCGAGAAGCAGAAGGAAAAAGCCAAGGAAATGCTTGGAATAGGAGATGACAGAGCACAGGAACTTTTCAACGAGGAATCAGGTGAATCACATAAGCCAGACGGCCAGTAAAAACCTGTATTTTCTCACTCAAACATCCTCCTAAAACTCTTTATTCATTTTACTCTCTGGAGTTAGACTTCTGTTTAAACACAGAAGTTTCCCAATTTCTTAACTTAGAACTGTTTCCAGAGTCTCAACTAAATCTTCTTCGTCTTTGTACCTGTTTATATCGTCTATAACAGCTTTTAACGAGCTTGAAGGATTAGAATTTTCCCTACAGATGCAGAGGATACGTACGTCAAACTGTTCTGCCCAGCCAAGTTCTATACCGAGACCTGTCGAAGCACGTGAAACTTCAGCCATGAAAAGATCACATTCTTCCCTTAGAAACTCCTTTGAATCGAAAAACTCTGTGGAACCATGTGGAAAGATTAGTTCATGCTCTTCTGTTAAAGAACTATTCCTGAGCGGTCTGTAGAGTTTTTCCTCGTACTTAAGGTCTGTTGAGTGGCCGATGTAGATTTTCATTTCAACCAGTGTGATTCTCCGTCAGTATCCTCGACCTCAAATCCCAGCTTCTGAAGTTTATCACGGATCCTGTCTGCGGTCTCATACTCTGCGTCGTCTCTTGCCTCAGATCTAAGCTCCATAAGCAGGTCTGCCATCCCCTCTTCTTCACTTGTGGTATCCGGATCAAGCTCCACGCCCAGGACCAGGAATAATTCCTCGATTTTCTCCGCCACTTCTTCATCAAGAAGTCGTTCCTGCTTAAGTTCGGAGTTAGCCCTGTTCACATACTTTAACAGCTCCTGTTTCGCCTTAGCAGTATTCAGATCGTCGTCCATGAACTCTGTAAACTTTTCCTCCAGAGCTTCCAGGTCCAGGTACTCTTCGCCAGGGTTATCGCGAATCTTCTGTACCACATGACGGGCCTTCCTGACCTCTTTCTCCGCCTTCTTCAGTCCTTCACGTGAAAAATCAGTTTCCGTTCTGTAATGCGAGGAAACCAGATAAAGACGGATGGCGCTCCCTGAGAAACCTTCTTCAAGAAGCTCTCTGACAGTATAGAAGTTGCCTTCGGATTTAGACATTTTCTCTCCTTCTACCTGGATAAATTCATTGTGAAGCCAGTAGCGTGCCTGACCTTCCCCTGAAGCTGCGAACGCCTGTGCACGTTCATTCGGGTGGTGTGGGAAGATATGGTCTTTTCCACCGGCGTGTATATCAAACTCGTCGCCGAGGTACTGCTGGCTCATTACGGAGCATTCGATATGCCAGCCAGGATAACCTACTGATTTGACCAGTTCTCCGTCTATCTCGAACTTCGCTGTCCATTTCATCAGGTGGCCTGAGCCTTCAGCATTTAACCATAAAGCGAAGTCGTACTGATTCTTCTTCCGCTCATCGGGCTCAACACGGCTTTTCGCCTCCTCTTTCAACTGATCAAGATCCTTTTTCGCCATCTCGCCGTACGGATAATCCTCGGCAAACTTTTCCACATCAAAGTAGATGTTACCGTCGACCTCGTAGGCATAACCGTTGTCATAAATCTGCTGTACGTACTCTATCATCTCATTAATATGACCTGTCGCCCGAGGCACTATATCCTGGCGCTTAACGTTCAATGCTTTCGTATCCTCAAAATACCGCTCGATCTGATCCTCAACAAGCTCCATAGGCTCTAAACCTAACTCTTTAGCTCTTTTCTCCACTTTATCTTCGCCCTGGTCACCATCATCTGTTAAGTGCCCGACATCAGTAATGTTCTGTACATGCCTCACGTTGAAACCTTTCCAGCGAAGATAACGTGTCAAAGTATCCCATGCAGCGTAAGCACGCGCATTTCCAATATGCAGGTCATCGTAAATAGTCTGTCCACAGCTGTAGAACTTTACCTTACCCTCTTCCAGTGGTTTGAACTCTTCTTTCTCACGTGTCAAAGTATTGTATAGCTTCAATGTCATGCTCTATCAGCTCCGGACAACAGTATAACCAGGTTTAGAACAGAGAGTTTTTCAAAGATACCGAAACCTCCAGCCGGAATAATTTCCTTTACATTCTAGAGGCAAAAACAATTAGGTCTCACAAACTTCTGAGTTAATTGAAAACAAGCTAGGAGAGATGAAAATTAGAGGTAAAAATGGTCTGGCAGTGTCTCGACTTTTCCGCCGTAAACGGCAGTACCGGTCGAATCGCTGAGAAGCTTAACTTCCGTGTTCGGAATGGGTACGGGTGTTGCCTCCTCGCCTTGACCGCCAGTAAGTAGTAATAAAGGTGTAAATCTTAAATACCTAGATCGCTGTAAAAATCCAGGTTGTGAGGCTGGCGGAGAACCCAAGACCTAATAGATTTCCTGACAACTCATAAACTGAGGGCATGGTAGATTTCAGAGAAAAAATGGCTGAACTTTCGGAAAAGATAAGAGATAAAGCAGCCAGATACAATCAGAAAACACCTAAACCAAGCAGAATGCAGATCACAGCTTTGATACTGCTTGCTGTCCCTGCACTCTTCCTCAGAAGATACTTTATCGCGTTTATACTGATGGTACTCGTCACTGCACTATCTATAATCGTAAACAGGTTTGAACTCGGAAGATTTGGCCTGGAACTATCCACTTTTTCCGCTGTAACAATGGCAACAGTATTTCCACCGAAGATCGCTGCTGCACTCGGCTTCACATACATAGTTCTACAGATTTTTTCCGGAAGCACACCTGGAATATACCTTACATGGGTAATACCTACATACACCATCGCAGCATACATAATCGCAACTATGGACGTTACCAACGTAGCCCAGATAGGTATATACACTACAGTAATCTCACAGATGTTCTTTGCAACAATGACTTTCCTGACTTCCAGAAGCAGGTTGCCGAAGTATATTCAGTACGCTGCGTTCAATCTTGTTTTCAACTTTCTCATGTTCCAGAGCTTTGCAGAACCACTGGTTTCCCTGATAAACTCCTGAAACTCCTGTTGTTTCCGTCATATTATTAAAATCTGCGTGTCTCATTCCATCATACCTATGAAGTACAGCACTGGTCCTGTAGAACAGGGTGGATGCGTTCTGGCGGAGAACAGCTAGTTCTACCGCTGCCAATCTTGAAACATGTAAAATCTCCTACAAAGTTTTCTCCCCGGTGTCGGCCTGTGTTTGATTCTGCTTGTGAGGTCGCTGTTATCGATGCGACCCTTGACTGGCCAACATACAGTGACAGGTTCAATGAGTTACTGGGCGATGATATAAAGAAGTACAGGGCCATGAAGCAGGAGTTCCCGGATGATCCTGAAGCAGTGATTATTTCAGGCTCAACCTCAGGAATCTACGAGGAAGAGGAATGGATTGACGCACTGGTGGAGAGGACCAGAGAATACATAGACAACGATGTCCCGGTACTGGGACTTTGCTTCGGCCACCAGGTGATCGCAAAGGCTATGGGAGCTGAGATAGTCCAGATGGACGAGTACGAGATCGGTTACAGGCCTGTAGAGTTCACTGAAAGCGAAATATTCAGAGGCCTGGATACTGTAGAGTACCCATTCAACACGCATCAGGATAAAGTTGTCGAGATGCCTGAAGAGCTGGAACCAATCGCAGAGACAGAGATCGCAAATCAGGGAGTCCAGCACCGTGAAAAACCGGTTTACGGCGTACAGTTCCACCCGGAGCTCGTCCCGGAAATAAAGAAGAAGGCGATCAGGACGAAGGACATGCCCGACGAGAAAAAGAAGAGACTCATGAGAGAGGTCAACGAGGCCAACTTTCACAGAGCCAAGAGAACGCTCAAGATAATCAAGAACTTTCTGAGAGAAGCAGAGAACCATGCAGGCCCTGAGAGTGAAAGAAAAGCGGATCCAGGTAAGAGAGTTGTTGAATGATCAGAAGCTGGGCATCTTGTCCAGTTTCTCCAGGAATCTTGCCTGGTCCTCTCTATTTTCAAGTCTTTCTGCTTCCTCTGTATGTACGTACTCTGTGATTTCGTCGGGTGAAACCCATTTCAGCTCTGTAAGGTCGTCGAGAGCTTCTTCCTCCCGTCTTTCTGCTTCGCAGTGGAAGACTATCTGGAGGGAGTCTTTTTCGCCGTCCTCCCATGAGAACGTCATGACGTCCACTACCTGGTGAACTTTCACGTCCAGACCGGTTTCCTCCTCTACCTCACGTTCCACAGCTTCTTCAATCTGCTCTCCGTGCTCTAAGTGTCCACCAAGGATATGCCATTCGCCGCTTATAGGATGTCCATCTTTCTCTTCCTTCTTCCCGATCAGTATATCTCCGCGGTTCGTGATCAAAGCCTTGACCACGGTTCTGAACTGTTCGTGTTCCATTATTTTTTCACTTCTGTAAACAAGTTCTCCAATTTAAGTTTTCATTCTTTTCCATAGCTACAGTACATCAAGTTTCTCCAGATCTGTGTCAAGACCTTTCACAGTCTCAAAATCTTCCAGATCATCAGGTTCTATCCATTCGTACTCTGTGTGCTCTTCATTCAGTTCTGGTTCACCTTCTACCAGTATCAGGAACGGGTGTATCCTGAACATGCCGTCTAAAGTATCCAGAGCAAAGCTTTCACCGGTTCTCAGTACCTGTCCTTTCAGACCGGTTTCCTCTTCCAGCTCCCGTAGAGCAGCTTTCTTAGGATTTTCATCTTCAACATGTCTGTCCACATCTTCTGTGCTGCTTCCAGGAACATCCGGTTTCCGGATGTGTCCGCCCGGGAAATCCCATTTACCCGGATGAATATCTGTATCCTGCGTTCCTTTAGTCAGTAAAAATTTTTCTTTTTCTGCGCTGTAAGGTACTGCGGTCGCAACCTCTGTCGGCTTCTCAGGCTTCATAGTTCAACCCTCTTCAAGCTTTCAAGAGCTTTATCCGTACCGAGAGTTTCCAGTTCCTCAAGGTTTTCTGGCTTGATCCACCTGTAATCCGAGTGTTCATGGTTCAGTTCAATATCTCCTGAAACTTCAACAAGGTAAGGTGTAATATACCAGTAACCAAGCTCTCCATTATTAATGTAAGCTTCTCCCTCTTCAATTATCTCTCCCTGCATCCCTGTCTCCTCTCTAAGCTCTCTGACAGCTGTTTCCTGTAGACTTTCTTTTTCCTCTTTTTTGCCGCCTGGAAAGTTCCAGAGACCTGAGCTGGAAGTTTCTTCAGACCTTTTCAGGATCAGATACTTTCCCTCTTTTCTGGGTACAGGCAGGGCAACTTCTCCCTCCACCACACCAAGATTTTCCAGCGCCTGGTACTGCCCAAGCGTCTCATAGCTATGGAACTCCTCAAGATCAATCCATTCAACTTCAGAATGTTCCTCACTCAGTTCTTCGACTTCCGGAGTGTCTGAAAACTCTAGTAGAACAGGATTTAACCTGTAAACTTCGCTATCCCGGCTCCTGTAAGTTTTGCCCTCTACGTAGTTCGCTAGATCTTCTTTAGCTGTTTCTATACCGGTTTCCTCCTGTAGTTCACGGAAAGCTGCTTCTCTAACGGTTTCACTTTCCTCCAGTTTTCCGCCGAGGAACTCCCAGTAACCGTCTCGAGTTCTTTTCCCTATCAGGTACTTTTCTCTACTGTCTCGTATGACAGTCTGCACGACGTCAACTGTATCAGCAGGTTCCATGGTCCAGTAAATTTATTTGAATCCTATTTTTTCTCTGCCAGCACCCAGAGATGATGTTCCTCATCCGATTCTTCCTCGTATGTCTCGATAACGTTGAAACCGGAGTCCTCTATGATCTCCAGGCTTTTCTCCTGGCTGTATGAACTCCAGACCATCTCTGAGTCACTCCAGTCTTCTTCAGTATAGTTGTCCATCTCTTCTCCGCCGACAGTTACAAGAATAGCGCCGTCGTCGTTCAGAAGTTCGTGCATGTGCTCGAAAAGTTCCTGATGCCTTTCACGCGGCAGGTGGAAGATCGCGTAGAAGCTGACAACTGCATCGAAACTTTCTTTCTCCGGATTGACATCGAAGAAGTCTCCCTGAACAAACTCTGCTTCCGGAACGTGTTCACGGGCTGCGTAGATATGCTTCTCTACTAGGTCCACACCTTTGACACTGAATCCCTCGTCAACCATGTACCGGTCAAAAGGTTCCCCGGTACCGCATCCAAGATCCAGTATCTCGCCGTTTTCAGGTAGCAGGTCGAAAAGTTTCTGGAAGATCTTCTCCTCCTCGTCTCTGACCTCTCTATCGGTCCTGTATTCACCCTCGTAGTCGCCGGCTTCGTAGCCTTTTCGAACTTTATCTTTCATATAGAATCAGGTTTTTCACAAAGACTTTAATTCCTGGTTGACTGCTTCATGAGTCGGCATAAACAATCTGTAACTTCTGAACGGGTTCTCACCTGACACAAAGTCTACGGGAACGCTTTCACTATGCCTTTTACCCAGAACAACTTCTGTATGAGCGTCCAGTAAAACCCTTTCCTCATCGAACTCTACTTCTTCAGGTTCGGCGTAGAAAACCACGTCGTCATCCTCATCTATTCGACCTTTTTCGTGGTAGTTAAGGAAACCTTCCTCAGCCAGTTCCACATGAGCCTTTCCCGAGAAACCGGAAAGATACATATCAACACGGTAGAACTGCTGTCCGAGATCCGAGGCATCCATCATATAACTTCTTTCAGAACCGATCTCATATGGTTCCAGTAAATCATCCAGAGCATCACACTCTGGACCTTCATCGGACATAAAACCTCTTTTGAGCGTGAAACTTTTATAAATAAGCCCCACAATTGGTAAATGATGGCTGAAACAGTTGAAAACAGTGCAGCTCGCTCGAAGGAGGCGTCCGCTGCCATATGAGCCAGATTCTCAGTCCCGAACATTCTACACGTGAACTCGAAGGTGAAGTCGAGCTTGAGGAGCTTGCAGAAGAGCTTGAACCCGAAGAAAAAGAGGTAGACTCGTATGATCTTGTCTACGGAAAAGACCATAGAGAAACCTCGGATTCGACAGGGTCAGTCTACGTGCCTGAAGGTACAGGAAGCGACTGGTACGATGAAGAAGATATAAAGGAAGTAAGGATAGAGGACTTCGAGATAGATGTCCAACAGGTAAAACTCAACGCCGTAACAGGGGAAACAGTTCTCGTCGATTCGGACGGCGATGAAACCCGTTACGACGTGTTCAGCTCATTTGAAGGTACCACTACCTTCACACAGAAAGTAGGCAGGAACAGATACGTCTTCAGATACGACAAAAGAGAAGATGAAGAGGAAGATAAGGTCAGAGCTACTAAAATAGGGGATAAAGGAGAGACTGTGGAATGGCAAAGTGACGAACTCAAGAAAAGAGTACTTCTTGTTGACAGGTTGTACCACGAATCCCGCAGAAACCTCTGGGAATCAAAGAAACAAGACGAACAGATAAAAGCTCAAAACTCAAAGTTTCAAAGGCTTAGGCCGGTCTACAATGCGGTTTTGGATAAGATCGAGGAAGAAGGCAGAGCTGTAATCAAGGAAAATGATCATGTAGGAGATATAAGAGGCCCTGATGTGGCTAACATGTTCTTCACAGCTGTGGACAGGCACCCTGATGACTCTGTAGATAACTATGAGGAGAGCTCAGGAAGAGGAAATAGCTCTACTGAAATAACAGAATCAGAATAATCTCTCTAATTTTTTCTATAAGGTGTGAAGCCGGAGCAGGGATTTGCACCCTGGTAGGCGGCTAGCTGCTCGAAAATCCTAGATTTTCTCAATCCCGTTTCCACAGGAAACAGGTTTTGCAGGCCGCTGCATAACTCCTCTGCCACTCCGGCAAATCGAAGATTTGCTTTGGATCAAGAAAAACTCTCTCGAGTTTTCGATCTCCAGCGTTCTGCTATGGAATATTTTTCTGGAGAAGTTTTTATATCAGAAATGTTTTTCTGGGATGGTTACGGCGTGGTACAAGGGATTTGGTTTTTATAAGTAAGAATCAAGTCATGGTTTAGAGCAATTTTTAGAGGCGATTAAAAAATGAAAGTAGAGGTTCTTGGAAACGTTCAGGACGGTGGCGTTCCGCACTTGGGATGTGACTGCGAACTATGTGAAAAAGCAAGGGAAGATCCTAGAGAGGCAAAATACGTTGAATCACTGCTTCTCATGGAAAACGATGAGGAAGATACTGCAAGATATCTTGTGAATGCAACACCGGATATCAGACAGCAGGTGCAGTGGAAATACCTCGACGGGATTTTCATACCGCATGAAGGCCTGGGACATATCACAGGTCTACAGTTCTTCGGACAGGAAGGACCGGATATCTCGGAACTATCAGTTTTCTGCTGTGGAAAAGTTGAAGAATACATGATGAAAAATGACCCATATAGATTCCTCATCGATAGAAATAATATCGAAGTCCATGACTTCGATCACGGAGATAAAGAGAAAATTCGAGGGGGAGAAATAGAATCAATTCAGTTCCATCATCCCCACCTAAACCATGATACAACAGCATACATGATCCACGGAGAAGATAAGAAACTGTTCTACCTGGCCGATATCACGGACTTCACACGAGAGATAGAGGAATGTGTGGAGGAAGCAGACATCGCAGTCATCGATGGAACGTTCTGGAGCGAAGACGAGATCGGAAGATTCCAGGAAGTACCACACCCACCCATCAGAAGAAGCCTGGACCAGTTCTCAGACACAGATACAGAAATCTACTTCACGCACATGAACCACACTAACCCAGTACTGCGGGAGGACTCCGAGGAAAGAAGCAAGGTCCAGGAGGCAGGCTTCAAAGTGGCAGAACAGGGCACAAAGTTTAAACTCTAGCAGTAGGCTGTATGAAGTTATGGGAATTGAAGATACCGGGAACAAGGTTCGATTGATGCTGGCAGGTCTACTAACAGGTATAGCCACCGTTTTTGCAGCTCTAAACCCTTCCTCTCAATTAAGTGTCTACAGTTTCCTTTTCACTGTAGCCAACTTTGCAGGAATCAGTTTCTCGCTCTCAAGTGAGAAAATGCCTGTCAAAACTGTCCTGGCTCAGGGTGTGATGCTCTCCGCAGGTTTCACAGCAGTCACAGCCACATACTTTGCCGAATCAGTACCTCCTGCAGAACCACAAAACATCCTAGTCTACACAATACTATTCCTCCTTGTAAGCCTTCAGGTACTACCTAGAGAGATCACAGAGAAACTCAGCCAGTAGCTGTGATCTCAACTCACTTTTTTATCCTGTAAATAGTAAAAATGAGTTATGGTAAACAAAGGAGAACTTATCGACCTCAACCGCAGGATAGAAAACTTCGAAAAACTGGCCGACGAATTCGCCAAAATCTTCTCAGAGGACATCGGAGACGCCAAGAAGATCGATGAACTAGCCCACAAGATGGAGAATCTGCGAGAGAAACTTGACCAGGATCTGAAGGAACATCATCTGGAAGCACTGGAGGAAGACGTAAGGGAGATGGATCAGCTTGACAGGATGATCGACGAGCTACTTGTAAAGGATCTCAAAAGAGAAGCCAAAGCCATAGACAAGGAACTACACGACATAATCAATCAGGCAGAGCACTGAAACACGCCTGAACACAATTTCCCTTCCATATTCTTTCAAAGAAAAAGTTATTGACAGGAAGAAATCATCCTGTCAGTAGCCGCTCATCGGCCTGTAATCCTCAACTTCATCCCTGTACTCCTCACGAACCTCTCCTTTGACAGTCAGCATGCCGGGAAGCTTGACGTCCTCCACGAACTCTGCATCAGTCTCGTAATGAAGCTGGACTCCAAGGCTGACATCTCCATCGGCACACCTCTTCAGCTTCACATCATCCTCGACGTCGAAACCGACACTATCCGAATACATCTCATCGACGTACCGGGAGACACCATCCATCAGGTTGCCGTCCTCAGGTACATCAGCATTGATCCCTTCACGAGCCAGTGCATGGGCGATACCGTCTTCACTCAGTATAACATCCACGTCAAACGCCGGCTCCAGAGGATCCCTACCTGATTGATTGCTTGAAACCCCGTTGGCGATCGCCGTCGGAGTCGAATCATAAATAGTCGCAGATTCAACCTCCGGAAAGTACTTGAACCTCTCATCTTCAAAATCCATTCTATCCACCTCCTATACAATAGTTATAACCCAAATAATATCAGTTTTTCGGTTCAAACCCTTAAAAGAGGCCAATACAGCCTTGAAAATAGAAAAAACGTGGAATGCTTCAGTCGACATCCATGTTCTGAAGCAGTCCCGTAACCTCCAGCTCGCCGGGCAGACTTACACGATCCAGGAAATCCGCATCAGGCTCGTAGTACAGATCCACGGAAAGCCGTACATCAGTCTCATCCACGGACTCAACCTCTATCTCATTGTAGTCAAACCCGACGTTATCCGAGTAAACCGAACTGATATACTTCTCCAGCCCGACCTCGAAATCCGTCTGCGGAGCATCCTCATCGTACATACGCTGGAAGCTGTTCACCCACTGATCCACGCGGCCCGGCACCGGAAAATCTCCTGTGATACTCTGCCTGGCTGCCACGTAAGCGTCAAAGTCTCCATGGCCGATCTCCTCCATTCCGGGGACAGCGTTAGCCTCACGCTTCGACGCATCATCCACAGCTAAAGCCCGCTGCATCGCGTTATCAGAATCCTCATACTCCTCCGACAGGCTTGAACCCAGCTCCCTCGGAGTTGTATCCCTGATCCTCGCAGAATCAAGCCTTGGATGATAATCCGGTCCAAAATCATGTTCATTCATAGTTTTCACCCTCTATACAATAGTTATACAGTAAATAATTTGAGTATTGGGGTTGGAAAGTTCTAAAGTCGTGAAGATTCTATCTAACTGGAAACTCAGTATACGCAATTTATTAAGGATGCTAACTGAAAGAAATATCAAATTTTAGTCTCATATGTAATATGTGCTGGATCCTCTTGTAGATGATATTGTGGAGAAATTTAGAGGGGAATCTCTTTTAACCCCCCTTAGCAGTCCGTTTATAGGTTATGTCACTCTCTTAGTGTTCAGAAATGAATATTTTATGTCTCTAGAAACAATTCATATGGTAGTACAAAGTATTATTCTTGGAATGCCTTTACAATTTATGTTGGCAGGTCCTGCGGCTCTAATAACTTTCCTTACTTGGTTATTGGATTCTGAGAGTGAGAAAGGGCATTACATCAGTTTTACAATGTTCATAACCCTGTTATTTTCATGGGCCTATATCGGTTTACTAATGCTACATTACGTAATTTCTGTATTGGGATAGACCATCCGACTTTTAACTGTTCCAGCAG
>JBEQAY010000012.1:21056-27156 GCA_041640075.1 Candidatus Nanohaloarchaea archaeon | reverse complement strand
AGGTTCATGACTGCGGCGAAGAAGAACGCTATTATCATTCCTGAACGTCCACCAATCAGCAGCCCTGCACCTAGGAAAAGACCTGTCAGTACCGATAAAAGTGTGAAAATCTTGAAGTTAGCTTTCAGACCGGAGCTTACCATAAAGAATCATTTGACTGCAAAATTTATTTACTGTTTCGACTTCTCCAGTAAACTCTCTACATCACGGTCCCAGCGCCAGTTCTCCTCAGAAACTTTTTTCAGGGTCACGTACTCGGGCTCTCCCTCCCAGGAACCTTCAAGCTTGCCGCCGGTAACTTTTGCGGTGAAAATTACTTCGACACCGCCGTGATCCTTCACTCTGCGATCAATTTCCTCACCTACAGAGACTTCAAGACCTGTCTCCTCCCTCGCTTCTCTGACAGCGCACTCACGGAAACTTTCCCCTCTCTCAAGAAGCCCTCCTGGAAGCATAAGGAATTCGTCAGTCCGCACAACCAGGATTTCTCCGCCCTCAACAACGACGACGGAAGCACTGCAAGGAGGCCAGAAAAACCGTGATAGAACACGAGAACCAAGACTTTCTCCGGTTGAAAGGATCCAGGAAGTCACACTCATAGATAAACTCTGAAGGATCTATTCTTTAGTTAATACAGGTATGTACAAAACCGTCTCAAAATTAGAGGGAAAAATGGTCTGGCAACGTCCTGATTTTTCCGCCGTAAACGGCAGTACCGATCAGATCGCTGAGAGACTTAACTTCCGTGTTCGGAATGGGTACGGGTGTAAACCCTCTCGCCCTGGTCGCCAGTAAACAAGCAATGGAATACAAATCTTATAAACAGTAAGCAGGTGGAGGGTCCAGTCCAGCCGTCAAGCTTAAATTCCATGCTTCAAAAATCCCTGCCGTGGAACTCGGGAAGTCTAGGAAAGGTAGTAGACATAGAAGTAGCGGTGGAAAATTAAAGAAGCTGCTTGAAGGATCTACCATCGTTGATCTTCTTACTCTTGGAACTTTGGCACTGAACTTCCAGATCTTGAGAAGCACAGGTACAGGATACGGTTCAAACAGTATATTTCAAATACCTGGAAGTATGGAGATGCTAGGAGCACAGCTAAGTGCACTGGTCATTGGAATATATGTTATAGAAGCCATCATCGACAGCGCGGGAGAATAAAAAATTAGAGTAGTTCCCGTAATTCTTCTGCACGACCTCTCGAAACCCTTGATGACACCAGCTCATCCTTGTAGAGGCCGCAGCCAACCACTTCTCCATCATAAACCAGCGCAACATACCCTTTCTCAATTTCAAGATTTCTCTCGATCATATCTCCATCCAGAAGAATCTCCAGTTCCTCCTGAGAGACATCTACGCATGCGGAGGAAATTTTATCGCCTAAGATCTGTAGACCGTAAGTTGTAGGCTTGAGATACTTTCCTGTATCCCTCAGAAATCTTATTCCAACTGTCTCGTACTCAAGATTCGGCTGTTCGACGTCCGACGTTATCCAGAAATCTCCTGATTTCTTTACGATTCTGTAACCTTCAAAATCCGTCTTCGAAATGTTAAACCTTTCCTCAATATAGTTCCAGGCATCTTGTACCCTTATTTCTTCTCTACTTTCTGAACCTGGCAACGAAGATCCCTCCTGATTCAAGATGATGCGGATAAATTCTTACGGTTTTAGACATCTCCGAGCTGAAATCCTGATCTTTGAACTTTTCAACCCCTCTAACATGAGGAGCTTCCGTATCTATTTTTTCAAGCTCCATACCTGTTTTCTCAAGTATTTTCTCTACTACTGATTCGTTTTCTTCAGGTGCAAAAGTACATGTAGAGTAAACTACTGTCCCTCCCTCTTTGAGAAGTTTTTCAGCATTTTCCACAAGTTTCTGCTGGATCTCAGAGAGATTTTCTAGTTCTTCTTCACGTGCTGATTCAAAACTTCTTCTAGCGTTGTTTCCTTCTCCACTACATGGAGCATCAACAATTATCCTGTCGTACTTCTGTTCTTTAGGTATTCTTCGACCATCGTAGTTCGTTACCCTTGCACATGATGAACCTGTCCGGTATATATTAGCGTGCAGGCTTTTCAACCGTTTTGCGCTGTCGTCATTTGAGATCAGCAATCCTTTGTTATCCATCTTTGCTGCTATCTGCGTGGTTTTGCCGCCGGGTGCTGCGCACATATCAAGTACTTTTTCGCCCGGCTGAGGGTTGAGAACTTCGACAGGTAGTGAAGCTGACTCTTCCTGTACGTAGTATTCTCCTCGCCAGTGAAGCATGGATTTGCCAGGTGATTTTTCCGTATTCAAACGGTAGACCTGCGAATTCCAGTCAGACTTCTCTGCTTCTGGAAAATCCTTCCTCAGTTTTTCTTCAAAATTTTCCCGGGCTTTCAGAGGATTTTTTCTTACTGTTTTAGTGGCTTCCTTCTGGCACTCCTGTTTGAAAGCTTCCCAGTCACTGATTATAGATTTGTAACGTTCCATGAAGAATTGTTTTTGATGCAAGTTTTTTCTAGGTAGACTACACGGAGGAATTTATTATTCCAGCTGTTCTATGATGTCCTGTGCGCTGAGTCGCAGGGAGTTTTCGTGGTTCTGGAAGTTCACCTGTTTAACATCCGAGATTTCTTCTTGACTCATCAAGTGTGCGACCTGCTGCTTTGACGCCTCCTCCACTGCTGAACTGATGTCTGCTCCCGTCTGTTCCTCTGCTTCCTCAGCTAGCCTTCTGTAGTCGATGCCGTTTACTGCTGGAGAACCTTTTTCCTCTCCTGGTTGCGCCAGATGTACATCAAAGATTGCTTCCCTGGATTCTGTATCCGGTATGCCTATCTCATAATCTTGACTGAACCTTCCGGATCTTTTAAATGCATCATCAAGGGAATCAGGACGGTTGGTGGTTCCAATAGCGGTTACACCGCTGTTCCCGTTCAGACCGTCGAGCTCGGAGAGAAAAGTATTGACCACGTTTTTCCCTGTGGAAGTGGTCTGGTCATCTCTGTCACGGCCGAAGGCCTCCAATTCGTCGATGAAAAGTATTGATGGGGCAGTGTCACGTGCCTCCTCGAAAAGATCCTGTATATACTCCTCGGACTCACCCACCTTGCTGTTGATAACCTCTCCAATCGTGACATGATAGAACTCGGAGTCGGTCTCGTCAGCGATGACGTTGCCAAGAAGTGTCTTCCCTGTTCCTGGCGGCCCGTACAGAAGAACGTGACTTGTCTCCACGTCCAGAGAGTCGAAGAGCTCGGGATTCTCCATCGGCCAGACAACATCCTGTATAACATTCTCCTTCACCTCCGGATACCCGGCGAAATCCTCCCACGAGTAAACCTCTTCTCCACAACTTTCGTTGCCAACTCCAAGAAGATCTGCAAACTCCCTCAAGGCTTCACGGCCTTCGTCCTGGTACGTGCCGGAGGGAACCTCGTACCACATCCTCTCACGATCAGCTGACATGTTAACTACAACCTCGGGTCCTCTACCATCCATGACCAGCGAAGCCTCAGTCACGTAAGTTCCATCACCTGTCCAGTTCACACCAGGACCATCGAAATCAGTTTCAGTGTACCGCGGGGCCGAAACTGTGGCAGAGTACCCAGAATCCTCTACAGCCTTCCGTAGCCCGGAAAGAGATACAGGCTCAAAACCACGTTCCCCGCCTTCAACCATACCAGAAAAAACACACAGAAATTTTTATTTCAACCGGGTGACTACATCACAGATCAGTCAGTTTCTGCTGGCCAGTATTCTCCTTGCCAAAGGCTTTCCGCAGGTCTTTCTCCAGTTGAGGTGTTTTCGACTGGTCGTACAGGGTTGCTGCTGGATGAAAAATTGGCATTATTTTTCTACCGTTTCTTGTGAATATCCTGCCGTGTATCTGAGTTATGCCTTTTGACGTGTCCAGCATCTCCTTCGAGGCAAAGTTTCCAAGTGTCAAGATTATATCAGGATCAATTTCCATTATCTCCTTTTCAAGAAGCGGCGCCCAGGCTTTTATTTCGTCTTTCTTCGGGTCACGGTTGTCTGGTGGTCGGATCTTCACAAGGTTTGTGATATACAGTTCGGAGCGGTCAACTCCGATATCCTTGAGGATATCATTCATCTTCTCTCCTGCTCTGCCAACGAAAGGTTCTCCTTCTTCAACCTCGTTTGCGCCTGGTGCCTCTCCAATAAGCATTACTTCAGCGTCATCCGGTCCTACTGCAGGAACAAACCTCCCCTCATCAAAGTACTCGTCGTCAAGCTGTTCAAAGAATTCGCTATAATTTTCCCTGAAGCCCATAACAGAGAATTCGTGAAAAATGAATTAAACTTTACAGGTAAGTTTCCCGACTCCAGGATTTGAACCTGGGACAATCCGCTCTACAGGCGGACGCTCTGCCAGCCTGAGCTAAGTCGGGTTTTCCCGTCTTAGTCTCATTCAAGAAGCACTTAGCTTCGCACCGAGCTAAGTCGGGGCTGGATACAATCAAGGTAGGTGGAGAAATATTTAATAGGGTTGTCTGCGTGAAAAGTTAGCTTGACTTTGAAACTGTTTTGCCATCTTCAACTATTTCTGCCGACGGTAGATCGACTCCCCCTTCTACCTCAACTTTTTGATCTACTTTGTAGGTGATAACTCTTTTTTCACCAGGTTTGAAGTCTTCAAGCGCCCAGTGAAGCTGTGCGCCATCCGTTGTTCTTTTAATATCAGGTTTAGTCATCTCGAAGTTCTCGTCAAGGTTTACCACGTTTGGAACGAAATCTTTTATCTCTATAACGTCTTTTGCATTGCTTGAATGGTTCTCAATCTCTATAGATACTTTGATCTTATCTCCTTCTTCCTCTGTGCTTTTACTGACCTTGACATTTCCAGTAAGTTTTCTGAGTAGGAGGAGAGCTGACATTATCGAAGCTGCAAGTACAAGAGGCATCCAGTAATTGATGCTGTAAGAGTAACTTACTTTTTCTCCGGGCTGTATCGTCGTATTCCACATGTAAGTCGTACTCGAACCATTCTCAGTATTCGCCGTTGGAGGTGTGCTGAAGGATAAAATCGGTTTAACATGAGTTGGAAAAGTCATATCTTCGCTGATACTTACTTCACTGTTCCCATGGTTCTCTATGTCGATACTGCCGGATATATAGAGACCTCTATTTACTTCACTGGTTTCACGAGTTATATTCCTAACTTCCTCTACCTTTATCACGTTGGAGAAGTTCTGTGAAGATTCTGGATGGTTAATCCAGGTTCTAAGCGTTCTGTTTCCAGGAGCTGCTTTCTCAGGAATCTCATAACTGAAGCTGTACGTTTTCAGTGCTCCTGGTGCGAAAGGATCTCCTTCAACAGTTCTGGTATCGTTCTCGAGACTTGAGTTTATCTTATATCCCCCCAGGATTCTTGAAGCAAGATTCTGAACTGTAATAGAGACATCTACTGTTTCTCCAGGCTTAACCTGTGTTTTGCTATATGTAATATCTTTCACATTGATCAGATTCTGGCGCTGGACGTTAACTATGTCAGAAAAAGTCCTTGTGTCCCCAGTCGACCGTTCTGTAAGGTATAATCGTATACTGTAGCTGTTCTGTATTGCTTCTTCACCTGGCGCTACTGAAACATTGAATACAGAGGTATTGCCTGGCCGAATAGTCTTATAGCTGTCATAGTATATCCAGCCGGATTTTGAGAAGTCGTGGCTGAGTCTGTACCTTTGAGCTTCTGAGTTATTGTTCTGCACTTCTATCTGGAACAGTGCAGGCGATTCAGGAGACGCTGAAGTCTTTACAGCGTCCATTGATGCGGTGAAAGCTGTCGCAGTACCTGCAAATGCTACGGCCAGGAGTAAAAGTAAGGACTTCCTCATTACCTGTAAACAATTTTTCTCTGGAGGCTTATATTATGTTTCTCCGCCCTGCTCTTCAGATCTGAGATCTGTAATAAATTGAAGAGAATCTGTTTGTGAAAAGTTCAGTTTACTGGGTGGTAGTCTGCTTCCAGAGTTGCTTCCGCCAGCACATGGTTTTCCATCGCATTTTCAAGCTGTTCACGTGAAGCACCTTCTTCGAGGTCAAGTTCTGTTTCCAGTGCGTACAGCCTGAATACGTACGTGTGTACTCCGTCAGG
>JBEQAY010000012.1:17390-20956 GCA_041640075.1 Candidatus Nanohaloarchaea archaeon | reverse complement strand
ACTACACTTTTTTCAACGAATTTCACGAAATTCTTAATCAATGGCCTGGAACAGCGATACAGTAGATAAAGTGTTCACAGATCTAGGCTCCTCTGAAGGTGGTTTAGAATCGGAAGAAGCGGAACAGCGTTTAGAGGAGCATGGAGAGAACAGGATCGAAAACGACGAGTCAGCGTCTATGTTAGAGATTTTTATCAGCCAGTTCCAGGACAACCTGATTTATCTTCTGATGGCAGCAGGTATACTGTCCGTGGCGGTCGGCTTCCTGCCGGGACATACACCTGAGTACCGTGAAGCCGCTATAATCTTCCTTATACTTTTCGCAAACGGTACCTTTGGCTTCATCCAGGACTACAAGGCGGAAAAGTCGATCCAGGCATTGAAGAAGATGTCCACTCCGAACGCCACCGTCAAAAGGGACGGGAAGAAGAAAGAAGTCGACGCAACAGAGATTGTTCCCGGCGACATAATCTTTCTTGAGCAAGGTGACGCAGTGCCAGCGGATGCAAGACTTCTCGAATCACAGTCACTGGCTACTGATGAATCTGCTCTGACAGGAGAGAGCGAGAAAGTCTCCAAATCACCCGGACAGACGGAAGAAGACTCTGCAGTCGCTTCACAGAGCAACATGGTTTTCATGAACACACATGTCGTCAAGGGAAGAGGCAAGGCAGTGGTCACGGAGACAGGTATGGACACACAGGTAGGAGACATCGCTGAAGAGCTTGAGGAAGCTGAAAGCGGGCAGACGCCTTTCCAGGAGGAAGTAGACGAACTGGGGAAGCGTATAGGTCTTCTGGTAATGGGTATTGTTGGCTTCGTCGGGGTGCTCCAGTTCACATTGACCGGAGCTGATATGATAACTGTACTTCTCATGGCCATAGGGTTACTTGTGGCAGGTATACCTGAATCACTTCCGGCTATCGTAACTTTGACACTGGCTCTTGGCTCCCGTAAACTTCTTGACAAAGATGCTCTTGTTCGACGTTTACCTGTCGTAGAGGCGCTTGGATCGGTTAACTACATCGTAACAGATAAGACCGGTACACTTACCGAGGGAGTCATGACAGTGGAAAACCTGTACTACCAGGGCGAGGAGTTCTCAGTTACAGGTACTGGAGAGTCTACAGAAGGTGAATTCATGCGTGACGGCCATGAAACAGATCCTGGATATCTTGAACCGTTGCTGGAGTGCGGTGTTTACTGTAACAACGCCGAGGAGCGTGAAGAAGGATTCAGCGGGGAGCCAACCGAGAAAGCTCTTCTTGTCTCAGGTAGAAAAGCAGGTATCGAAGAAGGAAAGGAAAGAATCAGAAGCGTACCGTTCTCTTCAGACAGGAAGAGAATGACAGTTGTAACTGAAGATCACACTGCCTACATGAAAGGAGCACCGGAAGTGGTGCTGGAGCGGTGTAACAGGATACTGATCGACGGCGAGGAGAAGGAACTTACCGAGGATATGAAAGAAGAGATACTTGACGCAAACCACGAGTTCGCCACAAGTGCCCTGCGTGTGCTTGGATTTGCCCACAGAGAAGTGGAAGACCCTGAGATAGATGAAGACGAACTCGAAAACGACATGGTATTCCTCGGGCTCCAGGGTATGAAAGATCCTGCACGAGAAGAAGTCAAGGATGCGGTGGCAGACTGCAGGACAGCAGGTATCGGGGTCGTCATGGCTACCGGAGACAACATCGAAACCGCCAAAGCCATAGGAAAGGAACTTGGATTCGATCCGGAAGGTGCAAAAACCGGTAAAGAGATAGAGAAGATGAGTGAAGAAGAGCTACAGGAAGAAGTACAGGATACAGAAATCTTCGCACGGGTATCACCCGAGCACAAGGTGAGAATACTCACAGCTCTTCAGAACCAGGGATATAACGTTGCAATGACCGGGGACGGCGTCAACGACGCACCGGCACTCAAAAACTCGGACGTCGGAATCGCCATGGGTCAGAGAGGTACAGATGTAGCCAAGAAAAGCAGTGACATGGTTCTACAGGATGATAACTTTGTTACTATAAGAGACGCCATCTCAGAGGGACGTGCGATCTTTGACAACATAAGGAAGGTCACAAACCAGTTGCTCTCCACCAACTCTGGAGAGGTAATGTTCGTATTGCTTGGAACTCTTATAGGAGGGCTTTTCTTCCCTGAACAGTTCTCAGGAGGAGACTCTGTTGTTCTTACAGCAGTTATGATCCTCTGGGTGAACTTCGCCAGCGACGGACCGCCAGCGATCGCGCTGGGTAAAGATCCGAAAGTTGAAGGTATCATGAAGCGGGAACCACGCGGCAGAGACGAGTCAATAATCGATAGGAAGATCCTGGCCATGATAGCAATTACAGGGCCGCTTGCAGCTGCCACGATGCTGCCGATCTTCTTCATGAACATAGAGAACTTCGTGCAGGCGCAGACCATGCTGTTCATGGCACTTGCCTTCTTCGAGATCCTGATGTTCCAGGTCATCCGGAGAGACTACGGACTCAGATTATTCGACAACAAGTACCTGCTCGCCATGATAGCCTTTGCATCCCTGACACACCTCGCTGTACTATACACACCACTGTCTGAGATGTTCGGAGTAGTACCACTCAGCCTATCACACTGGGGTTACGTCGCCGCATCACTCGGAGTATGGATCATCCTGGAATACGGCTACAGAAGATTCCTCTCACAGAGATACGGTGACCGGAAGACACACCTTGGAGAATAAACCCCGGAGCTGTGTGTTCTCTTTTTCTCCCAGGACCAGTTAAAAATGATATTGGTATCAGAAAGTTTGTTAAACTTCTTTAAGAGACTCATTACTAGATTTCACCCGGTTAATAATCTTATTCCAGATAGCATCAGAATTACTCCGATCAGGACTGTAAATCCTTTCTGTTCCACATCCTCGAAAAAATGGTTCCCGATATGATTTCCTGCAATTACTCCCAGAGGTGGAAAGATGTAAAGCCAGAGATTGCCGGTCGGCATCATGCCGAGGTAACCATAGCTGATGACTCTGGCAGTTGTAGACATCAGGAAAATCGGGACGATAACAGATCTCAGCAGTTCCTTGTCGAACTTGTCCCCGAGGTATGCTATCAGCGGAGGTCCTCCCATACCAGTGAAACCTCCACAGAATCCTGAGAAAATCCCTACAACTGCATCTACCACGCCAAGTCCGTACGAATTTTCTGGATCAGTGTCCGGTTCAGATTTTCCAAGCATAAACCAGAACGAGATAACGACAATCGCAGCACCCAGCAAATACTCGAACACAGTAGAGGGCAGCAGAGATAACGCCAGGCTTCCGAGAACAGCTCCAGCAATCATCAGAGAACCTATCGAAAACCAGTACTTCCTGTTCCGGAAAAACCGGGGATTAAGAAATGAAAGATACGCCCCACCAACAGTATCAAGCAAAGCAGCCAGCACTATAATCTTCACAGGATCATAGATCAAGGAGCCAATCGAGACAAAAACAACAGCAGGTCCAAAACCAGTCAAACCCTTAACTATATGCGCTAGTAAAGCCAAGATGCCTAGCGCCAGAGCAAGCTGAAAAACATCCACCACTA
>JBEQAY010000012.1:0-17290 GCA_041640075.1 Candidatus Nanohaloarchaea archaeon | reverse complement strand
TCATAGATCAAGGAGCCAATCGAGACAAAAACAACAGCAGGTCCAAAACCAGTCAAACCCTTAACTATATGCGCTAGTAAAGCCAAGATGCCTAGCGCCAGAGCAAGCTGAAAAACATCCACCACTACATAAGAACTTTCCGCCAGAACTATTTACAAATTTGCAAATAAAATCAAAAAAATGGATCTATGATTGTTTCTTGAGGAAGATTTGAATGACAGATTTTATGGTTTCCGTAGCTTCAGTAGTCAAAAATACTGAAGGAAAGATTCTAATGGTTAAAGAAGGTAAAGAGCATGTAAAAGGTAAATGGGATCTTCCAGGTGGAGTTGTAGAAGACTATGAGACCATTGAGGAAACTTCAAGAAGAGAAGTACTTGAAGAAACAGGTTTTGAAACATATGTCCAAGAAACAATCGGTATCTACTTCGGAAAAAGTAGGAGAAAAGGTCAACCTTCAATTGACTTTCTAACTGAATCTAAAATTAAAGGAAAAGGTGAGAAAAATCTAGATTTTGACGAAGAAATACTAGAAGTAAAATTCTTTACAGTAAGAGAAATAAAAGAGCTTAACTTGAGGAAGCAGAACAGATACAGGATGATTGAAGACTACAAAGCTGGTAAAAGAATAAATCCTGAATATATCAGTTACAACTCTGAGTATGAGAAATAAAGGTTTTAGCCTATTACCTATGGTTTAGCATTTACCAAGTGAAAAATAATCTTTCTCTGAAGATTTGGCAGGACCCGGATTTGAACCGGGGTCTGGCCGTCCCAAACGGCCAATGATAGTCCACTACACCATCCCGCCAAACGGTTACGCTCGTTTGAGGCGCAAGGACCAGTTACACTGGTCGTCGACAGAAAAGTCGACTTTCCTTAACTTACATTTTTGGTGTCGGGTTGAAGTCTTTTAAACTATTAGAGGTGTTGGGGCGTTGAGTTTTAAACCGAGTTATCACTAATTTTGTGTTATGGCTGAGAGAGTTGTTGTTGCTGGTGGAGGTATGTCGGGTTTGGCAGCTGCTGAAGAGCTTGAGGCAGAAGGTTTCGATGTTGTTTTGATTGATAGACGTGATAAGCATGTATACCGACCCGGTATTCTTTCGATGATTAATGGGCGTTCAGAGAGTGATCTCAGTTTCAGTTTAGCCGACCACCTTGATAATACAGAGATCAAGTACCAAAGAGAGGAAATCACTGGTTTTCAAACCAGTAAGAAGACTGTTGAAACTACGGAAGATAGTTACAGTTATGATTACCTTGTCGTGGCCCTGGGAGGTCAGGTAAGGGAACCTTCTTTCAGTTTAAATTATACACAGGATTTTTACTCGATCGAATCTGCAGAAAGCGCACTTGAAGAACTTGAGGACGGTGAGTCCGCTCTTGTAATCGGTGCAGGTTTCACAGGTATTGAAGCAGCGCTAAGACTTGACTCGGAGGGCGTGAAGACGTCTCTAGTTGACAGGTCAACTCGTCCGCTTTCAGAACGTGGACACGGCGTTTCTGAGAAAGTTCTTGACTTATTGAACTCCCGTGAAGTCAGTTTCATGGGAGGGAAGGAAGTAGCGGAAGTTCCTAACTATGGCGTGGAATTTGCAGATGGAACTGAGAAAGAAGCCGACGTAGTGGTCTGGTGTGGAGGTCTGAAAGCATGTAAAATAGTTCAGGAAGACTTTGATACGGATGAAGAGGGTATAAAAGTTAATAGAGGTCTTTCAGCAGTTGATTTTGAAGATGTGTATGCTGTAGGCAAAAGTGCGGATATAGAGGGAAGTACTAGGGCTGCAGAGGCTGTCAGACAGGGAAGGAAAGCTGCCAGAAATATCGGCCGCAGAGAAGGTTTGTTGGAAGATTACGAGTTTTCTGAAGGCAATAGGTTTATTTCCTCTCCTGGTTCAGGTGTTCTGATCCGGGGAGAATCTGTTTTCTCGGGGCGTTCAGCTAATCTTCTGGATAAGTTTTCTGAGAAACTTTACTTTACAGGTATGTGGAAGAGAAGATTTCTGAATGACTTTGATGTTTTTTTGTTTGATCCTCTGCTTTCGATGATGGATTCGCGGGAGAAGAAAGAGATTTAGACGAGTGATTTTTCCTCTTCTTTGACCTCTCTCAGGTTCTTCTCTCCCCAGCTGATCATCTCTTTGACGGTTGGTTCGAGTTCCTCTCCGATCTCTGTTAGAGTGTACTTGACGCGGAAAGGTTTTTCGCTGATGACCTCCCTGTTGACTATACCCTTGTCTCCGAGGTCTTCGAGGCTTTCCGAAAGGACCTTTGAGGAGATTCCTCCGACTTCATCTTTCAGGTCGTTGAACCCCATCGGACCTGATTCCAGGAGTCTGTGGATTATCACAGGATGCCATTTCTTTGACATCATTCCTGCTGTAGCTGTTAGTGGACACCAGTCCTCGCCTGCACATTTTACCGGCACTTTCTCTTTCTGTTCGCTCATACCATGTTTGTTGACCCCAGCACTTATGTAGTTACTTATAGTAACTTAGTCTTGTAGGGTTACCATGTATCAGATGACTTCCCGGTAACTCCGTGATTCAAAAGCGAGACGAAAGGAACATAAAGATAGGTTGAGAGGTGAAAATTACTATGGGAGAAACAGAAGACGACGATGTATGCATCGCATGCGGCGACGGAGCAGATTCAGCTGACGAACTTCAGGAGATCATCGAGGAAAAGAAGCAGGAGTAATCAGCTTACTGTTCCCACAGCTCATTATTTTTAATTTCACTCAACCTACTTTTTCTCAAGAGGTAGAAAAGATAAAATGGAAGAATTTGATTTGATCGTTATAGGTGCAGGATCAGGGCTGGACGTTGCTTCAGCCTTCGCAAGCCACGGGAAAAAAGTAGCAGTAGTAGAACCAGGGCCATTAGGAGGCACATGCCTGAACAGAGGCTGCATACCCTCAAAGATGCTGATCCACCGCGCAGACATAGTACAGGAAGTAAAGGACTCGGAAAAATTCCATATCGACGCAGAAGTAAACAATATTGACTTCCAGGAAATAGTTGAAGAAGTCAACCAAGAAGTCAAATCCGACTCAGAAAACATCGAGGAAGGTATCAAGTCCTCCGAGAACCATACACTGTACAGGACAGAGGCAGAATTCGTAGATAACAATACTCTTGATGTCAGCGGAGCCGAACAGGATGAAGACCAGATTACAGCGGATAAAATAGTTGTAGCAGCAGGAACAAGACCTTTCGTACCTCCGGTAGACGGTATCGAAGACGTCGACTACATGACCAGTAAGGAAGCTCTTGAACTAAGTGAGAAACCTGAAGACATGATCATCGTCGGAGGAGGATACATCTCCAACGAATTAGCGCATTTCTTCGACGCGATGGGTATCGAAGTTACCATTCTTGAACGTGGAGACAGGATGCTCAAAAACGAGGATAAAGAAGTGGGAGAGAAGTACACAGAGCTTGCAGAGGAAAGATTTAACGTTAAACTTGAAACAGAAGCCTCTGAAGTCTCTGAAAAAGGAAAGAGAGTCGAAGTAGTTGCAGAGACGGATGAAGGGGAGGAAATTTTCGAGGCTGACGAACTGCTCTTCGCAACCGGCAGAGTCCCTAACACCGACAACTTGAAGGTAGAAAATACAGATATAGAGACAGATGAGCGTGGATTTATAGACGTAAACGATTACCTGCAGACCTCAGTAGACCATATCTACGCTCTAGGGGATATCATCGGACAGCACCCTTTCAAGCACGCTGCTAATGAAGAGGCTAGTGTGGCCCTGGTAAACGCCTTCGCAGGAAACAGGAAGGAGATTGATTACACTGCGATGCCTCACGCAGTTTTCTCTTCACCTCAGATCGCAGGAGTCGGAAAGACGGAGCAGGAACTTGAAGAGAACAGTACCGAGTATGTTAAGTCGACCTATGATTACGAGCAGACCGGTATGGGTATGGCACTGAAGGAGGAAGACGGTTTCGTAAAAGTTCTGGCCTCAGAGGAAGGAGAGATCCTGGGTTGTCACATTATCGGATCTCATGCATCACAGCAGATCCATGAAGTCCTGGTTGCCATGAAGTCCGGGAGCGGAAAAGTTTCCGACATTCAGAACACCATCCATATCCACCCTGCTTTGAACGAGGTCGTGCAGAGAGCATTCAACCAGCTCTAGAAAAGCTCCAAACCCATTAATCCCTCTTTTTATTCCAGATTCTTACCTGGAGCGTTCCCCACAGGAGGCTCTCCCTCTATTTCTTCATCTCTTCTCAGTTGTCTATTCTCAATCATCAATCTCTGAATCATCTTGCCTGTCATGAGATCGTTCGTGCTGATCCATTCGTTGTCGTGTTCCATAGAATCTGCTTCTGCATGTGCAGCTTCATGGAGTGCGACACCTATCCTCTGGTACTTAGGTATATTGAAGCCTAGTTCTTCGGATTCGTCGAAGAAGTCCTGGAACCATACATCTTCCCATTCATCCTCGGCTTCAGCCACATTGAAGTAGATAGCGTGGTCTAATCCATCGTACCATGCAAACCTGTCGCTCCTGTCCGGGTTCTCCAGATATGCTACATCTACATCCGGCTTCGGCTTCATGTCCATAGGTGTTGAGTGATTGGTGTCCTTATCTAGAGTTCTTGTAAGCTCTCCGTTCTCACGAGTACCGTGATCGTGCGGATCAAACTCGCCATGACCATTCCTGCTCCACTCCCAGATCGGGTCGATTATACTGTTTTCAACAAATTCCAGCCAGCGTCTCTGTGCTTCTGACGGCTCTATATCTTTGTCAAGAGTGTCTCCACGCTCCATCTCCTCGACGACCTCTGCAGTGGTCGCTACATGGTCATTCACAAGGTGCATGACACCTCTAGAAAGGTTGTCTTCATCAGGATTGACGACCTTGTAGCCAGCCTGCTCAACTTTATCATCGATTGCCGAAGTAGTCGATAGAGCGAGGTAGTCAAACGGCTGCTTGAAGAAACGCTCCAGAAAGCCCTGTTCAACTTCTAGATCCATCTCGCCTCCGGTTCTGAGATTATCTGTAATGTACTCCTGCCTGAGTTCCTCAAACTGTATGAAGTCTAACTCGTTCTCGATGAGGGAGTGCAAGACTTCTCCACGATAACCTTTGCTGACGGACTGCCTCTGCTCCGCCATGGGAACAGTCTGCTGTATGTTGAACCTGTAAGGGAAATCCTCGTCAGTCGTGACAGGGATACCCATCTCGAATATTCCTCCCTGACCTTCCTCAGATCTTCTGACCTCTACCTCAGTCTCCATTTCTTCACCGTTAGCTGCCTCGAGAACTGATTCATAGATCCTGTCCGGCTGATCGTACTCCAGAGTCTCTTGATAACCTCTGTCGTCTTCAAGCCGGATCTGCATATCCTGTTCCGGAATAATACTTTCAAGAAAGTGCTTCACATCATCAAGATCCTCTTCCTCCCATTCAGGGTTAGATGCGTAGATCATCGTCCCTTCGTCACGTCCAACCCTTCCATACTCCTTTCTTGGCGCATCTTCATCGCTCTGATCCCATTTTACAGTTCCACCTGTGGACTGTGCAAGCGTAACTTCGGAAGCTCCTACAAGCTCCTTCAATCCGCGACCGAAGCGGCCTCTGGTATTCGGATCTCCTCCCTTGGTCCCCTGGAAAACAGTTGTGAAGTTCGAGATATCCTCTACCCCGTCAGAGTCGTAGTCCTCTACAATTATCGAATTATCTTCGTAACGGATAGAAACTTCTATATCTGAGCCTGTATCCATAGAGTTCTGGACCGGCTCCTTAACCACCTCGTGGAGCGGACGCTCCTGCTGGCGCTGGTTCCAGCTCTCGTCTGCAAAGTCATACATCCCGGATTTCTCTCTTACCATAGTTTGTTATCAAAAAGTAACAAATAAAAGTTCTGTGGTTTCCATCCTCAAGTCAAATTTAATCCAAAAAAAAAATTTATCTGTTCTGCAGGTTTTTGTGGACGTACTTACCCATCATATCCGGCTCTAAGTTAACTAAATTGCCTTCACTTTTTTCCGAAAGATTCGTTCTCTCCCAGGTCTCCGGTATAACTGTTACAGAGAAACTTTCCTCGTCGATCTCGGTTACTGTCAGGCTGATGCCTTCAACCGTTATGAAACCTTTGTGGACAAGAAAATCCTCCAGTTCATCAGGTTTCTCAAACTTGAAGTTCCATCCTTCATCCAGTTTCTCGATCTCCAGGATTTCTGCAGGAGTTTCTACATGTCCCTGTACAATATGGCCTCCCATCCTGTCCTCGGGAGTCAGAGACTTCTCAATATTCAGTTCATCACCTTCTTCAAGTTCCGAGAACCATGTTTTCTGCAGAGTTTCCTCAGCCAGGAAAAACTTTACAGCATTCTCCTGGAAGCTTTCCACGGTGAGGCAGGCACCGCTTACAGAGATACTTTCGCCCTCCGACATGTCTTCAAGAGCTTCTGGACGCGTGATAGAGATACGTTTTCCTTCTCCTGCGTCTTCGATACTTTTTACCTGTGTCGTTGTCTCCACTATACCTGTAAACATTACAGCAAAAATTTTGGAAGCCAGATTTCTTTAACTCATAGGGTTTCAAACCAGTAATTCCAGGCCAAAAAATTTCCTTCGTTCACTATTTCCTGAAGTCTACTTCAACTGTATCGCCGTCTTCAGTATCCAGATCATCTCTAAGATTCTTCTCCGCCACTACCTCTAGGACTTCCGGACCGTAATCTGTTACATCCATCCGCAGTACCGCTGCATCAACACCTTCTATCTCCACAGGATAGACATCTACACCACTGTATTTTTCTCCTTCATACTCGAAGGATTCAATTCTGGAGCTTTCAGCCTTATCCAAAACATCTGAAACTACTTCTCTGTCAGCCCTGAGATTCAAAGTTCCGGGAAAAGGCCTGAAACCGGTAACTTTCTCTATCTTTCTCTGGTAAGGGTCAAGTGCCAGGTATTCCTGTCCTACACCCATACCGGAGAAAACTTTACCTCTGATTTTCACACAAAGACTGACGTCAGGGAAATTCAAAAACTTACCATCTCAAAACTCTACCATGGTAGAATTTGAGACTATTGAGAAAGAAAGACGTGACTACGGAAACTTCCCAGGAGAAAAGTTCATTGAGGTAAGCAGGAACAAGGCGATCCAGGACGACGGATCTGAGAACAGCTTCCTGCAGATAGCAACGGGCTACTACAACGATGAAGAACCGCAGTACAACAAACGGTTCACCGTGCCAACCGACGAAAAAGCAGTTGAACATATCGTCGAAGAGCTTCCTGAAATGTTCGAGAAAGAGAAGGAAGCAAGGGAAGAATAAAGCATGGAAAGAGAAAAAATAAGTACATATTTCAACCATTTTCTTCCACGAGAGATTATAGGACCTGTTATAATCGTATTCTCTCTTGAAGGTGTGATCAGCGGACTTTTCTCCATGTACGTACCTCAGGCCTACGAAACCATGGCTTGGTTCCTGATATTCCTGCTTTCTGTAGCCCTGATAGCTCACTGGGGTACTACAGGAGAAGCGGAGCAGAAGCTGGAAGAAAAGATAGAAGAGATAGAGAGCTAGAAAAATATCTCTGATTAACCTATTTTCGTATTTTAATCTCCTAAAACAGAGATATACTGTTCTAGAACGGATTCAGCAGAGCTTTCCGACCTGACAAACAGTATGAAAAGAAAAGTATTCGCTGCAGCCAGTGAGATGTAAGAGATGTTGCTGTGATAGCTGTGACCTGCAATTATTATCCCAAATTCATCTACAACGAGTGCAAGGCCTGAACCCAGAAAAGCAGCCGTTTTAATCTTTGAAAACTGCGTCTTAAACATATAAACAGCTACTGCAATCAGCAGAACACCTAGCCAGTAATGATGGACGTGTAATCCGTCGATCCAGAGCTGTTCTACTGGGACAGGTCCCAGGCTACCCGTACTTCTTGGTGTGCCGATACCTGCAGTGTTGACGAAAACCTTGCTGAAAAGCACTGTAAGATTAAAAGAGGAAAGAAGTATCCAGTAGAAACTCAGAGACCGGCTTCGACGATGTTCCAGCACCACAGCTATGGAAGACAGAGACAGGAAAAACAACGTCAGCAGCAGACCATTAAACGGCATGTATGGGTAGGTGATGATGTTCAAGACTCCAAGCAAAAACATGCTTACAAGAAAAATAATCTCTGAGTTCTCTGTTTCAATATTCATCGGCTAAGAGAACCTCCAAAACTTCTGAGTTCTCTAAAGATACTCAGGCCTTCCTCCTCTATATCCAGCACGAGCTTCTCCATTTTTCGCTCATACTTTATGGACAATAGGCTAATTGTCAGGACTGCAGAGGCTGAAATCAGGAAGACTGTAGTATTAGCCTGTGCTGCACTGCTTCCTGTCATTGCAAGAAGAGCTATACCAGGTATTCTGCCGAAAGACGCGATCAAAAACAGTTTCTTCCAGTCAAGATCAGTAAGACCTGCGATGAAGCAAAGAGCATCATCCGGGAAGCCGGGAAAAACAAACAGGACCACGAAAGGAAGGTATCCATGCCCTGAGGTGTACCTGTCAAATTTCTCCAGTGCTTCATTTGAGAGAAACCTGCGTACCGTAGGCCTTCCAAACCTCTTACCGATAAGCAATGCCGCCAGACTTCCGATAGCAGCACCCACAAAACTGAGAGAAGTACCCACAACCACGCCGTACAGCATTCCGCTGACAACAGGGGTGACAGGTGGTAAAGGTGCAATCAAGACCTGAGCAAACTGTGTGAAAATTATACCGGCATAGCCATAAGGCCCTATCAGACCGGCCAAAGCTTCAGGATCAGAGAGAACCGATATCGAAATAAAATCCCTCCCAAGCAAAGCAACAAAACCTATTAGAGAAAACATCAACACCGATTCCAGTTTCCTTCTTCTTGACGAAAAAACCTGCACAAAACCAAGTTAGTAACTTCAACTCAAAAAACTTTCAGAAACCAGAAAAACTAACAAGAAACCTAATTAGCCCCGAGAGGGATTTGAACCCTCGACCTGCCCCTTTCTGTGAACCAGTTCCGTTTCTTGGAAGCCGTCGAAGACGGCTTATTGCGTGTGAATCCGAGCGTAACCAGTTCGTACAAGGGGGCCGCTCTAGCCAAGCTGAGCCATCGAGGCTACTCAGCATACATTTTAACTGGGTCTAGTAAGAATTAAATAGCTGAATCTCATCTAAATAAATTCGTATTACGATGTATTATCTTTTTTATTTGAGGTACCTCAATTTAGGTTTATGCTAGAAGATGAGAATTTACGGGTTGGTTTCTTCACAGAAGATGCTCATCACCTGCTGACTGAGGTAGAGGTTTCTCAGGAAATTGAGGAGGATCTTTCCAGCTTTGAAACTTTTTACCAAGATGAGAAGGGGTGTGTTTTTGATTACAGCGAGGTTCAAGAAGTTCTTGACGCGCAGATAGATGAAACAGAGGTCAAAAGTAAGATTCTGGATGAGAACCCAGAGTTATTGGCTTATCTGAACAGTGAACTTCAGGAGTATCTGGAGGAAGAATGGGGAAACAATGGAATTTTGATCAAGGAGAACTGGCCAGAACAGGTATATCAGAAACTGGATTCTAATGAGTACAAACTTGAAGACTTTGATCTCGACGAGTCTATGGTAGCTATCACAACAGGAGAGGATCCAGATGATCTCCGCTGGAGTTACATGCGAGACACTTTCTGGGATAGATATGATGGTCCTGTAGTGGAGAGACCAATCTGACTACACATTTTATATATTTTTTAAGCACCGATTACAGATGTGAGTGACTTTCCGGAAAATTACATTATAACATCAGAGTTCACAGAACTCGAAAACAGAGAACTAGACGGTAGCAGGGTTTCTGTAGGTTTCAGGCCGTCCGGTGAGCTGCATGTTGGGAATCTTCTGAGTATAGCTTATGCTGCAGTTATCGCAGACAAGCTTGGATTAGAGCTTGATCTTTTCTGCTGTGATACCGACTGGAGTGCACCGGTGCATGAGCAGAACCGGCCGGAGAACAATGATGTGATGAAACTTTTCTACAACAGGGACTGTTCATGTGATCCTCACAAGAACTTGCCGGAGCACAGGATTGATGCGATCCAGCCTTTCCTTGACGGACTCAGGAACTCCATGGAAGACGACTTAGATGTTAGACGGCTTACTGACCTGACTGGTGAAAAAGAGTACGTGGAGGCGCTTAGAAAGGTTATGCAAAACATTACAGACTTCGATGAGATATTCGGTGGAGGTTTCAGAAGAAGGTACAGAAGTCCTGTAACAACTTTCTGCAGTGAATGCGGATTTTCACATGCCAAAGGCTGTGATTACTCCTCCGATACTGATGAACTTGTGGCCTCCTGCAGGAACGAAGAATGCGGATCCGGTTTTATGCACGGAGGCCTTGATGAGGAAATAGGTGTTTACTACCTGGTTGATCCTGTACGTGACCCTTCCAGAGATGCTGCTGTACATGTCTTTGGAGGGGACTACAGGGACGCGAAGAAGGAGCAGAAAACACCTAAAGTGACGAAAGTTGCGAAAATCACAGAGCTGGCGACAGGTGAAAACCCGGCTTACTTCCTCGGCCCTATGATCTCAGACAAATATGGTAAACCACTCTCCAAATCAAAGGGAACCGGAGTTACTGTTTCAGACATAGATAAACTGGAGAAATTCGGAGAGGAACTTTACGAGAAGGTTTCAAACTGGCTGAACGAGGAGAAAAAGTATTTGCCTCAGAAAAAGATTCTCAAGTAATTTCATAAGCAGGTTCAGCAGATTTTTCCAACCAGACAGGTTTTTATTTCAGGAACTCTCCAACTTACTTACATGAGTTCTCCGAAGAAGTTGAAAGCGGTTTCTTCATTCGTCCTGATAATTTTTCCCGTGGTTCTGGCTACGTTTTTTTCTATACCTCCAAAGATCACAGGTTTTCATGCGACAACTTTCTGCAGCTCAGTAAATAGTTCGTCAGCCAACATCACGAAAATTTCAGATAAAAGTGATATCATAGAAGTCTCTGTCACAGGGATTATCAACACCACTGGCGCCAAATACAGTTACACGTCCAGAACCAAGGAAAAAAACAAAACTACAGCAGTTAAGGTTATTATTGAGAGACCTGACCTCATGCCTCTCCCAGCATGTGTCTCAGGTGACTGGAGGTCGAAGTACAACCTTAACATGTCTATAGAACCCGATACCAAGAAAATCAGTATCATACCAGAACTCTCTGGAGATATCGAAAGCAATATTTCCGAAAAAACACTTTACCTGAATAATTCAAATTAAGAAAAATTTACTCACTTCTGACAAGAGTGCCTGGTTCTTCACCTTTAAAGAATTCTTCAAGTCTATCTTCTCCGAATATCCTCGCCTCAACTTTTTCATCCAGCAAGTGCTTCACTTTTCCCTTCATGCCGCCTGTAACGTCGTCAGCATCTACCCCATGGTCTTCAAAGTCTTCCATAGAGTTGATCTCGTCGATGACATTGCCCTCGTCGTCGAGTACTCCTTTCTCCGATGTGCAGAAACCTGCTTTTCCTGTATCGTATTTTTTCTCTATCTTGGCGACTATCTCGTCTCCGGATATTATCGTGAAGCCTTTGCCTTCATGTGGTACTATGTCGCCGTGGAGAACCGGTGTAAATCCTTCTTCAAGGATTCCCTGAAGTTTCTCAATGTGGAGCTGTGTCTCAGGGCTTCTGTAAGCTATCGAGGATGTGTGGATAGGTACAGGTTTCAGACCTAGATCAGAAAGTTTCTCAAGTATTTCTGTGTTTAGTTCGCTGACGGCTCTGTGAACCTCCAGAAAGCCTTCGTATGAGCCCTCTTTGAGTCCGTTCCTCTCTGCCTGTGGATGGCCGTATGATCCGGCTCCATGGACCAGAACTCCGTTTCCGTGGCCTTCAAGTTTCTCAAGAACTTCTTCAAAGTCCTGCGACAGGGTTTTCTCATGTTCCTTGTCTGTGAGGATGCTGCCTCCGATCTTCAGGACGTATTCCATGCTTTAAACGTCTACGTCTGGTGCATCTTCCGCGTCTGCGCCCCTGTCCTTCACTTTTCTTTCATGGGCGTCTTTGATCCTGAAGACGTTTGTTGAGCGTCCGCATTCAGGGCATTCGATCCACCATGGACGTGAACCAAGTTCTCCTTCATCCTCGAACTGATTCTCGCAGTAAGGGCATGTCAGTTCGTAGAAAAACAGTTCGTTGTCGTATGAAAACATTTTGATATGTCCGGTTTTCTCTCCTTCATCGTTCTCAAGTTCCCGGTTAGTTGCGTATTCCACGCGATCAAAATCTACATCCTTCTCCATAGTTATCCTACATTTGTCCAGCAGTTTAAAGCTTTTAACCCTGGGATTCATCCCCTGATTCAGGCATCGCAAACTTACATACGAGCTCTACTTCTTCCTCTGATACCTTGTGGCCAACGTATTCTCTTTCACTGTCTTCTTCATCCAGTGTCTTATCTACGTCCAGAAACTCTGGGGGTTCATCATGTTTCAGGTGCTTGATATCGGGGTTGAACCTTCTTAGAAGTCTTAGATCCCATTCACGGTCCGTTTGAAGCACTCTGAGATCGTACCCTTGTATGGTTGCCAGTACTGCTTCTGCAAAATCTTCACGACTCTCAAGATAAGTGTATGCTTCTTCCTGGACCGGTCGGCCTTTGAGTCCTGAAGTCTTCTCTCCTTCGACTGTGAAGCTTTGAATCCCTGGTGTTCTCTCCAGCAACTCCAGTTTCTCCTCAACTATCTCTACAGTTACCTGTCCTTCCCTTGTCTCTGCTGATTCTACGCGTTTCTCCAGGTTCTCAACAAGTTTTTCAGAGTCCTGAGTTGGTTTTATCTCTACCTTCATGTTCACTGTCTGGTTGCGAAGGTTTTTATTTGAGTTTTTTCAACTGTCTATTGATGGGATTATTTGGAAGTGAAGATGAGGAACGTGAGGAGGTGACCATCGGTGTCTCCGAGGAAGAGGAAACTGAAAACGAGAAAAAAGATGATGTCTCTCCAGAAGTAGGTACTGTAGACTTTGGAGGGGAAGACACCTCCGCAGATAAAGATAGAGACAGCGAGTCAAATCTCAGGAACGAGGTAAGCAACCTTGACTCAGTAGACAGTACGGAAACCTCATCCACCAGTTCAACATCCAAGACCGGTGCAGCTGCTTCAGGCAGTCCGGATTCCGATATGAAGGCTATAAAGAAGCAAAACCAGAAGATAATCGAGAAACTTGACAAGGTTCTCTCGAAACTTTAACTGAAAAGTGATACAGTAAAATGGGCTACTACGACAACGTCAAGGAAAACGTGAAGAAACAGGCAGCAGACAACAGTTCAGGAAGCTCAAAATCATCCTCCAAGGCTTCAGGAGGCTCTGGAAGCGGAAACTTTGATACACTGAAGAAGGCGGCTTCAGAGACCGAGCCTGACGAGGAAAAAGGAGACAACACACCTATCGAGGTCCTTGAGGAAGACGGTTTGCAGAAAAATCCTAAGCGTGAAAAGAAGTCCTCAAACTCCGGCAGTAGCGGTCAAAAAGGGAACTCGAAGGAGACTTCCTCTGAAGATTCTTCTGGAAACCCGTTCAAGGACAAGAACTCCAGCAACAAAGAGGGAGGAGAGAGTGTTGAAGCAGATCTTTCCGGTGTAGAAGACAAGCTGGATACTATTATAGAGCAGAACCAGGAGCTTATAGAGATTCTGAGAAGCTTTACAGAGTAAGATAAAAGGTTAGCTGGAAGATTGGTAAAAATTTAGTTAATGAAGGAAAGGTTTGTTTTTCTACTCTTCTTCCACCATTACGCTGATCTTCTTTCTTCCTTCGTCATCTTCGAAGTCGAAGTCTTCCTGTGCAAGGTTGATCTCCAGCTCCATCTGTTTTGAGTCGTCTCCTTCGACGAACTCGAGTTCGATATGATTCTCCGTGTTTGGTTCGATTCTGAGTTCTTCTCTGCCTTTGAAGCTGAGTCCTATTTCGCCGTCTCTAAGTTTTTCGGAGAAGTTCTCGAGAAAGTTTGCCAGTTCCTCGTTTGAGAAGCTGAAATTTAGATCGACTTGTTCACTTGCCATAGAGAATAAAAGGAGGTGAAAAGTTTTATTTTTACCCCTTTAGTGATTACTCGTCTGATCGTTTCTTCATCAGCCTGCGTGATAGGAAGTGATCTTCTTCCTCAAGCTCTCTAATTGCCTCCATTGCAAAGAGGTAGGCCACTGCCAGCATCAGTACACCAGTGTATATTACATTCATAGGCAGCAGAGATCTAACAGGGTATACGGCGGAGAGTACCATCAGAACTCCCAGTACGAACAGTACGTACGATATTGCGATTTCCAAATCAACGCTCATCTTTGGGAGACCGAATATATCCTCCTTTCCATCTTTATCTTTTGTTTCAATCAAAGTGTATCAACCTCTTACAAATAGAATTGTTTCCTCTTGACTATAAAACCTTTCCTGAACGAACTGGGGGAAAGTATACTCTTGAAAAATTTCTCAAAGGTCTTCTAAGCCTACTTCTTTCTTGTCGCCCGTGAATGCTGAAGGCAAGTGTACATGGTATATTCCTTCATCCTTGGAGATTATCAGAGGCATCTCGTTCAGGAGCCGGGAAATATTGAGTTCGTAGACACCTTCGCCGTGTACCTGGATCGAGTCAAGATCGAATTCTATCTGTATATGCTCTCTTTCCTCTTCACCCTCCATCATCATATCCTGAATGTCAGATTCTACTTTCTGTTTCTCCTCCTGCAGGTCTTCCTCGGAGCTACCCGGTTCAGCATCCTGCTCGTACATGAAAAGTGAGCTGCCGCAGTCACATCCGTCGATAAGTTCATCGGATTCGTCTTCGTACACTTTTCCACAGTTCATGCATCTATGCGGCATTAAATTTTTTGCACCTCTGAAAACTCCTCTACTAGTTAAATGTAGGCGGACTTTTTAGTGGGTTACTCCTCTTCTTCCTCAAGTTTTGCGAGGAATGACACTGCGTCACGTTCCTTCTTAACACGCTCCATGACACGGGAGTTCCCAACGATTGTAATGCCTTCCCTGTATTTCTCGTTCATAACTTTCTCGTAGAACATCCTCTTCGCTCTGTGGATACGGGAGTTACGGTCTGTCAGTCCCAGGAACTCGATTCCCGGGAAGTCCTCGTCTATCTCCTCCATAGCGTTCTCGATTAGATGTCTTTCCTCTTCCGGGCTCCAGCCTTCTTCAAGTACGAGAACAGCATCATCCTTAACTTTGCCGATTATGGAATCTACTTTCTCCTCGAAAGACTTATCCTGGAGCTTGGTCTTCGAAAGAAATTCTATCGTAACACCGCTTGAACCTTCTTCTCCCATCTAACTTAACCTTTCAATTATTTCCTCATAAAGTTTGTCGATGTTTTCTCCTTCCTTGGCAGAAATCTCCAGTACAGGGTGCTGAGGGAACGCATCACGTACTCTCTCCGGATCCGCATCCTCCAAGTCCGTCTTGTTCGCCAGGACTAGAATCGGGATATCCTTTGCCTCCAGGTTTCCGATTATCGTTACGTTTACCTGTGTGTAAGGATCCTCTGTAGAGTCAAATATTACAAGACAGGCATCTACGTCGTCTAGGTACTTGACTGCTTCAACGATTCCTTTGGTCGCCTCCTTTGCACGTCCTTTTGCATCATCTTCTTCCATGCCATGTTCCTTGAAATCCTTGAAATCAACATTTGTCGTGATACCTGGCATGTCAAGAAGGTTAATATCTATTGAACGGCCATCCTCTGCCTCTATAGAAACCTTCTCCTTCTTTTCGACGGCACGCGTCTCGTGAGGCACCTCAGAGACATCGCTCATCTCCTCTCCTGTCAAATCCATGGAGATCTGGTTGGAAAGAGTTGACTTACCGGCGTTAGGCGGCCCATAGATACCTATAGAGATATCTTCGTCTGCCCCCTGGAAGAAGTTAGACAGAATTTTCCTCAATCGGCCTATCATTTTGACACCTGACAATGGTAAATACGACAGGGAATTATAAAAACTATTCGTCTTTTCTTGAGTCATCAATGGATACGGAAGCACGCAGAAGATTAAAAAATCAGGTGGCAAAGAAAAATCTATGAGAACTGAAAAAGGAGTGGCCATAGTAGCCTACAAAGAGAAACGAGGGAAGAAAAGATTCCTCGTGCTCCAGAGAACCAAAAACTGGGAAGGCTGGGAACTCCCAAAAGGTCACCTCGAGCAAGACGACTACAACCATACAGCGAAACTGGAGCTAAGAGAGGAAGCGGGCATCCCTGAAGAAGAAATAGAGCATTTGGAGGAGCTAGACACAGTTCTGGAATGGACTTACGAGGATGAAGAAGAGGGCGAGGAAATCAAAAGAGAATACCAGGGCTTCCTCGCCAAGATCTCAGACGATGCCTTTGCAGACACCACTCAGAACCCGCATGATGAACATGTGAACGGCTTCTTCATGAAACTGGAGGACGTTGAATCCCTTCTAACATACGACAACCAGAAAGAACTACTGCAGAAAGCAGTTACCAAGCTGAAATCTTAAGGTACAAAACCTTCACATCAAATTTTCTTACTGTGATTCAAAAATGACAGAACCTGAAGAGATGCTGGAAGTTTACCAGTTCGAAGGATGCCCTTTCTGCAAAAAAGTAAGACAGAAACTCACAGAGCTACAGATAGACTTTATCGCCCGACAGGTCGAACCTAACGGAGACAGAAAACGTGTTGAGGAAGTCTCAGGCCAGACAGGCGTACCTGTACTGAAGGATCCCAACACAGACACAGTGATGCCGGAAAGCGATGACATCGTAGAGTACTTGGAGGAACACTACGGCTAGAATCTCAAAAACCTGCTTGCTGGGAGAAAAAATTCCAGCAACAATTTTTCATCCAACTTTTTTCACGTGAAGTCTCTCCATCTTCCGGTTTCATCTTCGTAGTGGAGAGCTTTATCTTCCCCGCACCTGACAGTTGTGTGCTTGTCGAATATCTCTTCTGAAGAGCTTTCATGTACGCCTGCCATCAGACCTTTTGCTAATCTGTTTATCAGTGGATCCACTAACTCATCAGATTCAAAGATCGTGGATGCATATTCCTGCATGGAGTTGTAGGATTCAGGATCAAAGTCGATCTCCAGATCCGACATAGAGAGGAAACATGGATAAAATTTTATTACTTTTTTGTAACAAAGGAATTTTTCTCTGTGTAAAACCTGAAATAGACACGCCGAGGTTAGCTCTGCATGGAACCGAGCACTTTACCCGGCTTGACCGCCGCACTTTTCTCCT
>JBEQAY010000011.1:19969-27383 GCA_041640075.1 Candidatus Nanohaloarchaea archaeon | reverse complement strand
GGGCCCTTAGTTCAGCCTGGCAGAACGTCCCCCTTGCAACTGCATCTTTCCTTTGGAAAGTATGCTCTGTCTGCCTTTCCTGGCGGACAAGGCAAGACAGGGGAAGGCCCAGGGTTCAAATCCCTGAGGGTCCATTAAAATCCGTGTTTCTTGTCTCAATTAGTTGATGAAGAGATTCCAGCAAGACTGATTATATGATCGGAAAATATAGGTTAAAGAGGGTCTGAATCCTTATACTTATGTTCCAGTTCGGTCAACCAATCCATGTTAACTTCTGCATCATAATCCGGATTTATATCTTCAAGCCTGTGCAACATTCCATCTTCATCCTTCAAAAGTTTCTCTTGACCCTTTTCTAGATCGTTTTCGATTTCGCTCAACTTTGTTATATTCTTTCTCTCACTTTCATTTTCGTCTTTGAGGTCTCCAACTACAGCTCTGGCGTTATCGATGTTTTTTGCAAGCTGGTGGAGATCTGAGAACATTTCTCTTGCTAAATCTTTTTCCTCTTCATGTAATCCCTCACCTTCTCCTGCACTCTGTTCAAGTTGTTTTAAAGCAAGATTTCTTTCCTTTAACTCCTCCATTTCTTTTAAGCAGTGAGAAAGAAGTTGCTCCATTTCTTCAGCTTCTTTAAGCTCTTGACTTATTTCATCCTCGTAACTGTGGATGTTTTCCACTATTTCATGCAAGTCTCCCTCCATATTCCGGAAATCTGAATCAAGCTGGTTATGGATAGAAGTGTCAAAAGCTATGATCAAGAATTGCAATTTTTTCAATTTAAAACTGTACGAAGATTGAGACCGTCCAATAGCAGTTCTCAATTAGCTGACAGGCGTAGTGTCCATTGCAATCAATTTTGCAGTTCCTGGGATTTTTAATTCATTCTATCCTTTAGATTGTTCAACTTTCTCTTAAACTTTGCAAACTTTGGCTTGGAGTATTTTTCACCAGTAATATTCGCTGCAAGAGACTTAATTTCGATTGAAGCCTTAGATAAAGGCTTATAATCGATCAAAGGTTTGTGGTGGAAGAGTGCTTCTTTCATTTCAGGATCATATGGTATCTCAGCTAGAATGTGTGTCTCCGTCATCGTCTCGATTTCTCTGTCGATGAGCTCTCTATCAGGGCGGTCCTCCACTTTGTTGATGACGCTGCCGAGCATTGAATATCTTTCAAGCTTGGCTTTTTCCGTTATCTGTGCTGCGTTTATCCCTGCGGTCTGAGTAGGCATCGTTACGATTATCAGTTCATCGCAGCCCTCCATTATGGAGCTTACAGTAGAGTCGAGTCCTGGTGGAAAATCTACGAGTACGAAATCAGAATCTTTTGATGCTGCCTCAAGTATCTGGCTTATATCTTCTGTCTCAGGTTCTACATCAGCCAGCTCGTTAGATGAAGTGATGGCTTTGACACCGCTCGGGTGCCTGAAAATAGCAGAGTCTATCTCTGCTCCGCCTCCGAGAACGTCCTGAATCTTTACAGGGTGCTCGTACCGACCTAGATATACTCCCAGGTTTGATGCGGAAAAGTCAGCGTCGACCAGAGTAACTTCGTATCCTAGATCGCTTATAGCAACGCCAAGATTGACGCATAGACTGGTCTTACCTACCCCTCCTTTTCCAGAGACCAGGCCAATAATCCTGCTATCATCCATTAAAAATTGTTTAGAAGTTCTGAATTAATAAATCAAGTGATTACAATTTGTAGAAGATCTGTGAGAATGTCTTTCGTTAAAATGTGGAAAATTGTAGGAGAGACAACAATCATGCGTCGAAAATGTAAATGAAGCAAGTTCTCCAGATTTTGTTCCGGAGAACTAAGCTTTTTTGGAGGTGATCCAGCCGTTGGTTCCCCAGCGGCTACCTTGTTATGACTTAGCCCCCCTTGCCAAGCTCAGACTTGTCTCACTCAAAGAGTGGTCCTCGTCTGAACCTGACTCGGGTGACTTGACAGGCAGTGTGTACAAGGAGCAGGGACTTATTCGCCGCTAAATGATGATTAGCGACTACTACCGATTTCGCCTTCACGAGCCCGGGTTGCAGGGCTCGATCCGTACTAAGGCCGGGTTTAGGAGATTAGCTTCTCCATCTCGGAGTCGCATCTCTTTGTCCCGGTCATTGTAGGCCGCGTGTATCCCAGAGCATTCGGGCCATACTGACCTACCGTGGCCCACACCTTCCCCTGGTTTATCACCAGCGGTCTCTCACGAGTGCCGAATCCGCGAACGGATCCATGGCAACATGAGATGTGGGTCTCGCTCGTTACCGGACTTAACCGGACACTTCACAGCACGAGCTGACGGCGGCCATGCAGCTCCTCTCAGCGCGTCAGGTAAGCTCTTCAAGCTGACCTTCATTCTGCTGTCGGCTCTGGTAGAGTGCTCTGCGTTGGATCTAATTAAACCGCAGCCTCCACCGGTTGTGGTGCTCCCCCGTCAATTCCTTTAAGTTTCAGCCTTGCGACCGTACTCCCCAGGCGGTGCATTTATCGTTTTCACTTCGGCACCGGACAACCTCGGAGGTTGTCCGACATCAAATGCACAATGTTTACGGCCAGTACTACGCGGGTATCTAATCCGCTTTGCTCCACTGGCTTTCGTTCCTCACCGTCGAATCCGTACTCGTCGAGCGCTTCCGCCACAGGTGCTCCTCCAAGGATTTTAGGATTTCACCCCTACCCTTGGAATAGCCTCGACGCCGTCCGGTTCCTAGACACGCAGTATCCGCTGCATGTCCATACGTTGAGCGTATGGATTTCACAGCGGACTTACGCGTCCGGCTACGAACACTTTAAGCCCAATAACAATGACTACCACTTGGGGTGCGGCTATTACCGCGGCGGCTGGCAGCCGTCTTGCCCACCCCTTGTTCCGGCACCTCCTTACAGTGCAGAAAAGCGGCCTTCCGTTTTGGAAGACCGCACTCGGAGTCCCCCCATCGCACTTGCGTGCATTGTGAAGGTTTCGTGCCTGCTGCACCCCGTAGGGTCCGGCATCTTGTCTCAGATGCCGACTGACAGCTCGGGCTCTCACCCCTGCTACTGATTATCGGCTTGGTGAGCCGTTACCTCACCAACAACCTAATCAGCCGCGGCCCCATCCTGTGGCGTCGGAACGTTTCACAGATGAAAAAACTCCATTCCCATCTGATATTGGGTCTTAGCCTCACGTTAGCGAGGTTATTCCCATCCACAGGGCAGGTTAGCCACGTGTTACTCAGCTATATGCCCCGAACGAATCGGTGGACTAGCATGGCTAAATCGGACTCCGATAGCGGTAGTCTCTGGCAGGATCAACCAGAATTGCCAACACACAATGGTTGGGTTGGACAGGTTACAATCGAAAGTCAAAGACTTTCTCAAGCCGAAGGCCCCACAAAGGACACTTCGGAATCACTGCTGCACACTCAAAAACCGAGTGCGCAAATAAACTACTACATAGTCGTTGTCTCTCCTACATCACGCAAAAAATATAATATGCGCTCATCTTGGTCCTCTCGGACTTTACTCCCACTAAGTCATCCTCAGCGGGTAAGTATGCAGTCTCCTCCAAACCTTATAAAGGGTATCGAAGGCAACATTTCGGAGTACTCAAAAACACACTCCGCATCCATGACTAAACCCTCAAAACTTTAAATACATAAACAAGTTCATCCTCTAGCTTTCATTGCCTCAACGATTTTCCGGGCGCCGATCATGTATGCAGCGTCGCGTCCGTAAAGATTCTCTGAATCCCGTAGATCCCTGAACTCCCTGTAAGCACCCTGGATGTTCTCCCGGAGCTTCTCAAGCACTTTTTCCTCGTCCCAGTACTCACCACTCTTGTTCTGAACCCACTCATAGTATGAGACAGTGACGCCGCCGGAGTTCGCCAGAACGTCAGGTATAACGGTTACAGCTCTTTCATCCAGTATATCATCGGCTTCTCTGGTTGTCGGTCCGTTAGCGATCTCGACTATGTAGTCAGCAGAAACTTTATCTGCATTGTCCTCTTTGATCACACCTCCGATAGCTGCAGGGATCAGGAAGTCAACATCTAATTCAAGTAGCTCCTCATTGCTTATCTCCTCGCCGATGTCACATACTTCACCCTGATTAGCCTTACAATCCACTAGTTCAGAGTAGGACAGACCATCCTCGCTGTAGGTTGCTCCTGAGGCATCTGAAACAGCTACAACATCTACACCTATCTCTTCAAGTCTCTTGACAGCAGGAGCCGCAGCATTACCGAATCCCTGGACTGCAGCAGTAAGATCCTGCTTTTTGAGGTCTTCATCTTCTATAATCTGTTCTATTATGTAGACTGCACCGAATCCTGTGGCATCGGCACGACCTTGAGATCCAAATACTTCAACAGGTTTACCTGTTATGACGCCCGGTACAAGTTCACGATTATCCTCGCTGTACTCATCCATCATCCAGGCCATGTGCTTGCTGCCGGTATTCATGTCTGGAGCCGGCACATCACGGTTCTCACCGATTATCTCTGCTATGGAGTCGACGTAGTTTCGTGAAAGCCGTTCTTCCTCGCTTTCACTCAGCTCGGATGGATCAACGACCATACCACCTTTAGCACCGCCGTACGGGATATCGGCGATGGCGCACTTCAGGCTCATCCAGATCGAAAGTGCTTTCACTTCATCCTCGTTTACATTTGGAGAAAATCTTATGCCACCTTTACCAGGACCTCTGGCCGTACTGTGCTGGCTTCTGAAACCTTTGAATATTTTTTTCTCTCCGCTGTCCATCTCGACGGGAAAGTTAACTTCAACAAACCTCTGCGGGCTCTTCAACCGTTCATAAAATTCTTCTTCGTCGATTTTCTGAAGTGCTTCTTTCAAGTTTTCCTGTGCGTCTTCAAGTTCGCTCATGTACGGTTTTTATCTTCCCGTGTATTAAGACGTTTCTACTTACCAACCTGAAATCCCTGTGAAAATCTAGATAAGCATAAGTTCACAAGATGAATTATGGAAAACCTTGAGATAGCGCTTCTCGGAGACTTCCACTACGGGTTTCCGGATGGAAAAGATATGGAACAATATCTGGAGCCTGCAGTCGAAAATATGATTGAAGAGATCAACCAGAAGAATCCAGACATCACCGTGATGCTGGGGGATTTCATACAGCACTCTGACCGGGAAACAGATCTGGAAAGGCTTGAAAGGGTCGGTGAAATGCTGGAGGAAATCGATGCACCGGTGTACGCCATCCCTGGCAACCATGACCCGATGACAGTCTCCAAAGAAGAAATGATGAACAGTATTGACGCGGAAAACTCCGAAACATACTTCAGCCTGGAACTCAAGGGCAGAAAACTCATCTTCCTTGACACCATCAAACATATAGATGATCTGTACGGAGCAGGCATGCTAGGAAGCCGGCAGAGAGAATGGCTCGAAGAAGAGATGGACACGGAAAAAGAGGTGATAGTTTTCTCACATCACCTGCTGCATCACAGAGATTTGGATGGTAACTGGTACTTTGACGATAAACCAGAACTAGCAGCGTGTATTGATAAGAAGGACTTCCAGAATATCGTAGAGGACAAGCCGAGAGCAGTATTCTCCGCTCATATACATGAAGCAGGCTTGGAAGAGTTCAAAGATGTTCCTCACTTCACAACCTCGGGAATGGACAAGTACAACCCACCCGAAAAATTCCAGGAAAATCACGCGTTCGTAGACATCACTGATGAAAAAATAGTTTTCAAAACCGGAGAAAAAGAGTTCGAATACTAGAATTATGGAAGTAGCTATAATTTCCGATATCCACGTAACAGAAGAAGTAGAGAAGGAAGCCTACAGAAAACTTGAGGAAACAGTCTCCGAGATCAAATCCGAGAATCCGGATCTGGTAATCGTTCTTGGTGACATGATCGGAGGACAGGTTACTACAGGAAAAACCACAGATGAAGAAAATGAAGGCTTAGAGGAGATCAAGAAAGTACGTGAAAGAATTGAGGAAATAGACGCAGAGACTATTTACCTTCTGGGCAACCACGAACAGGATATAGACAAGGAAAAGTTTTCACAAGAATTTGAGCAGGATACGTACGGCGTAAAAACAGTAAAAGGCCAGAAATTTATCTACCTGGACAGTTCAGCTCCAGAGCTATCAGGTTCCAGAGGCCAGATATCAAGGGAGCAGTTAGATTTCCTCGATGAAAAACTGGAGGAACTTGAAGAAGCATTCCTGGTTATCCACCATCCGATCCATTTCCGAGATCTGTCACACAGCTACTACTGGGATGTCTACCCTGAGAGAGCTCTATGCGGCAACAAGAAGGAGATCAATAACGTCATAGAGAAGCATGAAAACGTAAATGCAGTTTTCAACTCTCATATCCATGATCTCGATCTCACAGAATTCAAAGGATTGAAACACTTCACCAATCCACCCTTCATATCAGAGAGCAGGGAGGAAGGATTCAACCAGTACTATACTGTATTAGATATCGAAGACGGTGTAGAGGCTTCAGTAATCAAAGAAGATGAGATAGTTCAGAGTTTTTCATTCTAGATCCGGAAATCTTCGGGAAGATTATTAATAGAGTCGAGAACGTGATCGGGCGAGATATCAGACTCTTTTAGAGCTTTCTCATCGGTTACTCCGGTTAGAACCAGTACGCTTTCCATACTGTTTTCGTTGGCCATGAGAATATCTGTGTTCAATCTATCGCCGATCATCAGGCAGTTTTCTGCTTCCACGTCTTTCAAACCTGTAACAGTTTCAACAGCGTTTCTAGATGGTTTGCCGATAATTTTCGCTTCTTTTCCCAGCATAGTTTCCACGGCACTGATCACTGTGCCAGCACCAGGGATCAGTCCATCATCCCCTGGAATCGTTTCATCAGGGTTCGTACCTAGAATTTCGATGTCTTTATCGATTCCCTGAACTATCTCAACCAGGTCATCATAATCCAAATCATGCTTGTTAGATACAACCAGTACGTCCGCCGAACCTGGTTCTTCACATAAGTTAATACCTGCTTCGAGAAGCTCTTCCTTTAAGCCATCTTCACCCAGTACAAATACTTCAGATCCAGTAAAGTTCTCCTGAATATACTGGCCAGTCAGCCATCCAGAAGTAACAATCTCCTCTCTTGATATATTCAAACCCATCTTTTCCAGCTTCTCACTGTACCGCTCACGTTTCCTCCCTGCGTAGTTCGTCAAAAAGAAAGTCTCAACCTCGTTTTCACGGAGAAACCTTAGAGCCTCATTAACACCTTCAATAGCAGAATCTCCCGAGTAAACTGTTCCATCCATATCGATCAAGGCAAGTTCAAACTCCATACAGAAAAATACGGTATCCAGAGTAAAAAACTGGTAGGGCGGAGGGCGGGATTCGAACCCGCGTCCCGACCGCCACAAGGTCGGAGTATAGACCAGCTAACCTACCTCCACCAAACTTC
>JBEQAY010000011.1:0-19869 GCA_041640075.1 Candidatus Nanohaloarchaea archaeon | reverse complement strand
AACTCCATACAGAAAAATACGGTATCCAGAGTAAAAAACTGGTAGGGCGGAGGGCGGGATTCGAACCCGCGTCCCGACCGCCACAAGGTCGGAGTATAGACCAGCTAACCTACCTCCACCAAACTTCAGTCGCGAAGTTTGATCACGCAGAAGCCATGCAAGGCATGGCTTACGAGAAATGAATTGACTGGGAAGTTTTTAATTAGTGAAGTGGAGGTCGGGAAAGTTTTTTGACGTTCAGCTTTCCTTGTTTTATACAGTGTTAGATATGGAAAAAGATGTGTATGAAAGATTTGAAAGAAAGGCGGAAACGCTTCAAAGTCTGGGTGATGTCAGAGAGCTTTTGCATTGGGATCAGCAGGTTATGATGCCTGAAGAAGGTATTAAAGCCCGTTCAAAGCAAAATTCTATGCTTGCGAAGGTTCATCATCAGAAGATGACGTCTGAGGAGTTAGGGAATCTTCTGGATGAACTTGAACCTGGAGTGCATGAGTTAGAGGAGCGTGCGAATATACGTGAGATAAAGAGAGAATATAAAAGAGCTTCAAAGGTTCCAGAGGAGATCGAGGAGAAAATATCCGAGAAAGAGTCAAATACTGTGAAGATGTGGGAGCAAGCCCGTAAAGAAGATGATTTCTCGATAGTTGAAGAGGATCTGAAGGAACTTGTAGCGCTGAAGAGAAAGTATGCAGCTGCAATAGATCCTGAAGAGGAGCCTTATAAGGTACTGTTCAAGGATTACGAGCCATACATCAAGTACGAAACTATGGAAAAGATTCTTGAAAGACTCAAAAATGAATTAACGGAGCTAGTGGATGAGATCAAGCAATCCAAAGATATAGATGACGGCGTATACACCGGAGAGTTCCCTGAGGATGGCCAGATGGAGATTTCTCGCCAGGTGGTTGATAGAATGGGTTATGACTGGGATAGAGGCCGTCTTGATGTTTCAGAGCATCCCTTCACTCTTGGAAACCAGTTTGACTGCAGGATAACTACCAGGTTTGACGAGGAGAATCTTGCCGAAAGCCTTGGAGCTACTATTCATGAATGTGGCCATGCACTGTATGAACTGGGTCTTCCACAGGATCTTTATGGTACGCCGGCAGGTAGTTCACGTGACCTTTCTGTTCACGAGTCACAGTCCCGTCTCTGGGAGAACCATGTCTTCAAGTCCCGCGAATTCCAGGAGTACCTGCTTCCAGAGCTGAAAGAAATTTTTTCTGACCAGTTTGAAGATGTGTCTGTCGACGAGGCGTACAGGTCGCTGAACAGGATTGACCCGGATAACTTGATCAGGATCAACGCTGACGAGTTGACCTATCATCTGCATATAATCATCCGGTTTGAGCTTGAGAGAGCTTTAGTAAACGGAGATCTTGAGGTAGAGGATCTTTCAGATGCCTGGGACAGAAAATACGAGAAATATCTGGGGATAAGCGCTGACTCCGAGATGAAAGGCGTTCTACAGGATATACACTGGTATCAGGGTAGCATAGGGTACTTCCCAACTTACTCTCTCGGAAGTGTTCTTTCAGCCCAGATCTACAGGAAAGCAGGTGACGAGATCGAGGATCTTGAAGGAAAAATTTCTGAAGGCGAGCTAGAGCCTCTGCGTGAATGGTTGAAGGAGAATATCCATCAGGAAGGCTGTCTTCACAAGACAGAACAACTTGTTGAGAAAGTCACAGGGGAGCAACCGACAGCCGATTACTTCCTTGAGTACGTCAGGGAAAAGTACGGGGAACTGTACGATCTCTGAAAATTTTTCCTCTTCTCTACTTCCTTCATTCCGGATTTTTCTTCCTAACTTTTGGTGTTTTACGTGAAAATTAGTGGTATCAGTGGGTGTTACTATCATCATCCCGGTTTCCCAGATCAGACGATGTCTGTACCTCATCATCTACCGAAAAAGTGTTACAAGCCGTTGTTGTTCAGGTACTGATTTAATGCTCGTGGCGAATTTTTAATCTGTGAGGGTTTTCATAACTGGAGCTGCAAACGGTATAGGGAAAGCCACGGCCGAGAAACTGGTGGAAAACGGGCACAAAGTCATAGCCTATGATCAGGACGAAGAAGGACTGGAAAAACTCCCTGCAGAAGTCCAGACCTATCAAGGCGATGTCAGGGATCAGGAAAGATTAGAGGAAGTAGTGCGAAAAGAGATATTTGAAGTTCTTGTGAACTGCGCTGGCATCCAGAAGCAGGGCGCAGTAGAGGACATGGATGTAGATGATTTCAAGGAGCAGAGTGAAGTCAACTACCTCGGTACTTTGAAAGCTGTCAAGACTGCCTTGCCGATGATAAGAGAAAGAGACGGGAAAATAATCAATGTCTCCTCAGTAGCCGGAAAACTTACAGCACCTTTTCTTGGCGGTTACTCAGCCTCAAAACACGCGGTTGAAGGTTTTACAGATACATTAAGGATGGAGCTTTCAGGTTCAGGAGTTGATGTAGTTCTTGTGGAGCCAGGTCCGATAGAAACCGGTTTCAACGAGAGAGGTCGGGAGAACCTGAGAGAGTATCTTCCCGGAAGCAGTTTCTCGGAAAAATACAGGACTAAACTTGAGAAAAAATACGATGGCGCAAGTCCTGATAAACCAGCTCAGAAAATTTTGAAGGCTGTGGAATCAAGTAGACCAAGACCACGCTACTCAACACCTCTGAAGTACAGCATCCTGCTCAAACTGCAGGTCCTTATCCCAACTTCAGTCCAGGACTATCTTTCAAGCGGAAGGTAAAAAACCAGAATCCAAAGGTCTGACACGGTATTAACTATTTACGTGACTATCGCCAATTTTTTCTTACCAATGAAATTTTCGAATTCGAAAGTTCTGGTGATACTCGGTGTATTAATGATGGTCGCAGCTGCACCAGCAGTTGCACAGGACGAAGGAAACGAGACCAGTCCACCGGCAGAACCACCAGAAGAAGATGAAGAGGACACGGATGACGAATCCGATACCGACGATGAGGACGCAGAGGAAACAGATGAAGACGAATCTGATTCCGACGACGCAGAAGAGGCGGAAGATGATGCAGAGTCTGAAAATGAATCAGATGAAGACGCTGAATCCGATTTCGAGGAGCCGCAGAACCTTGAAGACGCACTGGAAGTTATCGAAGATCTCAGAGAACAAGTAACTGAGCTTAGAGAAGAGAACGCAGAGCTTGAAAGAGAACTTGAAGCAGCAGAAGATGAATCTGAGCGACCTGAACTTCCAGAAGAAGCCTCTGAAACAGCCGAAGAAGCACGTGGCGAAGGCCTGGGTGATGACTCAGAGTCTGAAAACGAGTCAGAGAGAAGCTTTGAAGGCGAAGTCAACGGATCTGATGTAGAAGTTGAACAGGAGACAGAAGACGGAGTAACGGAAACGGAAGTTGAAGTAGAGCAGGACGGTACTGAAACAGAAGTAGAGACAGAAGGTCCGGCAGAAAACTCCAACAGACCTGGATTCGTCAACAATCTTCTACGTGGAATCTTCGGATAAAAAGTAAAAATCTTTCTTTTATCTTTCTTTTTGTTTATCTAGGCCTTTAGATAGCTCTAAACAATAAAGGGCAGGTTTTAAGCCTCTAAGTACATTACAGTTGGCTTAAAAGCTACTTTTTCCTGAGATTTAGTACTTTACCATCTAATAGATCGATGGGTTTATGTAGACGCGGCTATTTCACCTTTAGTCCTTTTCTGATTGCCTTAAGTTGTTTGCGTGGTGGCCGCTGTCCGAAAATTTATTAATAAGGTTATAGTCTGTGGTGTCGTACTGTTTAAATAATTTGCAGGTACTTTCGCAGTTTAGGAATAGTGATGAGGAAGAGCTTAGCAATCCTTTTGACGGTTTCACTAGTTGATATAGTATCGGCTGCAGGTTCAGGAGCGTCAGCACATGAACCAGGTTATGTTCTACCTTTGATCGCTATAACAGCTCCTTTTGCAGCATCCGTGCTTATCGGGATTTTTTACCAGCACCTAGAAGATATCTCTGCTTATCTCGGTGCTTTTTCAGGTCTTGTATCGTTTCTAGCAGTTTATTCTCTCATTGGAACAAATGGGACTATTTTCATTCCATGGATACCTTCTCTTGGAATTTCTCTGGAGTTTTACATCGACGGTATTTCACTAATGATCGCTTTACTTGCCAGCGGTATCGGAATACTGGTCTTCCTGTATTCAAAGCCCTACATGGAGCATGAAGATAGAAAGAGAAAGTACTATGCTGTTTTGACGGCTTTCATGGGTTCTATGATCGGCCTTGTTTTCTCCTCTAATTTGATTCTCTTGTTCATGTTTTGGGAGTTCACCAGTATCTGCTCCTTCCTTTTGATCAGTCACAGCCAGAGACTTGATTCTGCGATACAGGCCTCCAAAAAATCCCTGCTGATAACAGTAGGATCAGGCCTGCTTCTCTTGATCGGATTTATTGTTCTGGGGAATGCTCTGGGAACTTTCAGTCTCGCCGAGATCCTGGCCATGAAAGATGTTGTCCAGACGCTTTCAACTCAGGGCCTCTACATTCCTGTACTTTTGCTTATCGGGATCGGTGCAGCAGCAAAGTCTGCACAGGTACCGCTCCATATCTGGCTTCCTGATGCCATGCAGGCGCCAACTCCTGTATCAGCTTTTCTTCACTCTGCGACGATGGTGAAGGCCGGAGTCTTCCTCATCGGCCGTTTTAGACCGGTACTGATGAATGGTGAGGCCTGGAACATGCTGTTCATAACTTTAGGCCTTGTTACGATGACAGCTGGAGCGATGCTGGCAGTCTCGGCTAAAGAACTGAAGGAGCTTCTGGCGTACTCTACAGCCAGCCATCTTGGATTAATCGTCGCCGGATTCGGTTTCTCCAGCGTACTCGGAGGGGAGACAGCGACGTTCCATATCTTCAATCACGCACTTTTCAAGGCCTCGCTATTCATGGTCGCAGGGATAATCCTGCACGAGACAGGTACACAGAAGATCAGAGAGCTTTCAGGCCTCGGAAAGGAATGGCCGTTACTTGGTGCTGTAGCAACCGTCTCAGGTCTCTCCATGGCGGGCCTCCCACTTTTCAATGGATTCTATTCGAAAGAATTACTTTTTGAGTCAGCTTATCACGCAGCAAGCCATACGGGAGGAATTTTCTGGATCTTGCCTGTGATTGCAGTTCTGGGAAGCGTACTTACTTTCCTATACTCCTTCAGATTTATCTCCGTATTCTACGGCGAGAAAACAGTCGAACAGCACAATATTCCTCGATTAATGCTGCTCCCTCCAGCTGTACTGGCTTCAATATCTCTGATTGTAGGCCTTCTACCTAACAGATTCATTGATTCCATAGTTTATCCGGCGCTTCACAGTGTCGCTACAGAAGTTCACGGGATGAGTGTACATGTGATTCCGCATCTCACACCAGCCTTCGCAATGAGTCTTGTAACTATCGCTACAGGCCTTCTGGCCTACAGAAAGATAGAATTTTTGCACGCAAAACTTGGAGAAATCAGAGACATTTCTTTACTGACACCGAACTATTACTACAGTAGAGGTCTGGAGCTCTCCTCCAGAGCCAGCGATATAGTCGTTGAAAATGTGGAAACAGGCCTCTTGAGAACGTATATTATCTGGGTGCTTGTCGTGGCTTCTGCTTCAGGCCTTGCAGGATTCGTGATTGCGGGAGCTCTTCCTTCCGTAACTCTTTCAGTGGAGATTCCTGTCGCGATCGTACTGGCAACATCGGTCGCCGCCGTGTATGCTGTTCTCCGTTCAGATACGTACATCTCCTCTGTTCTGACGCTTTCCATCTTGGGGTTCATGGTATCGATCTTCTATCTCCTGATGGATGCCCCGGATCTAGTGATGACACAGCTCGTTGTTGAAAGTCTTTCATTGATAATTTTCCTCCTTGTGCTCAATAAGATTCCTGAGTACACGAAGCAGGTCTCTTTTTCAAGAAAATACAGGGATTTAGTGATCTCTGGCGCGGCAGGACTGCTTGTGTTCGCCAGCGTACTTTATTCGACTAGCATAAAGACTCCTGGAAAACTTGCAGAATATTACATAGAAAACGCAGTACCGGGTTCAGGAGGAACAAACGTCGTGAACGTCATACTTGTAGATTTCAGAGGCCTTGACACGATGGGAGAGATCTCGGTTATAGTAATGGCAGGCCTGGCAATACTGATGCTTTTCCGCATGCGAGGTGATGAAGAATGAGTACAGTGATAGTTAGACAGGTGATGAAGGCGGTAATACCGTTAATGCTGCTGGTTTCACTCAATTTTTTCCTTCAGGGACATAATCTTCCTGGAGGAGGGTTTATAGCAGGTGTAATGGCTGCAGCAGCGATAGCTCTCATCTATATAGTCTTTGATTTAGACGGTGTTAAGAAGCTTGTGGGGAAAGACGGCGAGGAAATACACTTCGTAGAGGAGTATATACCGGTATCAGACGCAGGTGTGGCCTTGGCTGCAGGTACCGGCCTTCTATCTACTTCTCTTGGCCTCAGCTTCCTCAGCCACAGGAAAGGCATAATTCATCTACCATTTTTCGGCGAGTTCCACTGGACTACGGCTATGCTGTTCGATCTAGGTGTTTTCATGGCGGTGTTTGGATCTTTACTGGCTATAGTGGAGGTGCTTGGTGAAGAATGAGCTTGATTATTGCTACAGGGCTTGGACTGCTTTTTGCGGCAGGTACATACCTTATGCTTAGAAGAGACGCTGTAAGAGTGGTACTTGGATCACTGATAATTAGCCAGACGGCAAATATCTATCTGATGGCTATGGGTGGCAGTGAAGGCGGAGTACCGATCCTGAGTCATGGTGGAGGCTCGCATCACGTCACTGATCCTGTTCCACAGGCCTTGGTGCTTACAGCTATCGTTATAGGATTTGCAACAACAGCTTTCCTCCTGAGTCTTACTTACAGGTTCTACGAGGAAAACGAGGAAGTCGATCTTGACTCTCTAAGAGGTGAACTGCTGTGAATCAACTGATCGTACTTCCGCTGATAGTTCCGCTGGCTACAGCTGTTCTATCCATACTTTTCAGGAAGACAAGATTCAGAGACTATATCAGCATCGCGGGTAGCATAGGGTATATTGCGGCTACAGGTCTCCTGGCCTCAAAGATTTTTTTGGAAGGTGCAATATCTTACCAGGCAGGAGGATGGCCGGCTCCTTACGGAATAACGCTTGTAGCAGACCACCTATCGATTCTGATGCTACTCCTAACGGCTACAGTAGCATTTGCAGCAAATCTCTACTCCTGGGGGTACATAACCGATAGAGGGAAAGAAAGCGGATACTACGCATTCCTGCACTTCATGATAACAGGTATGAGCGGAGCATTCATCACAGGAGATTTATTCAATCTGTTTGTAATGTTTGAACTCGTCCTCATGAGTAGTTACGCGCTTGTAGCATACTCTGGAAGCAGGGAATCACTTTTCATATCGATGAAATACGTTGTGCTGAACCTGATCGGAAGCTCGCTGATGCTTGTAGCGATAGGAGGTCTCTACTCGGTAACAGGGACTTTGAATATGGCTGACATGGCTCTGATACTTTCCGAAGGATCTGTTAATATGGTACCTGTACTGGGCCTCTCTATGATACTTTTCTGCGTGTTCGCGATCAAATCAGGCCTAGTGCCGTTCCATTTCTGGGCGCCACCGGTATACTCTAACTCTCCGCCTCCAGCATCAGCATTGATGGCAGGAATAAGCAAAAAAGTAGGTATATACGCGGTAATAAGACTCTATATTACAGTTTTCTCCTCGGCAACTCTTCCGGAAACAGCTCTTCTATTTGCTGGAGAGCCTGTAAATGCTGTAACAGGATATCTTGTAGCTATAATGGCTTCTGCAACAGTTATTGGAGGCTTAGGTGCTGTAAACAGGAAAGGACTGGATAAACTACTTTCATATTCGAGCGTCGGCCAGGTAGGCTTCATCTACATCCCTATCAGTATAACTATGATAACAGGACAATTAACGCCTCTGATTGCCTCACTGATCTATGTATTGAGCCACGGCATTGCGAAGCCGGCCCTCTTCATGATTTCAGGTATTATAGAGAAAATTTCTGGAACATCCGATCTTGAAAATCTTGGAGGCCTGAGCGAGAAATCTTTCACACTTTCCACTACGTTTTTCCTCTCAGCTTTTTCCCTCGTCGGTATCCCACCTCTCATGGGATTCTTTGCCAAGTTCAAAGTTTTCGAGGCAGTCATTAACTCCGGAAATATCTTCCTGTTACTTGTAATTTTTTCAGGATCTGTAACGACACTCCTTTACTTTTCACAGGCCTATCTGAAGATATTTTTCGGTGAGCCTGTAGAAGTTGATCTCTCCAGGGTTTCAAGAAAGGAGGTGTTTTCAGTTATAATTTTAGCGGTCCTAATACTTGTTCTAGGGGTGCATTTCGAGCTTGTCTATCAGCTTGTGGAAGAGGCTGCAGAAGCAGGACTAAACTCTGAAAGGTACATTGAGACGGTACTAGGTGGTGTAGAATAAAGAAATACTTACTTTATGGGACAGTACTGGCAGTTACATGGATATTTGTGACAGGATCTCCAACTCTGCCGACTTTTGTACAGGGACTTTTCTTCGGAATACCTGTATCCTTCGCGTTCAGAAGATTCTATCCTGGAGGGATGAGTCTTTACAGGCTGGAAAAAATCCCGTTCCTTCTGGAATACTGCGGGATATTCCTGGAATCGCTGATAATAGCCAATATAGAAGTGGCTCACAGACTTTTGAGACCTTCAAAATCTGTTAATCCAGAAATAATAGAGTACAGAACAGCTCTGGAGCATCCAACGGCAGTAGCGATGCTTGCGGACTCGATCACTCTTACTCCAGGAACTCTTGTCGTAGATCACGACGAAGACGAGAACAAGCTGTTAATCCACTGTCTCAATGGAAACTGCACAGATGAAGCCAGAAAAGATATACAGGGGCTGGAAAATCTTCTGGAAAGAATCTTCAGGTGAAAAAATGATAAAAGAGACTGCACTATCGATTTCAGCTGTATTAACTTTACTGTGCAGTTACAGGGCGATAAAAGGTCCGGAGACAGCAGATAGAGTAGTGGCACTTGATGCAATCAGCACTAATGTAGTTGCACTGGCAGTAATTTATGCTATATACACGCAGAGGGCTGTGTTCATAAATATCAGTTTGATGCTGGCAATAACAGGTTTCACAGCCACTGTGGCAACTTCTATCTACCTTAGAGAAGGTGAGTTGATTAAATGATAGAGGCAATAATTCTCATTGGTCTTTTCTTTCTCAGTATAGGCACTCTAGGTCTTCTGAAACTTTCTGATACTCTGGAGCGTATGCACGCTACTTCAGAGGCAACAACTCTGGGGGTTGGGTTCATGGTGCTTGCAGGGGCTATAGAGTTCTACCCGGATGGGATTTATCTGTCTGCATTGCTTGCGCTTTTCTTCCTGTTCCTTACAGCGCCTACAGGGGCTCACATGATCGCAAGAGCAACTTATGTTGAGGAGAAAGGTTCTGAATGTGATTCCAGAACGTCGCTCAAGGATTTTGTCTAGCATTTACGGTAGTTTTTATGACATCTTATTTCTCATTTAACTGTATGAGTGCTTTGGGAGATGAAGTTTATCGGAGAAGACTGCAGAAAATCAGGGAAAAAATGGAAGACCGCGGAATGGAGGGGTATGTTGTTTTCTCCAACCGCAGCGTAAATTATCTCACAGGATACAGGTTTATACCGACTGAAAGGCCTGTAGCGCTACTTATAACACAGGAAAATATCGATTTAACAGTTCCGATGCTGGAAAAAGACGCGGCAGAATCAGAAAAACTCTTCGACCAGGTACACGTATACTACGACTATCCTGGGAACAATAATGGGGAGTACTTCCACCACAGCTCCGACACGCCGGAGGACAGGATCCAGCAGATGATTGAAAACAGGGATCTGGAGAACATCGGCGCCGACATGAATGGAGCGCCTGGAGTAATGGGTTACGAAGGGCCTTCACTGAATGAAAAAATAGGGAGTGAAATAAATGTCGAGTCATGGACCGAAAAAATGAGGATTCAGAAATCAGAGGAAGAGATCGAAGTACTGAAACAGAGCGCAGAGTACGCCGATAAAGCATTCCAGAAGATCCGTGAACTTGTAGCACCGGGTAAAAACGAGGTATCTCTGAACATGGAGATGCAGAAGAAGACAGCAGAAATGGTGATCGAAGATCAGGGTGGAATATCTGTAGGAGCTGGCGAACTATCGTATTACCGGATTCTATCCGGTCCAAACACATACAATCCTCACGGTCAGGTGGAAAATCGTGAGATCCGGGAAAAAGATATAATTTTACCCGGTATGGCTTTGGCGTACCAGGGTTACAATGCAGAACTTGAAAGAACAATGTTTCTCGGAGGACCAACAGAAAAACAGAAGGAATACTTCAGAATTATGCTTGAAGCACAGAAAATAGCTGAAGGAGCAGCAGGCGCTGATGTAAAGCTTTCACACGTCGATCAGCAGGTCCACAACTACTTCAGGGAACAGGGCGTACTGGAAAACACTCGCCACCATACAGGCCATGGACTCGGGCTGCAGGGTCATGAAAAACCGTTTATAGACCGAGGAAACGACAAAAAGCTGGAGGAAAATATGGTGATATCCCTTGAACCAGGAATCTACTTTGAAGAAGCCGGAGGGTTCAGGCACTCGGATACTTTCGTCGTCAAGGAAGATGGACTTGAAAGAATCACCAGCGATCCAAGAGATCTGGAGTCAAATATTCTCAGGAAGTAGGGGCAAGATATTCAACTCTTGTATACACTTCAGAATTTATGACTGACTTTGAGGAGAGAAAAAGAATTTTCCGCATGGCCCGCGACATACCTTTCCGAACGCCGTTGAGCTTGGAGGAGCAGGGCTATGCCTGCGTCGCCAAACCAGAAATTTTAGATCGGATGCTCCAGACACTCGGCCTGGAGTCTAGGCACCGCATCACAAAATTTCGCTGGCAGGATCATGGTATACCTGAGAAAATCCTGAAAAATACGCATGAAGACCCGGAGACACATGAATACCTTGAAGTGAAAATTCCTGAGACCGGTGAGTGGGTAGAAGTAGATCCGACCTGGGACTCAAGGATCCAGCATGAAAAATTCCCTGCACTGGAATGGGATGGAAAAACAGGAACCGGGCTAGCGGTGAAACCGGTCGAAAAACTCTCTGTAAAGGAGAGCAGAGAGTTCATAGAACAGGACTCGACAGAAGAAGCCCGGAGAGAGTATTTTGATCAGAACAGGGAGTTTTTCAGGGCGTTGAATCAGTGGCTGGAGAAAAGGAGGAATTGAAGGTTTAGAACATCTTGCAAGTTCATACAGGATGCCTCAGCTAGTGTTTTAAGTAAAAGTGGCTGTAAGTCGCATTTATGAATACTGAACTTAAAATTCTGAACTCTGCGTCCGCTTTCAGTGTTTTTGCCGCAGGGCTTTTCGCACCTTTCTACGCCGTCTTTGTGAAAGAGATTGGCGGCGGAGCGTTTATCGCAGGAAGCTCATACAGTATATATGCAGTGGTCGCAGGCCTGTTGATCCTTGCGTCAAGTAAACTGGAGAATAAAGCAGTTGATACTCAGAAACTGGTTGTGGTCGGATATCTGCTTTCGACAATCGGTTTTTTCGGTTATCTATTCGTGGAAAATCCCCTGCAGATGTTTGCGGTTCAAGGAATTGTTGGCTTAGCCACAGCAGTCAGATCCCCCGCCTTTGACGAGGTCTACTCTCAGAACCTTGATGAAGGAAAATATGCGTATGAGTGGGGAGTATGGGAATCAATGTACTGGATCGTATCAGGGATATCAGCGATCATAGCAGGTTACATAATCCAGAATTTTGGCTTTGAGACATTATTTTTGATAATGGGTTCAATGTCCTTAACAGGTACAGTAGTTTCGACTGCACTTCTATACAGAACTTAGAGTGCGAGGGCGAGGATTTGAACCCCGGAACCCCTACGGGACAGCGCCCTCAACGCTGCGCCTTTGACCACTTGGCTACCCTCGCAAACTTGTTGCCGCAGATTTTTCAGCAAAATCTGCTGTTAGCAGACTCTTGGAGTCTGCGCCGCGAAGTTTGATCACGCGGAGACGGTTCCTAATGAACCGACTTCAGAAGCCTCATCTAGGTCGAGCGTTGGAGGCTTTGTCTGTGTTATAGAAAGGTGCGGGCTATTTTTTTAACTGGTTTGTCTGAGGGTGTTCTGGTTTTTTGTTTGCGTGTCTACAGAGTTTCTGTTGTGGAAGAGTACAGGCTTGATTTTGACTTTGAGAAGGGTGAGCCCTTCAGGTATTCGGCGGCTGTGAACATGGCGCTGGATGACTACATACTGGAGAGGTCGGCAGAGACAGGTGAAGCTTTTCTGAGGGTTTACGGTTTTGAAGAGCCGGCTTTCGTGGCTTCACGCCATACATCGGTCGAGGAGATCGATTCAGCTATATCCAACGGTTACGATTTCACGAGACGTGAGACAAACGGTTCAACGATTCCATGCCTGGAGAACAGCTTGGCGTACAGCGTTGCCTACCCGGTCAACGAGTTCCCGGACACGGTCTTCGAGGACAGGGTGGGTCCCGCACTGAAGGATGCACTGACCGTTGCTGGAGTACCTGAAGAAGATCTGGAGGTATGCCTAGAACATGATGCAATCAGGTACGGTGGTATGGATACTCCAGAAGGAGTTGAACAGGGAAAGACCATCGCTGGCAGCAGCCTGTGGAGGAATGGAGGCTCTGTCATGAGCCATGGTGTCATAGCTGTGGAACCCTGGGATGCAGAGTTTCTGGAGCAGAACATGGATCTGCGTGATGGAGAGAAAGCCTTTATACAAGGTCTTCCGTCTGTAGGTGAGGCTGGTTACGGCTTCGAGAACCTTTCTTCAGCTCTGGTCGAAAGCTTCACGGATGGAGAGCACGTTCCGTTTGAACCTGAGTCTTCAGAGGTTTCCAGGTTGCTCGAGGAAAAGTACAGAAACTTTGACTGGATTTCTGAGGGTTCGGAGACGTCACAGGGCCACTGTTTCGTGGTTGAAGAGGATGGAGAGTTTTACTGAGTTTCTGTGAATTCTTCAGTTATCTCTGCAATTTTACCGGGTGTTTCCTGGAGCATCAGATGTGTGGCGTCTATCTCGCGGTACTCACAGTTCAGGAGCTCTGCCAATTCCTCTACCTGTTCTTTCGGGATTGTGTTGTCGTTTCTACCTGCTACAACGAGTGCGTTTTCTTCCTGGAGCTGTTCACGAGCGTTGTAGTCTATCATGGCGTTCAGGCCTTTCACTAGAGGTTTTCTGTCTGCCTGGATTAGCTCTGATATACTGAACTCCCTGATTTCAGGATCAGCGTTCTCTGCGTAGTTATCTGTTATCATTTCTGCCCATTTCCGGCGTGCCATGTCTCCAAGTTTTTCCAGGAAGAAATCGGGGGATCTGTACTTGGGTTCAGGTGTAGAGGCGCACGTTGCCAGGAGCAACATGCCTGAAAAATTTTCTGAAACTGTTGAATAGGTTAGCGCCGTCATTCCTCCCATTGAGTGTCCTACAAGGATGGGGTTGTCCAGTTCTTCCGTTACCTCCTGCAGATCGTGTGCAAGGTCTTCGATGCTGAAACCGCTGCACTCTGATCCGCCGTGACACCGCTGACTGTAGAAAATCATAGGGTTGTCGAGTTCTAGGTTTTCTCTTACGTGTTTCCAGGATTTCTTGGATCCCATCCATCCGTGGATGAAGACTACAGGTGTTCCGGTTCCTTCAACTTTCTCGACTTCAAGATCGGTCATACGTATCAAGGGGTATAGTGAACGTATAAAAGTCAGCGCGGCGGATTTAAGGCTATGGCAGAGGCTTCTGTAAAGATACCTGAAGGCAAGCTAGTAAAGGTTAAAATCGACGACGGCGAGGTAACGGTTCGCGGAGACTTCTTCCTTGAACCGCCTGAAGCCCTTGAGGATATACAGCAGAGACTCTCCAACCTGACAGATGCGACTCAGGAAAAAGTAGAGAAAACCCTGAAGGATGTAGACGCAGAGTTCATAGGTTTCTCCCCTGAAAACGTCGCAGAAGCATTCATACAGGCAGCTGCAGAAGAAAAAGATTCCGGAGATGAACAGGAAGACGAAGAGGAGCTTGAATGGCGGATTATAAATGAAGGCGAGTACAGCGAAGCCATGCACCACGGTATCGACGAAATATTAACTGGGAGGATGGAATCCGGAGATCTACAGCCTACTCTGCGTTTCTGGTACCGTGAAAACCCGAGTGTGCCGATGGGAAGGTTCCAGAGCTTTGAAGACGAGGTAGAGGTCAACTACGCTGAGGAGAACAATATCGAAGTTGTCAGGAGGATTACAGGCGGTGGAGCGATGTTCGTCGAGCCAGGAAACGTTATAACTTACTCCATCTACCTGCCGAAGGAGAAAGCTCCTGAAGGTATTGAGGAGAGCTACGAGGAACTGGACAGGTTTGCAGTAGAAGCCTTGAAAGAGCTTGGTGTTGAAGCCAGTTACGAGCCACTTAACGATATAGAGCATGAAGAAGGGAAGCTGGGTGGTGCAGCCCAGTTGAGAAAGGATGATGCGGTGCTCCACCACACCACGATAAGCTTTGACCTGGATACGGAGGAGATGCTCCGCGTCCTCAGAATCGGCAAGGAGAAAGTCTCCGACAAAGCGGTCAAATCAGCAGAGCAGCGGGTTTCCAGAATTTCCGAACATGTGGACCATCCGCGGGAGAAAGTGATCGAGAAGATGATAGAGAAGTTCTCGGAGAAAAGAAACGTCACTGAGGGGTCTCTCTCAGAGGAGGAACTTGAGGAGGCCCGTGAACTTGCAGAGGAAAAATTCTCCAGCGACGAATGGAACAGAAAGCTCTGAATCATCTCCAAAATTTTCTTTCCTATCCTTTTCTCGCCAGTACCGCAATCAGGGCTGTAAAAGCTGCACATGCTCCCAGTATCCACTTCCAGCTGTTTAAACCAAGTGAAGCGGTTCCGAATATCTCTGCAGCAGGAGTGTAAAGCAGGATAAACTGGAGCCCGATTGAAACCCCAAACGAAGCGATCACCCATCTGTTGCTGAGTATGCTGTGGCCGTACCTGTTTCTTATTACCTGTATACGTGCCATCTCTGCCAGGATCACAAATGTGAAGAGAGCGGTCTGCGCCACGAGCAGCCCTTTACCCAGTGAAAGGAAGAAGACAGGTAGACCTGTCACTGCCATCAGTAGTCCTATGTAGAGTATCGATTTCAGTATTGTACCGTCTATCAGGGACTTGCTGCCGTATCTCTCCTTCTCCTGCATGATGTCTTCTTTTGGTGGATCCGTGCTTAGTGCGAGTGCTGGAAACCCGTCGCTGATGAAGTTGATCCAGAGTAGCATCATCGGCGTTAGGATAAGTGCCTCGCTGTGAGTCTGGAAAACCTCTGGGAAGAAGATTCCTCCTATTATTAATCCGAAGAATACGACCATTACCTCGCCCATGTTTCCTGAGAGTAGGTAGTTGACCGATTTCCGTATGTTGTCGCTAATTCCCCGTCCTTCCTCGATAGCATCTCTTATACTGGCGAAGTTGTCGTCCTGTACTATCATGTCGCTGGACTGCTGGGCTACATCTGTTCCTCTTTCCCCCATAGCCACTCCAATATCCGCGTTCTTCAGTGCTGGCGCATCGTTAACGCCGTTTCCGGTCATTGCCACGTTGTTACCGGCTTCCTGATGTGCTTTCAGTATATCTACTTTGTCTGAAGGTGTTACACGTGCAAAGATTTCGGTATCGATTATTCTGTCCTGGTCTTCCTCTTTGTCGAGGCTGTGGAGTTCTTTGCTGCTCATGGATTTGCTGGAGTCGAAGCCTGTCTGCTTTCCGATCGCTTTCGCGGTTGTTTCGTCGTCTCCTGTCGCCATTACTACCTGTACGCCTGCGTTCCGGCAGTCCTGAACTGCTTGAGGAACCTCTTCCCGAGGAGGATCGATCATTCCCTGAATACCGAGGAAGACCATACCGTTCTCAATTTCTTTCTCCTCCGCTTCTGCGTCTTCAACTTCTTTCCTGGCGAATCCGAGTGTACGCAGTGCGTCGCTGCTGAACTCCTCGTTCTTTTCAATTATGTGTTCTCTGTGCTCCTCTGTTAATTCTTGAACTTCTCCGTCGATCAGGATCTTGCTACATCTATCCAGAACTACTTCCGGCGCTCCCTTCATGAAAGCTTCGCCATCTTCTGTTATGACCGTCATTCGTTTTCTGTCGGAGCTGAAAGGAATCTCGCGCTTTCTCTCCGACTGTTCTTCGATTCCTCCTCTTCTTGCTGCTACGAGTAGTGCTGATTCTGTTGGATCGCCGTAGAACTCGGTGTCGGCGTCTTCAGGTGCTTTCTCTGCGTTGTTGCATTCAAGTCCGCATCTGAGTAATGGTTCCAGGTGTTCTGGATTGGTTTCGTGTCCGTGTCTCTGGAAGGCTGGTTTGTCTTCGTCTTCTTTGAATACATCGAACTCTTCGTTCTGGAACAGCAGTTTTCTGACTGTCATCTTCTCTTCTGTCAGTGTACCGGTCTTGTCTGTGATGATGACATCGACTGAGCCGATGCTTTCGATAACGTTCAGTCTTCGAACCAGTACGTCTTGTTCAAGCATCTTGCGTGATCCCACCGCCAGAGCCAGAGTTACAGCTGCCGGAAGTCCAACCGGGTTGGCTGCTACTGCGAGGCTTAATGCGGCCAGGAAGATGGTTAGTGGTGCGGCGGAGGTGAATATGAACTGGAAAACTGTTACGATCGCGATAACTCCAAGTATAATGTAGCCAAGCCTGTGGCCCAGCTGGTTTACCTCTCGCTGGAACGGAGTTAACCTTTCTTCTGCCTGATTCAGCTGTTCTGCGATTCCGCCTACCTCTGTATCCATACCCGTCTCGACGACCACTGCTTTACCGGATCCGTTGATGACGTTGGTGTTCTTGAAAACCATATTGGTCCTTTCAGCTACAGGAGCATCATTTTCAACTGTTCCTGGCTCTTTGTCGACCTCTGCGCTTTCACCTGTTAATGTAGATTCGTCAGCGTCGAGTCCGTCCGCTTCGATTAGTCTTGCGTCTGCAGGAACCGAGCTACCTGGCTCCAGGAAGATTAGGTCGCCAGGAACCAGCTCTCCAGGATCTATCTCCTTTTTCTCTCCATCACGCAGCGCCTTTACCTTTGGAGTGGACATCTTCTTCAGCGCCTGGATCGATTTCTCGGCTCTGTAATCCTGTATGAAGCCGAAGACTCCGTTCAGTACAAGTATGAAAACTATGAGTCCTGCCTCTGTTACGCGTGCTTCTTCTCTTGGCAGAAATCCTACGCTTATGGATACAAGGGCTGCGGCGATAAGCATGTAGACGAGTGCGTCCTGGAACTGACTGATGAAAATCTTTACTGGAGATAAGCTGTCGCCGCTCTCTATACTGTTGTCTCCATGCTCTTCTCTCCTTTTTTCCACTTCCTCGCTGTCCAGACCTGTCTCATCTGCATCGAGTTCGTTGTATACCTGCTCCAGGTCCCTGTCGTGCCAGCCCATCTATGCCCAGTTTAACTTGTTGCTTGTTGAAAAAGAACTGCGTCTCCAGTTACACCGAGGTACCCGGTTACCATTTAACACTCCTTCATCCTTTTCCCGCCATGACACTCAAAGTTACAGGCCTCCACCATTTCACAGCTATTGCTGGAGATCCAACAGAGAACGCAAAGTTCTATGTCAACAAGCTCGGAATGAGGATGGTGAAGAAAACCGTTAACCACGACGCACCGGAGATGTACCACCTGTTCTACGGCGACAAAGAAGGAACGCCGGGCAGCGGGATAACCTTCTTCCCCGGAATGTCCGACCAGTCGGGACAACCGGGCGCAGGCATGATAACAGAACTCGGCCTCAGAGTACCGGAAGACTCACTGGACTACTGGAAGGAACAATTCGAAGACGAGGAAATAAGTTTTGAAGAAGAGGAATGGAGATGGAAAACTACGCTCAGCTTCTCCGATCCTGACGGACTGCCGCTACGGCTTGTACCTGTAGAAACAGACGACAATTACGTTTCATGGAAGGCTAGTGCTGTACCCGAAGAAAACCAGATCCGTGGAATGAACCATGTGAAGCTGTCGGTTCAGAGCGTCTCGAGCATACGGCCAGTACTTGACAGAATGGGGCTTGAAGAAGCAGAAGATGAGTATCAAAACACGTTCTTCGACGCGGAGGACGGCTCATGCGTGGAGGTTGAGGAGACTGATCAACGTGGAAGAATGGGTAAAGGATCAGTACATCACATAGCATTCAAAGCGGGAGAAACAGATGAAGAAATCGAGCAGTGGAGAGACAAACTGATGAAGATCGGTATGCGGCCTTCACCTGCGATCAGCAGGAAATACTTTACATCAACGTATGCAAGAACACCTGCAGGAATTCTGTTCGAGTTCTCCAGCATGGGACCGGGCTACACGGCCGATGAGAGCGTCGAGGAGCTTGGAACCAATTTTGTACTACCTGAAAACCTTCAGGGCCGACGTGAAGAGATACTTGAAAACCTGCCGGAGTTCAGAGAGGGTGAAATAAATCAATGACTGTTCATGAAGATCAGCCTGTGTTTGAAGCAGGTCAGGAACTGGAAGATGCGGATAAGGCGGTTATAATGCTTCACGGACGTGGTGCTACCGCTGAGAGTATTCTTCAGCTGGCAGATGATCTTCCGGAAGCAGCTTACCTCGCTCCGCAGGCTGCAAGGCGGGAATGGTATCCAAGGAGCTTCCTGGAGCCGCGTGAGAAGAACCAGCCGCACCTCGATTCGGCTCTTGAAAAAGTGGGTTCGCTGTTAGAGGAAGTCTCGGAAGAGGTTGGCAGGGAAAATGTTTACCTGCTCGGGTTTTCCCAGGGTGCCTGCCTGACCTCGGAGTACGCCGCTTCAAATTCAGAACGTTACGGCGGTTTAATCCTTCTGAGCGGAGGATTAATCGGTGAAGAAGTGCAGGAGTTCGAGGGTGATCTAGAAGGTACACCGGTCTTCGCCGGCTGCAGCGACAGCGACCCTCACATCCCGCTTGAACGGGTGGAGAAAACGGTAGAAGTTTTCGAAGAACTGAACGCTGATGTAGAAAAGTACATTTTCGAGGGGTCTCACCATGGAATCGTTGAACACGAGGTTGAGAAGATGAAGGAGATGCTCTCCTAGATTCCCGTTTCAGTACTTTGGATTTTTCTCCTCAACTCCTTCCAGATGGTTTTCGTGTCGTGCCATAAGGAAGAATAGGTCGCTTAACCGGTTGATGTAGGCCAGGACTTCTTCACGGAGCTCCTCATCCTGATCAAGCTCCACAATCTTTCTCTCCGCTCTCCTGGCTACTGAACGGGCATTATGCAGCTGTGCAGCACTTTTGCATCCTCCGGCAAGAACAAAACTTCTGAGCGGAGGACATTCCTCTTGGTAGTGGTCGCAAAGTTCTTCAAGTCTTTCAATATTTTCTTCAGTAACTTTAACATCTGGTTCACGGTTTGCCAGCTCGGCCTGTAATATATGTAACTCGTTCTGGATCTCCTCCAGCTCTTCCTCCTTGTCTTCTGTGTAGCTGCGGCATAGACCGGTCAGTGAGTTCAGTTCATCGACTGTGCCGTACGCCTCGATGCGCTCGCTGCTTTTGGATACTCTCTCACCTGAAGAAAGATCTGTACGTCCTCTGTCACCTCTACCTGTGTAAACCATAATGAAGTCTCGGCTGTGAAAAGCTAAATATCTATTCCAGTTCCTCTATCTCTTTGACCCAATCCTTGGGGATGTTTTGGGCAACCCATTCAAGACTGTCCCAGGAACTGTTTGACTGGTTGTAGTAAA
>JBEQAY010000010.1:0-29383 GCA_041640075.1 Candidatus Nanohaloarchaea archaeon | reverse complement strand
ACACTGAAGAAGGAATGGTTGTTCATCCAGGAGAGTTCGTTCTGGGAACCACTCTGGAGACTCTCGACGTGCCTTCAAACCTGGTCGCCCGGATTGAAGGCCGCTCAAGCTATGCCCGTCTCGGCCTTATTCCGCACGCCGCCGCAGGGTTCGTTGATCCTGGCTTCGAGGGGCAGATAACTCTGGAGATCCAGAACCTTGGAAACGTTCCAATCACTATCTACCCAGAAGACAGGATCTGTCAGGTAGTCTTTGAGACCATGACTTCGGAAGCAGAAAGCCCTTATGGAGACAAGAAGGATTCAAAGTACATGGGGCAGTCAGGCGCCACAGGTTCAAGACTTGAGAAAGAGCAGAGAGAATAAAAAGGAAAGATATGCATTAAATGAAGTCTACGGTGTTCTCCTGCTCTGAGCCGTTTTCCAGGCATTCATCGTGGCAGGCACCCCTCTCAGATTTCTCAAACCTGTCATCTGAGTGGATACTGTTGCCACATACCAAGCAGAATCCCACCTGCTTTACAAGCGCAGGCATTCTGCAAATCCCCCTGTGACGTACATTGTGTTTAACTCATAAAAGAAAGATTGTGAAAGACCTCAACCTTTTCACCAGTTATAAATCTACAGACCCTAAAAGCCAATTATGAAGCCTGTAGACGCTCACTGTCACCTTAACTTTGAGCAGTACAACGGAGACAGAGAAGAGTTAATCAAGAGATCAAAAGAGAAACTTGAGTTCGTGGCAGTGCCGGGAGTGAACAGAGAAAACAATACTGAAGTACTGGAGCTACAGAGAGAACACCCTGATTTTGTGGCAGCGAATCTTGGGCTTCACCCGACCTATACAGACTCTTTTGAAGAAGTAGAGGAGATCAAGGAACAGATACGTGATGAAGATCCTGCAGCTATCGGTGAGATAGGACTGGATCACCATCACGTCACAGACGAAGAAGAAAGGAAGCAACAGGAGAAAGTTTTCAGAGAGTTCCTGAAGTTAGCGGAGGAACTAGGAAAGCCTGTCGTGGTTCACTCACGTGAAGCTGAAGGTGAAGCAGTTGATATAATCAGCGAATATGAACTTCCTGAGGTTATGCTTCACTGTTTCAACGGTTCTCCGGAACTGGCGGAAAAAGCAGTTGAAGAGCACGGGATGAAAATAGGTGTAACTACACAGGTGCTTTACTCCAGCAGAGTACAGAGTATAGTTGAAGAAATCAGTGTTGAAGATATGTTGCTTGAGACAGATTCTCCTTATCTTTACCGCGGTGAACGGAATAAACCTGTAAATGTTCTTGAATCCGCAGAGAAGGTCTCGGACATAAAAGGAGTTTCCAGGGAAAAAGTGGTGCAGGAAACAACCCGGAACGCAGAGCTAGTTCACAGATATAACTGAACTTGATCGATGTCGTTGTAATAAAAAAGACTGGACTAAAAAATTGGTTATGGTACTTGACAAAATTAGAGGATCAGTCAACGGAGAGCCGAACGTAGCGATTTTCGTGGACGGTCCAAACGTAGTCAGAAAAGAATTTGACCTAGATCTAGACGAGTTACGGGAGAAAACCGGAGAATACGGCAACATAAAGATCGGAAAGGTTTTTCTGAACCAGTACGCATCCGATAAACTTATCGAAGCCATTATATCGCAGGGATTCGAGGCAGATCTTGGACTAGGCGGCGAGAAAGCCAAGGAAAGTGACGTAGATGTCTATATGGCGGTTAATGCCATGGAAGCAGTCTTCAATGATGACATAGATACCATCGTACTTGTAACACGAGACACAGATTTTCTACCTGTGATCCAGAAGGCCAAGGAACACGGGAAGGAAACGGTTGTTATGGGTATGGACCCAGGTTTCTCAACTGCTCTGAAAAACGCGGCAGATCAGGTAGTCACTTTGGAATAAAAGATTTCTCTGGCAACTTGAGACTTACATGCCAGGAATTTTCAGACCAGACCCACTGGGCACAGTAGACGTTATATCTGCAATCCTTGTCTACATGACGCAGTCATTCATGCCCCTAGAGATACTTCATGTACACGCAGCGGTACTCTTGATTAAAGGTACAGGATCAATGATAAGACCGGTAAAACTACCTTTCCCTGTATACGTCCTGGGAGGAATGGCAGACGTGCTATCCGCAGCTATACTTTTCACAGGCCAACCACCTTTCCTGGCAGCCTACAAAGAATTTTTTGCTGCAGCATTACTGTTCAAAGGCTTCTGGAGCTTATTTGGACTAATGAAGAAATTCTAGGATTTAAAGGATTTCCTGAAGAGTAGAAAACAAAACTTTACAGATAAAAATTCTTTACCTTCTGTTGTTCTGGCTCTTGATCTGGCCGACGAGATCTTCCAGTAGATCGATGATCTGCTGATTCTGATCGACAAGTCTGTCGAACTCTTCTCTGGAGACTTCACCTGATCCTGAGCTACCACCTGAAGGATTCATTCCAGCGTTCTGCATCTTTTTCTGAGTGGAGCTACTCAACTGAGGTGAACTGCTTCCGCTCTGCGGAGTACCTGCACCTGCATTCGGCGTTGAAGGTGTACCTGAAGAACCACCTGCAGAACTTCCTGAATCCGGCCTTCCTGTAGGATCAAGCCCTTCACCAGATGAAGGATTATTATTTATCATAGAATTGCCCTGGCCTCCTGAAGGCTGTGAACTTCCCGGAGGACTTTGCTGTCCGCCTGGACCTCCACCAGGCCCCTGTGAACCTGCTGGGCCTGCACCGGGTTGACCTGAACCAGGTCCCTGCTGTCCGCCCTGAGGTACACCCCCAGGTCCTTGCTGGGAGCCTGGCATATTATTTCCTCCTTGAGTATTATTGTTTCCAGCTGGAGCCTGTCCGGGAGAACCGCCGTTCTGGTTTCCACCGCCGGCGCCGAAATCTGCATCACCGGAGTCACCAAAGTCGGAACCACCGGACCCACCACCGAAGTCACCTCCAGAGTCAGAGCCGAAGTCTCCGCCTCCGGAATCACCGGAGCCAAAATCAGATCCTCCGGAACCTCCACCAAAAGAACTTCCTGAGCTCCCGGAATCGCTTTTACTGTTTACAAGATCCTTTAAAGGTCCCAAAACTCCCATAGCCCAAGTTTCTTCTCAGCGTTAATTAAAGGTTGTGCTGGTTAAAGCAAACCATTGAACTTCCTGTAACCTACCTGTCCAAGAAACACCAGCAAGGCAGCTAACAGGAAAAAGACGGAAAGCGACCGGGTCTCGGTGACCTCGCTCTCCGTGACAGTTGCTTCAGACCTCAGTGAATCCAGCTCCTCAGGAGTCAACACTTCTCCCCCGGTCCGACTTGCCAGCTGCTCAAGCTCGGAATCCCTGTAACCCAGTCCCTGAAGCTCTTTCCTGTAATTATACGTGAACTCGTGCTCCTGGAAGCTGTGGAAACCTGTCTCATTGGGCCTGATCCTTGCCTCGTAACGGCCCTCAGACTTTCTGGTCAAACCCTCCATCTCCTGCTCAGACGAGATAACGACCTGTCCACCTCTCCGGGCAGAATCCACGTTCACAGTGGAGTTCTCTTTTCTCTGAGGATCGCCTACCGTCCAGCTGACCGTCCGGGATACCAGTCCAGGCTCCTGGGAAAGAACCTGCTCCAGGTCCTTTCCACCGGCAGAGAAACTTGCCACGCGTCCAAGACCATATCTCCAAGACGAAAGCGCAGGCCTACCTCCAGAGGTAGCTACCAGCTTGCGGGCCGAATCACGTGTCTTAACCTGATCAAAATTTGATGTTGCTACGTTCAACTCACCGAAACTGGAGGTGATGTAGTGGTTGTAATTCACCTTCTTCAGATACTTATTCTCGCCGTAACCCCCGCCACCGATATCCTCAGGTGGATTCTCATAGAACTCATCAACACTATCAAAAGCAGTGCCACCGCCTTCAGCAGCCAGATCACGAAGGAAAGGAAGATTTTTCTGACTTTCATTACCCACAGCCACTGTGTAAATATCGACCTCTTCAGGCATTCGATTCTCAATATAATCCAGGATGTAGTTCCTGTATTTTTCTGGATACATGTTAATACTCCTCTTGGAGATATCAAAATCCGAAGGATAAAGATCAGAATCAATATTCTTGGGTTGACCTGTCTTATCAAGCCTGAAAGCATTACTGTAGACTCCTGCAGCAGGAATCACTCCATCAGTCACTAATAAGATATTCCCGGAGCCATTAAGCATCTTCGCGGATTCATGGATACCTAGCTGATGATACTCATCTCCACCACGGAGTCTGAGGCGTCGCAAACTGTTCCCCATCCGGTCAGAGTTCTCCCTGAGTACACCAGGTTCAACGAGAGGGAAGTAACCGTCCGAGTATGCCAGCATACCTAGCTCGGTTCCAGGATAATCCTGATTCAAGCTCTTTACCACAGAAAGCCCGAAACTCCGGGAAGTCTCCACATCTATCCGGTTACAGTTCTCCCCGCTGCAGAACTCTGTCTCAGAAACATCAAGCGCCATAACCATTGAAGGATTTACAGTTTCATCTCTTTCCTGACTCCTTTCCACAGGAAGTATGTCCATGGTTCCGTCTCCTGTGTACATCAGTCCGTTTCCATCTATGAGGTAAGGTCTGATTTCTCCAGGATTAGCCAGGTTTTTCTTCAGTACTACAGAGTAATACTGCGAGAGGTCGTCAGGAACTCTTTCTCTCTGCGTTATGTCGTAGAACTCTGAAAGTCTGTTATTGAGCTGGCCTTCATCTCCTATAACAAGTAGTTCAGGTTTTTCTATCACTTTGACGGATTTGTAGTACCTGTTGTTTACACTGTATCCGTCGGAGGCGTTCAGTATCCGTGCCTCTATCCTGTGATAGCCTTCCTGATCAAAGCTTTCTTTGAATCTGATTTCTCCGCTTTTAGTCTCTGTAATCTTCTCTTCACCGTCTACAAGTATTCTTACTCTCCTTTCTTCTCCATCAGTAGAAGATATTCTTGCAGTGTAGGAGTTTTGAGCACCTGGAACTGCTACATCCGGTCCTGAGATGCTTACAGATGCCTCTCTTTCCAGATCGGTTTTAAAGACGTTTATGGATGAGTTCCTGCGGTTGTACTCCTCTACGATTTTCTCGGTATTGTCAAGTCCCTGTAAATCGGTTCTTACTAGGTAGGTTTTGTTTGACTCGACGCGGTTAAGCAGCGCTTTCTGTAGGTTTGAGGTATTTCCTGATGCCAGTGTTTTACTGTTGATAGATACCCCCTCTATGGATATGTTTGGCCCGTCTGTCATCATTGAAGCGGATTTATCGTTCAGGTGGATTATTTCTCTCTGGCTTACCTGCTCTGTCTCTGTCTGTACAGCTGGTGAAGCTGCTGCAACTGCCAGAAGCAGGACGACAAATGCGTTAGTTATACCTATTAGTTTCCAGTCAGTTTTCTCGTTTCTAAAGGCTCTGAAGAGTAGAGGTACAGCCAGTAGTGCTGTTAGCAGCATGATCGGTTGCTGAAGTATCATTTCTTACAGATCACCTCTGTACCACAGGTAGACAGCATCTGCGCAGATCAAAAGGACAAGCAGAAGCACAGCCAGATGTTGGATACTCTCCTGCTCCGATGCCCCGGCCTGATCCACTGTTCCAGAGTAGCTCCTCTGTTCTATATTTGATTCATCTCTTGACTCCAGGTTTGCCGCATAGGTTCTGTCATCTGTGGTGTAGACTCCTGTCTGGTTCAGCTCTATCCTGCCTTCATACTTTCGGCCTGTTGGGGAGTCTACTTCTTCTGTTTCCACAGTTTCTCCAGTCTCAAGGTTGAGTTTCGAGATATCAGGTCTGTCTACAAGACTGTTTAGAACATCTCTCCAGAAAACCGGGTATAGAATATTCTTTCCGAACTCGTCTCCAACTATGTTATAGACGATAACTTCACCATTCTCGTATTCCATCTGTCTGATGGCATATTCAGGAGTGGTAAAAGATTCTCCAGAAGTCAGGTTTCTATCTACTAGCTCTGTCTCCCCTACAGGGATATTTAATGGCTGATTTACTTTCAGATTATCAGTAGAACTACTTGTGGCGGTTTCAAAGCCTAAGACGCTGGATAAAGCACTTGAACCAGGTAAAATAATTGCAGATGATCCTTCCGACACCTTTTCTTCTAGCCTGTTTCTCCTGCCTCTGCTCCGTATCTCGTCAGAGATGATATAGACATCAGCTTCACCCAGTTCGGTTTCAACCTGTTGAAGCTTTATACCTTCAATTAAATTAAGTGCCTCTTCCATATAGCGATTCAAGGAGCCTAGATATCTTACAGTAACATTCTGCGCTTCTGGTATGACATAACTGGCAGTATTATCTGACTTCATGTCATCCTGAGGTAGTTCAATGACGTTCCTGCCTGGACTTCCTGTGAAACTAATTTGCTCTGATTCACCAGGATCAAGCTGTACAGCTTCCATCTTATCACCATGGCTGACCTCCAGAGTTTCTGCAACAACCTGAAAGTTTGATACTTCAACAGTAGTCTGGTCTCTGCCAGGTTCTATTGAAGTTATTCCCCACTGATTTGTGACATCAGGAGATACGGTTTCCACAGTTCTCGCAGCCATATCATCAATTCTAGAAGCTACATCTCTATTATCTAGTGTCTGATCCAAGTCACTGGCCAGAACTAGTTTCCCTTCATAGTTTTCAGCGACCTCAAGAGCTGAAACAATATTAGTCTCAGTTTCAACAGCCTTCATCCTCTCTAACTCTCTTTTTAGTTCTGCCCGGCCAGCGTTCTCAAGCTTCACTTGTACCTCGTCACTTGCTGTTATCAAAGTATTTGATTCCCCTGCTTCGGATTCAACTCTATCCTTAAGCGGTTCAAAATCCGGTTTGACGCTGGCAGACCGGTCAAGTACTATAACAGTATTCTCTGAGGCCTCTGATATATTTATGTACGGGTTTGCAAATGCTGCCGCGAAGGTAAGTACTGCAAGAACCTGTAGCAGGAGCGGAAGATTGGATATAAGTTTTCTGTATGCTTTCCTCAGTTTTTCGTCTTCTTTTTCCTCTCTGAAGAACATCATGGAGGGCATAACCTGTTCCTCCGGTTTTGGTTTCATCAGGTAGAAAATTAGCAGAGGAATAACAGCTAGAACTGCCAGCAATCCAACAGGATTGAGGAAAATGTCTTCAACTATTGGTAGGGAGGTAAACAGATTTTGGATCGCTTGCATGTATACTGTGATTGGACAGACATGTTTATTTTACAATGGCCCGTTCACTGATTTTCCTCTATCCTCTCCATAACCTGGTCGTGTAGTTCCTGAAGTCGTTTCTTCTTGTCCTCCATCTTGATGACGTCGCTGGATTCCTGGAGCAGAAGGTTATGGCTGAAAGGAGATGGTATATCAGCTTTCCTCTGTCTCACCGTTATCTCTTCTTCTCCTATTTTCTCTACTACTTCTTTTGTATGCCTGATATCCATTGCATCCTCCATAATCTCCCTGTAGGTCTCTTTGATCATCGGGAAATCCTCTCCGTACTGGTTTCTGATCGCAGATATCAGGAAGTGCCCTTTCATCTGTTGCTGACCGACAGTCTTCGAGTTTCCCTGATAGTTACGCAGTATCATAAGTGAACGCCCGGCTACATGTCTAAATCTTCGTTTCATCAGTTCTGTCTTCCCTACAGCGTCTTTAAGCTCCTTCTCCAAGTCACATTCAACCAGTTCCTCAAGAAGATCGTCTATATCGATAGGTCTTCGAGGTGTAACCAGTATGAAACCGTTGTCGTCGATCACCATTCCTATGTTCTTGCTGATTCTTTTCTGTAGCAGGTGTGCCAGGATACGGGCCAGTGCATCGTGCGTGCGGCGTCCGTAGATAGTCTGGAAGATAAAGTTCTGGCGGTTGTCATCGTCAATATATCTTTCAACTGTAATCCTGGAGTGATGTGAGACCTCTCCGGTTAACTGGTACTGCTCCTTGATGTAACCATAGATTGCTTCAGCAGTGTTCTCATCCAGGTAGTACTCATGCATTATCCACTGGATTATGTCGTCGTCACCTGCTCCGAGCTCAAGCTGTTCCTCGACGTCTTTCCTGAACTTGCCGATCTTTACACCTAGATCATAGCTAAGCGGAAGCCTCTGAGAGTACCAGGAAGGAACGGTCGGCTTCTTCTTCGGCTGAGGATCAACGAAAACCTTCATCCCCTTGGCGTACTTGAACTCGTAAGTGCTGCCTCCAAGAGTGAAAATATCGCCTTTGGTCAATCTATCAAGGAATTCTTCGTCCAGTGTCCCTACATAGTTCTTGTTTCCACGTGTAACTACATCGTAGCCGGATTCGTCAGGTATTGTTCCTATGTTTGTCATGTAGATGACTCTCGTCATCTTCCCGGATCTTCCGAAGAGACCGTCTTCGTGATCCAGCCAGATCTTACGGTACACATTCTGATCTTCCAGCTCGTACTCCCCGCCCAGATACTTCAGGACGTTTTCATAATCTCCGAGCTCAAGATCTACAAAGTTGTAGCTCTTTCTTACCACGTTAAACGCGTGATCCATGTCCCACCGATGGTTACATGCCATTCCTACGATATGCTGTGCCAGCACGTCTAGAGAGTTCTGTGGTATCTGTATTTTGTCAAGTTCATCTTCCTTGGCGCACTTTGACAGCACGCTGCACTCCAGTGCGTCATCCCTGTCTGTTACAATCATTTTTCCCTTCGCTTTTTCTCCTATCTGGTGGCCTGAGCGGCCTACCCTCTGAATCCCACGGGCAACTCCTTTCGGTGATCCCAGCTGCAGTACGAGATCGACGCTTCCTATATCTACTCCAAGCTCAAGAGAAGTTGATGTTACACCGACTTTCATTTCTCCTTTCTTCAGTTTCTCCTCGACCTCCAGTCTCTTGTCACGGCTCATTGATCCGTGGTGTGCACCTATATTCTCATCGTACTCGTCCGGAAAGCGCTCTTTCAGGTTGTTGACAATTCTCTCGGTCGCTGAACGTGTGTTGGTGAATATTATGGTTGAATCATGATCCTGCACCAGGTTATGTATCTTATCGTACATGGCTTCCTGTATCTCACCTGCAGGGGTGTGTATTAGATCCCTGACAGGGGAGATCGTCTCTAAGTCTATTTCTTTGGATGCAGCGACGTCTACGATAGTGCAGTCTCTTGGAGCGTAATCTTCGCGCTGCTGAATCTCTGCACTCTTAACTTCCTCCTCTGCCTGTGTTTCCTTCATTTCTATTTTTTCATCTGTCTCGTAGCCAACAAGGTATTTTGCTATCTCGTCTATTGGCGCCTGCGTCGCACTGAGACCAATACGAGTTGGAGATCCGTTAACCATGTCCTCCAATCTTTCCATGGAAAGTGACAGATGTACTCCTCTCTTGTTTTCGCTCAAGGAGTGAATCTCGTCTGTTATAGTATATTTTACGTTCCTCAGGTTCTCCTTGAACTTAGGAGAGTTCAAGAGAATTCCAAGCGATTCAGGAGTGGTGATCATGATATGAGGAGGGTTTTCACGCATTTCACGTTTCTCAGCGTCCGTTGTATCTCCTGTTCTCACCATACTCCTGATCTCAGGAACTTCGTGACCCATCTCCTCAGCCCTCTCCTTTATCCCCTCTAGTGGTTCCTCAAGATTCCTCTCTATATCGTTTGAAAGCGCTCTAAGAGGCGAAACATACAGAACGTAGATTTCGTCGTCCAGTTCTCCATTTTCCCCCATTCGGAAGAGTTCGTTTAGAGCCGACATGAATGCTGACAAAGTTTTACCTGATCCTGTTGGAGCGCATATCAGAGAGTTTTCCTCGTTGTGTATAAGGTCAAAAGCGTATTTCTGCGGGTCGCTGAGACCGGGAAACTTCGAGTTGAACCAGTCCTTAACGTAGGGTTCAAAGTCCTCAGGCAACTGATCATTTGCCTGTTCCTGTTCCGCGAATTTTATCTCCCCCATGGCTAAACGGTTCCTCGGGAAAAGTTAATAACCTCCAACTTTCCTTCAGGAAACCTTCGGTTTTCAGGAAATTTTAATACCTTCAGGAACTGTTCAAGTTTTATGGCTACTAATTCTACTGCAGGATTCGCTCAGCTGACAGGAATAGACCTTTCCTCATTTATAGGTCTGGAAACTTTACTCCTGGCGGTGGGCGTTATTCTGGCCGGATACGTATTGAACAAGCTTTCTAACGTGATTATCGGGAAGTCGATACAGCACAGGGGTGGAGACCTGCATGCAGAGAAGTCGGCAAAGAGATTGTCGGCCTATGTGATCTACCCGTTGACAGGTGTAGCGGTACTCGGTGTGTTCGGAGTACCTCTATCAGCTCTTGGAACTGCTGTAGGACTGATCGGACTTGGTATATCTTTCGCGTTGCAGGATATCATCGCGAACTTCATCTCCGGTATCCTGATCATGATCACCCGTCCATTCGAGATCGGGGATCAGATCGCAGCTGGTGGTGAAGAAGGAACTATCCAGGATATCAGCACCCGTGCCACAGAAGTGAAGACCTACGACGGGCGAAAAGTGATTATCCCGAACTCCCAGCTTTACAGCAACCAGGTCGTCAACAATACAGGTTATGGGAACCGACGTTTCAACGTGATTGTTGGAGTCAGCTACGACGATGACATCAAGCAAGCAAAGGAACTTGCAGAGGAAGTTCTGGATGAAGCAGAGAGCGTTGAGGATCATCCTGAGCCACAGGTTCTTGTAGACGAGCTTGGAGGTTCAAGCGTGAACCTGAAGCTTCGTGGCTGGACCGACAACAGGAGGGCCAACATTGTCTCAGGTGCTTCGGAAGTCACACAGTTGGTCAAGGAGAAGTACGACGAAGCCGGTATCGATATCCCGTATCCTATCCGGACAGTTTACATGGAGGAGTAACGGGATTACTCCCCCAACACTTTCCTTTTTTTAAGACTCATCACAGATTCTGTACGTATGCCAACTGATCTTGACCCTTCCAGCATGGAGGACGTGGAGAACTCTGACGAAACATGGATAATAGATTTCTGGGCCTCATGGTGCGGACCATGCCAGAAACTTAAACCGATCTACGAAAAAGTCTCAGAAGAAATTGACGAAGTCAACTTTGGAAAAGTAAACATGGAGGAACACAGCGACCTCGCCACAAAATACAACGTGAAAGCCTTACCAACACTTCTGATAGTCAAAGGCGGAGACGTAGTTGCAAAGAACGAGGGTTTCATGGACAAAGAAGAACTAACAAGCTGGGTACAGGAAAAAGCCTAGAAAAATTTTAAAGGAACTCAGACCAGTCAACTTCACCATAACTTTCCTTTCCTTCAGTTATAGCCAACTTAACTTCTTCAACTACCTCTTCAACAGTTTTCTCCGTGGTGTCGACTTCGAAGACTTTTTCCTGCATCTGAACGGCCTGGGATAATATTATATCAAGCTTTTCGGATTCAACGTTCTCCTCGATTTTCTTCTCGGAGTAATCTCTCTTCTCCAGCCTTCCACGTAGCTTATCCGGTCGGCAACGCAGTACTATACAGTAATCAAGGTCCAGAAAATGTGCTAGGTGCCCTTCAAGGATGAGATCTTCGTCTTCAGGTTCTTCCGGACTGTTCTCCCTCAGTTCCTCTATGTCGACCTCTATCTCACCTTCGTCGTTAACCTCACCAAGATCTTTCTCTTCTAGGTACTCTTTCAGGTCGATTATCTTTCCATCAAGATGCTCTGAAACTGTGGATTTCCCGGTTCCAGGTGTTCCTGTTACTCCTATTCTCACATTGAATTTGAGACCTGAGAAAGAATAAAAGCTTCACCAAGTACAGATTTTTCAGGAGGTAGAAAAATTCTATGATCGAAGTTTGGACTGAAAAGTACCGGCCAGAGACTCTTTCAGAGGTGGTCGGTCAGGACGAGATAACAGAAAGACTGGAGGCATTCGTGGAGGAGGACTCAATCCCACACATGCTCTTCGCAGGACCCGCAGGAACAGGCAAAACAACGTCAGCAGTAGCTCTAGCCAAAGATCTTTACGGTGACGAATGGAACCAGAACTTTATGGAGACAAACGCCTCTGACGAAAGAGGTATAGACGTCGTAAGAGAAAAAATCAAAGATTTCGCCCGAACAAAGCCTATAAACGCAGATTACAAGATAATATTCCTTGACGAAGCTGACGCACTGACTCCAGATGCACAGCAAGCTTTGAGACGTACGATGGAGCAGTTCTCCGACAACTGCAGGTTTATCCTGTCCTGCAACTACTCTTCAAAAATTATCGATCCCATCCAGTCCAGATGTGCAGTCTTCCGCTTCAACCGGCTGGAAAAACCGGAGGTTAAAGAGTATATTCAGCGACTTGGAGAGGTAGAAGGTTTCAAGATCTCTTCAGATGCTATCGACGCCATCATGAGAGTCTCCAGCGGTGATTTAAGGCGTGTAACCAATATACTGCAAACAGCTGCGATACAGAACGAAGAGATTGATGAAGAGGACATCTATGGCGTTGCAGCATCACTCAGACCTGAGGAAATTACACAAATCCTAAACCTTGCGCTCAAGGAAAGATTCATGGACGCAAGAGACCATCTTTCGGATCTTATGATCGAAAGGGGTCTGGACGGTCAGGACGTCATTGATGCGATCCACAGAGAGATTTACGATCTGGATATTTCCGAGAAAGGGAAGCTGAAGATCATCGACAATCTTGGAGAGTTCGAATTCAGAATCTCAGAAGGAGGTAGTCCGGACATCCAGATCGAGGCCCTCCTGGCAAAAATCGCCGAACTAGATGAAGACTAAGATCGAGGAAGTGAAAAATGAAAACTCAAAAATCTAAGAAGTCGGTGCGAAGCACCGTCTATTGCGTAATCGTAGCGTAACACGATGTGGGTACAGAAATACCGTCCTGAAAGCCTTTCCGAGTATCGTGGTGCATCTAGTGAGAAAAAAGAGTTGAAGGAATGGGCTGAGAACTGGGAGCAGGGAGACAAACCTGTCTTGCTTCACGGCCAGGCAGGTACAGGTAAGACTTCGCTGGTCGAGGCTCTGGCGAATGATTTAGGTTATGAACTTGTAGAAACAAATGCTTCTGATGTCAGGACTAAAGGAAAGCTCAAAGAAGAGTTAAAGGAAGCTACGCGACAGGCTTCTTTCTATGGAGGGAAAAAATTGATTCTTGTGGACGAGGTTGACGGCATGGGTAGAAGTGATCGAGGAGGCACGTCTGAGCTTGCCACTATCGTTGATGAAAGCCGTTTTCCTGTGGTTATGACAGCAAACGACGCATATGATAGTAATATAAGGACGCTTAGGAATAAAGCCAAGATGATTAAACTTGATTCTGTTCACACCAACTCTATAGCTGCTCATCTAAGGGAGATACTTGAAGAAGAAGGTATTGATTATGAAGACGGTGCTCCGAAGAGGATAGCCAGAAGTGCTGGCGGACAGATGCGTTCCGCGATTAACGATCTCCAGGCAGCAGCAATGGGCCAGGACAAACTAAGTATAGAGGATCTTGAAGCTATCTCGGGTCGTGACACTCAGCAGGATATTTTCCAGGCGTTAAAGATCGTCTTCAAGACCACTACCGCCGAGACCGCGGAGGACGCGACCGATGGTCTTGATGAGGATCCTGATACCTTTCTACAATGGATTAGAGAGAATGTGCCGCGAGAGTACAAGAAGAAAGAGGACGTGGCCGAGGCCTATAACTGGGTTTCAAAAGCCGATCTCTTCAACGGCAGGATAAGAAGAAGGCAGAACTGGAAGCTTCTGAAGTATCTCTACAAGTTTTCAACAGTAGGCGTGGCTTTGAGCAAGGATGAGAAATATTCGGGCTACACGAAGTACCAGTACCCGTCAAAGATCAGCAAAATGGGATCATCCATGGCTTCACGGAAGAAAATGGATGCAGTTACATCCAAGATGGCAGAGAAACTTCACATCTCCAGTAGAGATGCCGCACGTACTTTACCATTCATCTCAAATCTAATCGAAGAGGATGATGAGGTTTCAGAATTTTTCGAGTTCGATGAAGATGAAGTTGAATTCGTCAGGAAGTTCTAAGTCATCCTATACAATCCAATCTTATAGTAGATTGATCATTCTGTAGCGTAACATTGTAGCATTGCCTTGCATCGTCATAAACTGTTGATGTTTCATATTCATCCATGAAACCAACCATTTTCCTGTAATTTTCCCTATTCTTCCGGAAAGTCTTGTCTATCTCTGCTGTTTCATCCTTGATTATCTCAGAGATATAACCTTCCTGGATATGTTCGTACTCATGGTCCCCAAGGTCTGCGACTGCAGCTCCTGTCGTCAGCATTATGAGACTGACGAGCACAGCTGTGATAAGCATTATCTGACCTTTCACTGCACCCACCTTAGATCCATCCTGTAAGGCATGAATAATCTATTGTTTATGCCACCTACCACTGTTGTGGAAAGTGAAGACGGTTGGTCAGAGGCTTCAAAAATGACTGTGTCTCCACGCAGCCAGTAGATTGTGGACGAAATTATGTTGATATCTTCTTCCCCATATTTATCTTCATAAGCTATCCTTGCAACTCTTTCACCGTCTATATCTTCTAAAACCTCTCTGTGATTTACCAGTTCAACCTTCCTGCTACCTGCAAATTCGAGTCTGGCATCTGTATTACTGTTGATGTTAGGACTATATCTTCTGCCGTTTACTATGAGTATTTCATCCCCCAGGAAAGGGCCTTCAAGATCTCCATCTTCATCTTTGTCGATCATGATACCTCTAGGTCCACTGCAACCTGCTGTATTCGTATCAACGTTTTTCACAGCAAAAATCTCAGTACTGTAGTCTCCATCCGGAATTTCAAAGTCAGCTTCGGTGTCTCCACTACAAGAGCCTCCTCCATAAGTCGACCAAGTTCCATCTATTGTACCATCTAGATCATCAGCATCATATTGTATGTTTCTCGCAAATAAAACATCTTCTCTAGAAGTCTCAGTTGAACCTTGATTGGATATAACCTTTCCTCCTGGTTTGAGCGAGATGTCTCTCTGCTGTCCTGCAAGGCCCAAGAAGTAGGTCTCAATGCTCTCACTGACCCCGTAGTTTGAGAACGTCGCATCATAATTGGAGGATGGAGGTAGATCCATCTCAGTCCATTTAAATCCTACATCTTCTATGAAGCTGTTTTGAGTGTCGGAACGAGTCATATTCATCATCATTAGGACTGAAGTATTGGACATCAGATCTCGAATCTTTCCTCCATAAAGTTCGATTCTTGTAAGGCTCTCATTCTCCTGAAAAACCAGTACATCATAGTTCTCTAGATTTGAAGTAGAGAAGTTTACAGTATCGACTACGGTATCCGTCTCTATACCATTCAGTGGCTCGTTCATTGAAGAGCTAATCTTTGCAGCTTTAGGGGCCTCGTAAACTGTAAATTCACCGGTAGCATCGTTGAAGTTTTTAAATTCGTAGTGCAGTGAATCTGGATCTCCAGTATCACCCCAAAGAAATATGTCATCGAAGTAATACGGTCCTTCTCCCTCTTCAAAGACACAGTCGGTACCGTTATCTACCCAGACCGCGTCATAATCCTCCTCACCGTTATACCCACCTGGTTGCTGTGCATCCGTGTCCGCAAAATAGAGGCGGGTATTATGCCTGTTTTCCAGGAATTCGGAGTCCGTTCTACGGATTGGATATTCGGAGTTCGAGTCCAAGGATACCAAGTTACCCTCACAGCGGTCTCCCGAGGACACCTCGACAGTGTTGTTCACATGTATCTTTGAGGGCATCTTGTGCATGCCAACCTGAATCTCGTTCAGTGGAAGGTTTTCCACAGTTCCTGAAACACGGAGGTTCCGACTTGAGACCTGAGATATCTCTGTCTGGACTGCTTCAGTATTGGAGTTTCTCAAAAAGGTATCCAGGTCTCCTGTCTTCTTGATCATAAAGGTCAGGTCTCTGGCAGCTACTTGATCCTGGAACTGTCTCCAATCTTTCCCTTCAGGAGAATCCACAGCACCGAACGCGAAAGTAAAGAGTATCAGTGCTGCAAGCACTGCTTCTATCGAGTAGCCTGCACCTTTCCTCAGCTTTGTCTCCATGCAAACACCTCCATCCTAACTGGTTGGAGATCTGTACCCGTCTCATTCAGTACGGCGTAACGGTTCAGTTTCTGTATAGATGCGGTTGCATCGAAAGAAGGTCCGAAGGTCTTGAACTGTCTCGAAAGCAGTACCATACTACCTCCATTATCTTCCGTGTTCTGGATTTTTCTCACAGTAAAGTTTCTGCTGTCAAGTCTTATCTCATCTCCCTCCTGAAAAGTTGGAGAATCACTGAAGTTCCACCTATCTACCGCATCCCTATTCCTGTAGACAGTATCAAAGTTGCCTCCATGAGATGTAACCAGGAAATTGTACTGGATCCCTCCCACCTCCATATCTCCATAACGTACAGTGTTACCTGAAGCCGTATAATCTCCCGAATCAGGTTCAGTAATATTGGGGAACTCAGGAGGCTCTGTTCTAAGAAAACTGTCCGAAGTATGAATCACAGGTAGATGGGTGAATATGAAGCGATATTGGTTTTCATTCTCCGTTACCCTCCTAAAAGTTGAATAGTTGAGGCCATCTGAAGAATACGAAGTGAGATTCTCAACTTTTTCACGCTCCAATACATGGAAATCAGTTGCCAGACCTACGGCTTCAATTTCTTGAAGATTTGAAAGGCTCTCCTCCCAATCCGTTCCGTCCACTCCATTGGAGTGTAAACCAGGCGAAGTTAAAAGCATCGAGGATATTCTTCTAGCCTCCATAGTTACCTCTGCAGGCCTGCTTTCCTCTTCAACCTCTGGAACGTAATCTACAACAAGGTAGAGTAGTGTTGAGAGCATTATTATAACGAAAAGCGTCGAAAGAAGAAACTCAATAGTTATCTGTCCTTTTGAAAACATTCTCTATACACCCGCTGACCCCACATACGTGACATAAGCTATGAAGGCTATTGGAAGCATGACTATAGCGTGTTTTATACCTGCACTTGGAGAACCCTCCTTAATCTGACCAGCTACTAGCGCCGTTAAAACACCCTGAACCATCAACATAGTAAACAGAAGAGCTTTATAGTAAGCCATTCTACCATAAGCATGGCTTGTAGCGTATTCACTCGTCATGGATACTGCACCACTTGATATATTACTCGGCACAAAACCAAATATACGTGAAGTTGCACAGAAGGGTCTTGCAGCCCCTATATCACCGTTACAGAAGTTTACTGGTCCTCCAGAGCTTTCTCCTCCAATAATATCACTTATACCACTTATGGCTCCTTCTTCAGTTGTTCCAAGCCCCAGTAACTGAGCAAGCATCGTGTAAATTCCTATTGTAATACCTGTGAAGAGGAAAAATATTACATACATTATAAACAGCTGTTGCTGAAGCTGCGCATTTTTGTTTTCTACCAGATCACGCAGACGTGATGAGTCATCAGCAACAGATTCTATTGTGCCAGTTATATCTCCTCCACTCTCAAAGCTCTGTATAATAATGGAAATTGATTCCTGTATAACCGTTGAATCTTCCATTCTTCTGGAAAAACGTTCCATAACTTCTGGGAAAGGTATGCCCCAGCTCAACTCGTGATAAATCCTCTCTATCTGAGGGTCTAACTTGCCATAATCATTCTCCATTGCGGATTCGAAAGCCTTCAGCAGAGTCATGCCACCTCTCTTGGACTCAGCCAGATCCTGAAGGAACTGAGGGAACTCACTTTCCATCTGATTAATTGCACGAGTTTTAAGGAACGACATTAAACCATAGGGCAGTATACCAACCACAAGCGATGATAGAAGTACAAGGCCACCTATACGCTGTGAAACAGTCAGGAAAAGCACCATTCCCAGCAAGGCAACAAACCCTCCGCCACCAACCGAACCCAGTACAACTTTATCTTCTAGAGAGTAACCTGGCTCATATTCCTCATTCCTGAAAAAGTCAACCATCACATGATCCCTCCAGGGGCTATACCCTTAATGAATATGATGAACATGCCTGTTATAATCGGCAGACCCAGAAACACAAGTAGAACCTGTAGTGCAACCACCAGACTTGGCTCAAAACCCGATATAGAACTCATGATAGCGCTCATCGCTGTAAAAATTATTGAACCTACAATTACAATAGTAATGTACATTTCCACCAGCAAACCCAGCTGATCGGCAAATTTCTCTATTCTACGTCCGTAGTCATCCATTAATGCATCTGATCTCTGCTGTAGAAAGTCTCTTACCGAACCACCTGTCGTAATAACGTGCTGCAGCCCTCTCAGAAGATCTTCAAAATCTTCGCTAGGAGTTCTAGCCGCACCTCTCTCCAAGGCCTCCGAGACATCCATACCAAGCGTTTCTATATCCCGAGATATCTTTTCAGCCTCATTCGCCACCTCACCATATTCCTCCACATCTGAAAGCTGCTGGAACATTTCAGAGACCGAAGAACCAGTACCAGCAAGTGTAGACAGATACATTGTGGCGAAAGGCATCATATCTCGTATAACAGAAGCTCTATTACTTATTACAGTCCTTGGCCATAGATAGAACATTCCCGTTGAAATCATGGACACAATCAAAGCTACGAAAAAAGCGGTTATTATTCCAGATAACCCCGAACCGAGGAAGAATATCATGCCAAAGAGTGAGAAAAAAGTAAGACCTACCAGTCCTGTCGTAAAGACGGCCATTGCCAGATACTCAGGCAGGGATATATCAATATTCGCCTGATTAAGGGTCATTTTGAAGCCCTGAGCATGTGGCACGAGCCTGAGTGCCACGCTTCCAGCCTGGTCAAAACAGAATTCAGCGTAGTCCTCAAGCTCCATTATCCTGTTCTTCGGTCTCTTCAGAATTAAATGTTTGCCCCACTCTCTCAAGTACTGATTCAGGATCTGAGTAATACCTTGAAATTATATCGCCTACCTTTCTGTAATCCTTTATTTGCTCCTCCTGCATCCAATTAAGCACATGTTGCCGGTTACGTAACTCCTTCCTGATCTCAGAATAGTCTTTACCAGACTGATCTGCGATATCCTTCAAAATCAGAGAATTATTCTTAACCACGTATTCATCAGTATCAGGATCCCAGCCGAAAACCTGATTTGCATCAATTCCTTTCCTCTTGTCATACCCACGGATCTCGTAGAGGCCCATAATCCTTCGAATATATGTTCCCCCACGCCTGATACGGGCGATAAGCATAATCAGATCCAGTGTCTCTATAAGAGAAGGTGACAGGTTAATAGGTTCTGTCGTCAAACGATCCATAAGCATGTCAAGAGAATCTGCGTGGATCGTGGAGAGGCCTGTGTGACCTGTAGCCATCTGCTGGAAAAGGATGTACGCCTCTGCTCCTCGGACCTCTCCAACAATAATATATTCTGGTCTCTGACGCAAGGATTCCTTCAAGAGGTTATCCATTGTAACTTCACCGCTATCCCCAGCAGAGGAACCGAAACCAGAACGTGAAACCTCAGGCACCCAGTGATCGTGCGGAAGCCTTAGCTCCGGCGTGTCCTCAATCGACACAATCTTCTTCTCAGGACGGATAAAAAGAGACATAGCATTTAACTGAGAAGTTTTACCTGCTCCTGTAGTTCCTGATACAAGCATAGATTTCTCATGCTCCACAATCATCCAAAGATAGGACAACATCCTTGAGTTCTCAGTCTCAAAGTCCATCATATGAATAGGCGTAAGAGGATCCTCCGAAAACCTCCTAATAGTGAAGTTGGATCCTTTACGCGCAATATCTGTGGCAAGTGTGGCCTGTACACGCGAACCATCAGGCAGCGACCCGTCAAGCAGAGGACTGGATACAGAAATGGATTTCCCACATCTCTGTGCAAGTTTCATCACAAAGCTATCCAGTTCATCGGCATCCTCCCACGTGAGATTTGTTTTTATGGAACCAAAACGGGGATTCCTGTGGTATGCGTAGACTGGTATGTTCAAACCGTCACATGAAATATCCTCGACCTCAGTATCATTCATTAGAGGTTGAAGCTTCCCAAGACCTGCAAAGTCACGCTTGGTATAGTACCTTATTACTTCACGCTTTTCCTCAGGTACGTGGATGTTATACTTATCTACAATCATATCAATTTTCTCTTCAAGATACTGCTTGGCCTGATCAGCTTCAAGTTCCTCAAAATTTATATCGAAACTTCTCTCCATTATCTCCACGATTTTATTATAGGCCTGCTCCGTCTGCTCATCTAGCTCTGGCTCTATAATCCTGTATACAAGCTCTCCAGCCTCCTCATCCCAGGTAATATGGGCCCATGCGTACACTACTTCACCGTCATCAGGATCAGCTGGCACTAGGGGATACGCAATATCGACATCAGTAAGATCCGCCTCCTCATTTGCCTCTTCCACCACCTCATCAGTAAACTCTCCTGGAGTCGGAAGCTCTATGCCCGGACCAAGATCACGTCCTTCCTCTTCTTCCTCATCCTCAAACTCTTCCGGATGCTTCATCTTCCTTATCTTCCTGGCCAAGTTATTCAGATGCATTGACATCTAGCTTGATCTCACCTCCACAACATCATTTACTCTTACAAGTTGAAAACTTGTTCCCTCCGCCGAACCACTTAAATCGGAAGCCCATACACCACCGACAGGATAAGAATAAGAGGACCCACTAGAATCTATCTTCAAGGACTCATCGCCGAAAGAGACAGTATACTCTCTGTTACCTGTTTCAGGTAACTCAACCAATATGGAACTACCATCATCCATTGTTCCCAGATTATATATGGATGTAATTATCTCCGAACTGGCTATTTCAACGTTTCTGTCCGCTATAGCATCCATCATGCTATCTCTATAGGTATTGAAAACTCCTATAGCAGCAACTGCAACGATAAGACTTAAACCCAGCGACAGAACTGCTTCAACCGCCATATATTGCCCTTTCCTGAAAATAAAAATTCACCTCATCTCGACTTGAATCTCCGTAAGCTCCCTGTCAAGAGTCTGCCCTGAAGAGACCGTCAAGCCATTGCTTCCGCTGTTTACAACATTTCCCTGATTGTTCAGATATACACTTCCTGCACCTGTCACAGTGCTACCACTCTCTATCAGATCAATCTTTTCAAGCGGCACATCCTGGTTTGCAGAATAAAGATTCCTGAACTCTATCCTGTAAGTGGCAATCTGTGAACTTGTCCTTACCAAGACCACACCTCCTTTGTCTTCTCCCTTCAGTACATAGTCCCCTCCAGAGATGGAGAGATTCCTCATGTTCTCACCATCAAGAAGTGTCCAGCTGTCCTCAGGGTAAGGGAATTCGCCGCCCTCAACAACTATCTCAACATAATCATTTGAAGCATTCAACCTAGCAAGATTTACATTGTAATCCTCTGAGTCAATCTGCAATGGAATTTCCGCAGTAGCTCCTTGGCCTGCACGATCAACTCGCTGAATCTCATCCCGGATATCCAGAACCAGCCTCTCCACACTATCCAGTTGATTTCCTGACTCTCTCTTATCAAGTAAAGGCTCTCCCCAAACATACACAACGGAGGCTCCACCTACAACAAGACCTGTCAAAAGAACAACAGTGACCGCACCTATCTGACCTTTACTCCGAGAGGACATGAGAGAAATATAGATACAGTCAAATATAAAGCCATTTCAGAAAAATGGAAAAAAATATGAGGTTAGCAATAGGCTGTATCTGTAGTCTCAGGTCTACAGATATAATCCCAAGCCTTGTCAGATCCCTGCAAATCCAGATTGAACACAACTTCGTTGGTTGCCTGTGGGAAATCAATACCTGTGTGGCAGTCCAGAGTATCTCCTGGATCCACTAGACTTGAATTCTCTGCTGAAGTACACAGATCTCCGTTTTCACCCGGAACATTATCTGCAGCCTCAGTGGTCATCCTAAATGACGTGGTATTTCTGGTGACCGACCCTGTGTTCTGAATCTCCAGTACTATCTGACCGCTCTGGTAATCCGTTGTATCGTTGGACTTACCTCTCAAAATGGAGATATCAGTATCCTGATTTCTCTGCTGCTGATCTATATCTTCCGTTGGATCACCAACCAGACTCTGGAACTGAGTGTAAACAACTCCTACAGCTCCAACTGTAACCATTAGTAAGAGAACAATTGCAATTACCGGTGTTATACCCTTTCGGTATCGATCTAGTTTCATGATTATCCTATCCAGAAATTATCTGTGGTGGTTTAAATAAGTTGGACTGATTTTCAGCAGTTCTGCCCTCCAGAATTACTGCAGATTATACCAGTCTCTGTCTCATAACGGCCCTGAACCTCAAGCCTCTTGTAATCTCCCGGAGAAGGATAGTCAGTATTCGTATCTATTGTGATTGTTTCACCAGAATCAAGCCGGATATCCGGGTTGCCTGACTCATAATCAAATTCTTGAGGTCTCCCATCAACGTATAAAGTCCAGGTCCTGTTATCTCCAGGATCCATCTCAGAATCCTCTACAGCTACCAGATATCTACCGGTATTTCTCACCATGAGAGATATATCACTATCAGAGTTGTTGTAACCTCGTTCTATGCTAATTGATGTTCCATCAATCCTCTCCTGCTCCGAAAGCTGATCCTCAACTCCCCCGGTGATATCATCTGTCGTATCTCTAAGAAATACTGCAGCAGTGGAAACAGCAGAAATAGCAATAAGAATAAGCAGAGAAGTGGCTAAGACAGGAGTGACTCCCTTCCTACTCATTATCATCCATAGAATTAAATCTTTTCTTCAAGTTTTCCATCCTATTGGAATTATCAGAACCTATGCCGCCTCCACTGTTATTTCCCTGTCTCTGACTTCTATTCCTGGACTGTTGTTGAGGCTGGCCTGAGCCCTGCTGGTTGCCTCTGTCAGTAGCCACTCCTCCCTGCTGGTTCGCGTAGTAATTTTTCCTCATCTGGGAGTTCAGGTCTTCCAAGTTATCTGCAATCTTCTCGTTGGATCCTTTGACCTCTTGAACCATCTCATCCATCTTATCTCCGATAGCATTCGCCACTCGGGTCTCGATATTACCTGCGACCTCTCCTTCCATGTCCATTTCAGAGGCCTGATTCAGCAGGTCCATGAAATCATTCATGTTGTCAATTACGGAGTCCATCTTGTTTGTGAGGTCCTCTACAGAGTTTCTTAGTTCGTGAGTTGACTCTGTCATGTCGTTGACAATCTTCTGGTTGGACTTCATGATGTCCATGATATCCCGGACAAGTTCCTCGTTTCCTGTTCCTCCTCCGGACTGTTCAGTCTGCTCCTGCTGTTCCTGAAGGTTCTCAACCCTTCTCTCAAGCTTTCTGATTGGTCCCATCGGGATTACTTCATAATCGTCGTCATCCATATTGCCCAGTTGCACTTCATCTTTAGCCATAGCTCACGAAAACCTCTTTTACACCAGAACATTCGGCTAGCGCGTATTTATAATCTGTGGGTAAAGAAAACTGGAGAAAAATAGTAAGATAAGGAAATTTTTGAGAGGACAGATTACATTAGGCCTCCCATTCCACCGCCTGGCATGCCGCCGCCAGGACCGCCTTCAGGTGGTCCGCCTCCGGAGTCTCCACCGGTTGCATCAAATCCTGAAGCTGCGATGACATCGTCGATACGGAGGATCATCTCAGCGGACTCTGAAGCAGACTGTACTGCCTGAGTCTTGGTCTGCCTCGGCTCGACAACTCCCTGCTCGTACAGCTCCTCGGACTCTCCAGAGCTGACATTCAGACCCGCCATCTCTTCGCCGGCGTCGTGCTTGTTTCTAAGCTCTACTAGAGAGTCAATTGGATCAAAGCCTGCATTCTCTGCAAGTGTACGTGGAATAACTTCTAGAGCATCTGCAAAGGCATTGATTGCAAGCTGTTCTCGGCCTCCCACAGAGTCTGCGTAGTCACGGAGTTCCTGAGCAAGCTCTACTTCTGTTGCTCCTCCTCCGCCGACTACTTTACCGTGCTTGACGGCCGAAGTAACTGCACCGATGGCATCTTCCATTGCTCTTTCAATCTCGTCAACTACGTGGTCAGTTCCTCCTCTGATGAGGATTGAAACGGACTTGGCTTCAGGACAGTCCTGTACAAATGTCATTGCATCGCCGCCGACGTACTTGTGCTCCACTGAACCTGCGTTCCCTAGATCAGCACTTTCAATTTCCTCGATACTTGTTACGATGTTTGCACCGGTTGCATTGGAGAGCTTGTCGAGATCTCCTGAGGAAACCCTTCTGATGGCGAAGATTCCTTTCTTCGCGAGGTAGTGCTGTGCGATGTCGTCGATTCCTTTCTGACAGAGCACTACGTTTGCTCCTGCCTCGTCAATGGCGTCGACCATCTCCTTCAGCTGTTTCTCCTCCTGTTCAACGAAGTTCTGCATCTGGCTTGGATCAGAGATGTTAATCTCGGCGTCTGTAGATGTTTCCTTCACCTCGATAGGAGAGTCGATCAATGCAATCTTCGCATCTTCAACTTCTGAAGGCATTCCTGAATGAACTTTCTCCTTGTCCAGGATAACTCCCTGTACAAGATCTGTGTCTTCGACAGAGCCTCCTTTCTTCTTTTCTACCTTGATGTTGTCCTGGTTGACGAAGATCTGATCTGAAGATTCGTCTGCGACTGCCTGGACTGCGTCAACTGCTATCTCTGCCAAATATTCTCTTGCAGTCTCTGCAGACTTTCCTGTCATAGCCGTCATCGCTACCTTGCGGAGTGTATCCTCATCATCAAGATCTGCGTCAAGTGAGATCTGTTCAAGAACATCTGTACATTTTTCACGTGAAAGCCTGTAACCTTTCGTGATTACAGTTGGATGGATATCCTGATCAAGCAGGTCTTCTGCATTCTTCAGTAGTTCCCCTGCCAGGACGACTGCTGTAGTTGTTCCATCACCGACTTCCTCTTCCTGGGTCTGTGCGACCTCTACCATCATCTGGGCGGCCGGATGATCAAGGTCCATCTCTTCAAGTATTGTTACACCGTCGTTAGTCACGACAATATCTCCTACGCTGTCGACCATCATCTTGTCCATTCCTTTTGGTCCAAGTGTGGTTCTGACAGCACTTGCAACTGTCTTACATGCTTCAATATTGTTTTGCTGCGCATCTTCTCCGGTTTTACGTTCTGCGTCTTCCGACATTACGAAAATTGGTTGTCCTCCTAGTCCTGGCATAGAAAATTTGTCACCTGTTTTATAGACGTAAGTAAAAATATTAAAAGATGACTGATTTGAATTTCAGAAACCAGAGAGTAGAGCTTACAGCCTGTCTTGAAGCTCCTCACTGAGAATTCTTGAGACAGTTCCACCATCGGCCTCTACACGGCCCATAACCTGTCCCATCAAAGCACCCTGAGCATGCTCACCCTGCTCCTCAATCATCTCCTCATTCTGATCAAGAACTTCCTGAACAGCTTCACGGATCTCCTCCTCGGAAGATTTTCCTTCAAGAACCTCTTCAACAGCTTCCTCGGGATTTTCAGGGTTATCCGCCATCTCCTTCAGGACCTCTTCAATATCTCCTTTCTCAAGATCTCCAGAACTTAGTGATTCGAAAAGCACCTCGAAATGCCTGCGGGCCAGGTTCTCAACTTCCACACCCTCTGACTCAAGCCGGGAGAGAATGTTTGTGAAGACGTTCGCTGCGAGCTTGGAGTCGACTTTCTGCTTGAAATCCTCAAACTTTTCTAGGTGATGAGATCCAACGATCTGTGTTGCCAGTTCCTCTCCGATCTCCTCAGCATACTTTTCCTCCCGCTCTTCAAGCGTCTCCGGCAAGTTTTCATCAATCTCCTCGATTTTTTCATCTGAAATTTTTATCGGAGGAATATCCGTCTCCGGATACATGCGTGCGGCTCCCGGAAGCGGGCGAGAATAACTCGTGGTAAAGTCCTGCTCAGCGTTCCTTGTTTCTTCAGGGACCTCTCCCTCGTAAATCTGCTGTGCCCTTTTCTTCACTGCCTTTGCAGCCTCCCGGGCGTTGTCTTTCGGTCCTGCAAGGATCGCTACAGCATCCTCCTCGTCGACTTTGAATATTTCCTCCAGCTCCCCGAACTCTTCATCTATATTATAGTTTTTCTCTTCGTCTGTATGGATTATTCCCTGGATTCCACGTGACTTGGCGTAATCGACAAGTTCAAGCGCCAGGTATCTTTCTCCGGAGATCTTCTCCTTCATCCTGCCGTCTAATTCTGGTAGTTTGAAGGCGTAGACCGCTCCATCGTTTTCAAGCACTGTCGAGATTATCTGGTTCTCAGAATCTTCGAAAATATGTGTCACGTTGTCAGCAACGACTTCAGGATCGGAAAGTTCTTCTCCAAGTTCTATCAGGTTTTTCTGCCTCTGGACCTCGTTTTCAATCAGCGTATCGATGTTTCTGACGTCCTGGAAGCCCTTGATCTCGACCCGTGCGCCACCGTCGATAGAGACGTTGACGTCCTGTCTGATGGTTCCGATTCCTCTGCGGGCTTTTCCTGTGGAGCGGAGCAGCATGCCGATTTTTTCAGCTACTTCTCTTGCATGCTCCGGGTTTTCAATTGAGGCGTCTGTTCCAACCTCGATGAGCGGTACTCCGAGCCTGGAGAGATCGTAGACTGCTTTCTCCTCTGTTCTCTCGTTTATTCCTGCGGATTCCTCTTCCAGTTCGATGTCTTCAATGGAAACTTTTCCTGTTTCTGTCTCAAGTTCTCCATCAAGCCCCACCATGGATGTTCTCTGGAATCCTGAGGTGTTGGACCCGTCGACAACCATTTTACGCATTATCTGGATTTCTCTCGGGATATTTGCGTCGACCATCCTTGAGAAAGTTAGAGCTGTATCAAGTGCGTCCCTACTCATCCTGTGAGGTGGTTCCTCGTCAAGTTCGACGAGACAGTTGTTCCTCTCGTGGTAATGGTATACAAACTTTCTTTTCCTGGCGGATTCTACCTCTGCTGCCTCATCCTGCTCTCCTGTCTCTCCTGCAACAGATCTGAGACGTCTCTGAACTTTTGCGTCCGGGTTCTCGTCCTCCAGATCTATTGGACATCTGCAGAAAAGTTTAGTATCTGTTTTAAGCTGTTGATGAATCTCTATACCGCATTTGAATCCTAGTTCTTCGTAATCCATTTTTTGATCAGTCCTGTTTGATTTCCTCTATTTTTTCCTGTGCTTTTTCCCTGTAAGCCTCAAGCTTTTCCTCGTTCCTGATTATAGCTTCTTTTGGGCCGTCGTATGCTGCTGCGATGGAGTTCATCTCCTGGTACCGGTAATCCAGTTTTCCTGAAACTGTTTTTATCACTTCCCGTGCTCTCTCGCTGTTTTCAAAAGTATACGTTTTTTTGATGCTTGTTTCTTCAAGATTCAATTAATTTTTCCACCTTCTGTTCTAGCTGTTTTTCCGTGACATCTTCGTTCCTGATCATGTCGTCGCTCAAAGCCATGAGTTTTCCTACGCCGTTTTCGATCTCTCTAAGATCTCTTTCATGGAATTCGTCGCCTTTGAGATCTTCTTCACGTGCCCTCTCTTCTCTCCTCTGTTTCCTGGTTTCACGGGATGTCCATACGGCCAGTACTTCAATTTCTTCATCCATTTCTTTTTCAAATCTCTGCTTCTCATCCCAGCTCCGCATACCGGTTATCACGATTTTATCTTTCTCATCCACCAGCTCCTCGAAATACGGTATCGAAAGCTGTGCGATCGCATCCATACCATGCTCGTCTCTCATAGCGTTAACCCAGTCACCAGTATCCTCAGTCTCTATATCCCTTTTCTCCATCTCTATACGGACCACATCACCCATATCAAGGACAGAAAATCCTTTATCCTTCATCATATTGGCTACAGTTGTTTTCCCGGACAGAGGCATCCCTGTAACACCGTAAATCTCAGTCACGGTAAAGAGACCTCTCCTGAATCTCCCCATTACGGTTTTCTTTGAAAACCTCCTCAGCTTCCTCAAGATCTTCTGTCTGACCCAGGCTCCACATCAGTTTAACATAGGCAAGTTCCGGGTGCATATCCTCTGCGCCGATAACGCCTGCTTCCTGAATTTTGAGACCTGCAGAGTAGACATCCATGTCTACCCTCCCATTGATACACTGAGACGCCATTACCACTACAGTATCCTCAGCAATTTCTTCCAGCTCTTCAAGTATCTCTGTGTGGTGCTGAGTGTTTTCATCAAAAGCGTTCACGGGCATGTGTCCCAGACCCGTTCCCTCGATGACCACACCATCGTAATCCTGTTCTTCAATAAATTCAAGCTCTTCAGGCCTCATACCTGGCCTGATCCGAAGCCAGCCAACATTTTTGTTCAATTCAGTATTCTTTTCATACTCTCCAGCAGATTTCTCGAAGTTTTCCTCTATATCTCCCGTTTCGTAGTCTACATATCCTAGAGGCTCTGTATTGATCGGATCGAATGCATCTCTTCTCGATGTATGCATCTTTCTAACCTTCTGCGGCGGTAAAATATTGCATCGGGCGTCGTTCGTGTTTTCATGCATGCAGACGCCGATACCACTAAATTCTGTCTCTGTCAAAAATTTTGAGGCGCAGTATATGTTCATCGCGGCATCGCTGCTAGGTCTATCTGAGGATCTCTGGGATCCTACAAGCATTACTCCGGTATCAAGATCCTGAAGCATTAAACTGAGTGCGGCGCCGGTGTAACTCATCGTGTCGGTTCCGTGGCCGACGATTATACCGTCGTAGTCATCCTTAACCTCGTCGATCTTCTCCGCAACTTTGATCCAGTGCTCCGGCTCCATGTCCTCGGAGAGCATCTGTGCGATAACATCCGAGTGGATATTCACTTCTTCCGCGAGTTCCGGATACATCTCGACCAGGTCCTCAGGGTCGAAAGCTGGTTCCACTCCTCCCTTTTCATAACTTACACGTGAGGCGATGGTTCCTCCAGTGTGAAGCACCATGATATCCGGCCTGTCCTCGGAGTGCTCGACTTCTTCTTTTTCCTCTTCCCCTGATTCCTGTTTCTGGACAAGTTCAATATCTTCCGGGTCGACCCCGATGTTGTATCCCGAGTCGTCTTTGAGGATCAGTGTGTCCGGGTCGCCGGATTCCGGTTTAGGCATGAGCTTACCTTCTCTGCCTGATGCTTTGATCCTGTCGCCTGTCTCAATATTTTTTTCTTCAAGTTCGTCGAGAATTTCCCGGGAATACATGTGTAGCGGTGAGAGGTGAAAGCTTAAGAAAATTGTATCACGGCAGACACCCATTTATAAGAGTCGGCCCGGAATCTTTGACTGTAAGACTTTAAAACAAGGTGAATTTCTAACATGAAAGTTTACACATTAGGTGGATATGAAGAAGTTGGTATGAACATGACCGCAGTTGAAGTTGACGGAGAAGTCGTCATCTTCGACATGGGTTACAACATGGAAAACGTCATAAACGCCGAAGGAC
>JBEQAY010000009.1:0-29481 GCA_041640075.1 Candidatus Nanohaloarchaea archaeon | reverse complement strand
CGGCGAAATGCATTGTAGTATTGTTTTTTTCTGCTCTCTCCAGCGCGTCTTTTAGGGCCTCTTTTTCTCTTAGTTCGTCTTGTTCTATTGCCTGGTTGATTCTTGTGAGTCTCTGTGGTATTTTTCGGCCTGCTCCTAGGTGGAGATGACCGACCTCTGAGTTGCCTGTGTATCCTTCGGGCAGTCCTACGGCGGGGCCGGATGCCTCTAGCTTGGCGAACCCGTTTCTGGCCATGAGTTTGCCTATGTTGGGTGTGTCTGCTTGTTTGAATGCGTTCCCTTCTGTCTCTTTCCGGAGGCCTACGCCGTCCATGACTACCAGGAGTACAGGTTTCATGGTCTTAAGTTCGGTTTCGTTGTTTTTATCACAAACCCTATTGGAGGTGTTGTCGTTGCAGAGTGAAAAAAGCTTTTAACGTTTTGAGCGGATTTAAATTTCAGGTGTAACTGAAGAACCATGGCTGGCGACGTAATATTTGGAGACGACGAGGAAGAACCTGAGGAAACAGAAGAAACACTCGACGAAGTAAATGAAGACGAAGAAGATAAACAGACGGAAAGCCAGCAAGACGTACTATTCGGATCAGAAGACTCACAGGAAGACAACGATAATACCCAGGAAGTTGAAGATGAAGAAGAAACTGATGAAGACCAGGACGCACAGGAAGAGGAATCAGATACTGGTGAAACACTTTTCTCCGGGGACACAGAAGATGACTCCGAGGACTCAGAATCATCTGAAGAAAGATCTTCTGAGCCAGAGGATATAGTTTCTGAAGAAAAAATTGATGAAACAGAAGAATCAAAGGTTTCTGACTCCGTTGAACCTTCCCAGGAACAGCTTGAAAGAATTGAAGAGCTGGAAGGCAAAATCGAAGATCTTGAAAATGAGATCAAGGAGTTTTCGGAGCAAGACGTTTCCTACGATATAGAGGAGTTAAAAGAGGATATAGAAGAAGAACCTGAATCTCTACGGGATCTCGAAGACGAACTTGATGATCTAAGAGAGGAGTTTGACAGGATAGAGGAGCTTGAAGATGAGATAGAAGACCTCGATACCGAGGATCCTGGCCTAGACGAGGAACTGAACAGGATTGAAAACGATTTCTCTGAAAGATTTGAGAACTTTAAATCTCGGATAAACGAACTTGAAGAGACTGAAAAAGTCGATAAACTTGAGACGGAGGTCGAAAAAGTCAAGGATAGAGTTGCAGAAAAGTCAGACCTCCTGAAAGAAGTCAAGGAAGAAAATAACGAAAAATACTCTGATTTAAAGGAGGAAGTAGAATCTCTTGAAGACAGAATCGCTGAACAGAGCACTGAAAACCTTGAAGACGATCTGGACTCACTTAGAGAAGAAACTGAAGAACTTCAGAAAAAGATAGAGGATATAGAGTCTGAAGATTCTGAGGAACTAGAGGAGAAACTGGAAGAATTACAGGAGCGTGTAGACCAGCTTGAAGATGTAAAGGACAGTGTAGAAGAACTTGAGCAGGTTCGGGAACGTGTAGATAATCTGGAAGAACAGGAGGAAGATCAAGAGGATCTTGAGGAAAGACTGGATGAACTACAGGATGAGGTCGCCTTGATCGGAGATGATGTACAGGATATGGACTTTGAGGAAGAACTGGAGGACTTCCGTGAAAGAGTAGAAAGTCTTGAAGAGGAGTTGGAAGAGGAAACAGATGCACTCCCTGAGGATTTCAGCATGAAGAGGATAGAAGAGCTTGAAGTATCACTAGATAACCTTGAAACTAAGGTAAATAAACTTGAGCAGCGAGGAAGTCAGGAAGAGGTTAAAAACATTAGAGAGGAGCTTGACCAGGTTAAATCCATTGTTTCTGACTTCAAGTGGCTGTTTAATGATTTTGATGATCTTTCCGAGCTGAAACTTCTTTCTCAAGAGGAGTTCACGGATCTCAACTCGCAGAACGTTGGTCAGGAAGAGGTCAAACAGCTTTTCCAGTCACTTGACGACAGACTTGCGAAGATAATCGATGTAACTTCCTCAGCAGAAGATGTGAATAAACTTGAGGAGAGAGTGTCAAGAGTTGAAAGCGAGCTCCAGGAATCAGGACAGGATGTTCAGGAGGATCTAGAGGCCATAGTCAACAAGATAGAGTCTCAGGATCAACAGATACGGGAGATAAGAGAAGGTTACACAGAGCTCGGTGAAATGATGCAGATACTGCTTCAGGAGTACCGCTCCAATAATGAGAGAAACCTGGAAACTTCTGAGTTCACATAAAACTGTTTAATCCTGATTGACGGGATTCAAGCGCCTTCTCCAGGTCATCAAGCCCGGAATCCACTCTATCCTCGGAAAATTCATGTTTATCCACCAAGATATCCTTTATTTTTTCTCTATCAAGTTCTCCGGTGGAGTATTCTTCATCTTCTACAGGAGGGTTCATGAAAAATTCCTTGATCACGTGTGGATCGTTTTCGGACTCCCATTCAACTTTTTCATCCTCAAGAAGGCTGTCAAAGTCTTCATATTCTTTCACCAGCTTCAGGCCTGTTTTAGGACCTATCCCATGTACGCCCTTTGGGTTGAAATCTGTTCCTACTAGTATACCCATCCATACAAGTTTCTCATGTGAAATATCAAGTTTTTCAAGAACTTCCTCCAGACGGATAACCTGAGTAGAGATCTCTTTTTTGCCCCCTCCAGAGGTTTTCCTGGTCTTTCTCTGAGTAAGATTTTTCACCATCTTTTCGGCACCGAAGAGCAGGCAGTCCCAGTCCTGGCTACCGACCGCGAATACCTTCTCGGTGTATTCTTCTGTAGTCATGTGAGCTGCCTGAGCCTCTCCCTCGCTGGGAGCCTGGACGCAGGGGATGCCCATCGCCTCCAGAAGCTCCTTGGATTCCTCTACCATGTCGCCGGTCAGCTTGGAGCTTTGAGTGGCTTTTGAGTATGCCTCGGAAATTTTCCCTTCTTCCTTCAATTTTTTCCACTCCTCACGGGCTTCCTCACGCTTCTTTTTCCGCTTTGCAGATTCTTTCTCCTTTAAATCAGGTGCCTTGCCATCAAAAACATACACAGGCCGTATATCGTTCTCCAGCAAACCAATATTCCTGTAGAAAAGCCCTGAGAGATGAGAAGTAACATTGCCGCTTGAATCCTTTAATGGAGTTCCGTCTCGCTGCCTGATGATGGAGAGGAACTGGTAGAGAACATTCATAGCGTCGACAGCGATATCCCTGTCACCTAACTCCTCCAGATCGACGTTTTCACCTTCAACAAGGTCACCTAGGTCAACTCCCATAACAAACCGTTTATGAGTTGAAGTTTAAACAATTGCTATGGCCGACCTATGCGACAACTGTCAGAAAAGAGAAGCAGAAACATCATGCGGTGTATGCGGCTCCCGAGTCTGCAATGAATGCAAGCTTGAAAATGGCTGTAAATCGTGCAACGGTGGTGTACAGACCTTCTAAAGATTTACTTTAGATGCCTGGCTGTGAATAAAAATAGAGAAAAACATGTTTTTGACTGCTGAGTATCCTCTTAGAAGATAGAGGAAAGCTTCTTCTTGATCTTCTCGATAAACTCTGGCATTTATATCACACCTGTATCAAATGATAGGAGTCCACTCTTTAAAAAATTGGGTTAGAGCTTGTCGAAATGCTCTAACTCGATGCTCTGCACGTTTTCAACTTTCTCCAGCTTTTCCTCGACAGTGTCAGTTCCTCCTTCTTCATCTGTGGTGATGGTGGAAACCTTCACAGCCTTTAAACCGAAAGCAACTTCCTCTTCCCCGATGTCCTCAACGTCTATGACGTCTCTGATCTGGTTTTTGATTTCTTCTAGATCGGTTTCAGCATCCTCTGGCATGACCTTGTAAACACATGAGATTTTTCCCATTCTAATTTTTCACCTTATAGAAAACCACTTTACAGAGAATCTTTAAAACAAGAGTCCTCCTGAACCGCTCCATTTAAAATAACAAGCAAATAACTCGAGAAACAGAGATGCCCGCATGGTCTAGTGGAAAGACGGCACCTTGCGGAGGTGCAGATCCAGGGTTCAAATCCCTGTGCGGGCGTCCAGCTATTTTAGAATATTTTTCGACTTTTTGAGTCAATTATTTATTGGAGAGTAGGTTATTTCTGATTATGTCTGCTTATAATCGCATACTGTTGCCGACAGATGGCAGTGAGAATGGTATTCAGAACTCTCTGAATCATGCACTAGTTCAGGCTCAACAGTTTGATTCTGTTCTGCACATTCTCTATGTTTCAGACAATGAGGAGGAAGTGGGGGATACTGCGGTATATATGGGTGAGAAGTCTCCTGGGGAAAAAGCTGCTGTCAAGAGTGTTGAGCAGCAGGCCAGCCGTTACGGTGTTGAAACAGAGGCTGATGTTGTACATGGCGATCCTGCAGAGGAGATAGTTGAATATGCTGAGAGCAGAGGTATAGATCTGATAGTCATGGGGACACATGCCCGTACTGGGATATCAAGAGTGTTAGAGGGAAGTGTAACTGAGGAAGTGATAAGAGATTGTAGAAAGCCTGTTCTGGCTGTTGAGAGGGAGAGATAGGTTGACTGAAATCAATCTAGATGACTCTAAGAAGGTGGAGGCTGAACTTGCTGATACTTTGTTAAGCAAGTCTTGGGGTCTTTCACGGCGAAGTTCGGGCAAGATGCTGTTTGTTTTCTCCCGTCTAAGACGTCCTGCGATCGACATGATGCTTGTGCCGGAACCTCTGCATATGTATTTCCTGAACGAGGAGAAGGAGGTTGTTGATGTGCAGTATGCGGAGCCGTGGACTTTTGATCCGAGGACCTGGAGTATTTACCGGCCAGAGCAGGATTCAAAGTTTTTGCTGGAGTCTTTCGAGGACTTGGGGCTTCAAGAGGGCGACAGGCTTGATTTCAGTCTATAGATAAAAGTTTTGCGGCCTTATTTCAGTTCATGGAGTTTTCAAAATTCTGCCCAATGTGCGGCAAGGAGACGGAGGAGCTGTACGGCGATGAGAAGAAGCTCTGCGCCAACTGCTACCCTAGAAAAAACGATTTACTGGATATTCCTCCGGTCGTCGATATCACGGTTTGCGGGGTCTGCGGTCGGATGCGTAAATCCGGGGAATGGATAGAGGAGTACTCTATACAGGAGCAGCTGGGTGCGAAGTTTGCAGACTTTGCCGAGGATGAAGTAGAGATGGAACTGCAGTTCTGGGAGGACGAGGAAGAGCAGATAAACGTCAGAGTCCATGCCTTCAAGGGCGAAATAAAGGATGAGTATGATACAAGAGTTGACTTCGAAGAGGACCAGTGCCAGGACTGTTCAAAGTTCAATGGAGGTTTTTACAAGGTTAAGTTACAGCTTAGAGGAGAAAGAGATCTTGAGCCGATTTCAAATGAGATAGTCGACGTTGCGGCAGAAGCCACCAACGAGACCCGGAAGGATTTCCTCTCTAACATCAATGAAACCGATCACGGCTTTGACTTCTACCTCTCTACAGAAAGAATTACCAAAAAGATTCTCTCGATGTTGAGGGACAAGTACGAGCCGGAGGTCAAGAGAAGCTACGAGCTTATCGGTGAGGAAAACGGTGAGGAAGTCTACAGGAATGTTGTCTCGGTCAGGATGGATTAGAGTATTTCATAGAGCGAGTTCCTGGCTGATTCATAGAGATTGTCGGGAATATGCATTAGATCTCCGTCCCTGAAATTTCCCTCCATGCCTGAAAAATTCATCTCTGCACTAAGTTTCTCTGAAGAAGTATCATATCTCAACAGGTACTCCACCAGAACCTGTTCAGTTACTTCGTCATACTTGCCTATCCTCATCCACCTGAGCTCGTTTCGTCCTCCTGTCCTTTCTTCCTCATCGTAGATTGCAACGTAATCCCCATCATGTAAGTTTTCAACAGGTTCGGAGACCTGAACAGTCTGAAAAAGTGCTTTAACGTCTTCAGGGACTTCTTCAAGTTCCCGCTTGATTTCCCTTGGCACGTAAAACTTTTTCTTCTTAGAGTTAAGTTTTCTTCCTTTACAGGTTAAAACGAATTTAAAAAACTTGCTCGGGAACAGGTTTGTATGCCAGAAGATGAGGAAGAGGGAGTAGGACGTGTACGTGAACCTGAAGGGAAGGAAGTACTTGGAGTAGTCCTCAGGAAAGAAGGAGGAGGAAAGTACAGGGTTTACTGTACAGACGAGAACGAAAGAATCTGCCGGATACCGGGAAGCAAGAAGCGTGGACTTTTCGTGAAGAGAGACTCTCTAGTCCTTATCGAGCCATGGAAAATTCAGGGCGACGAAAAAGGAGATATTGTACACAGTTACTCAAACGCCGAAACACGCTGGCTGGAAGACCGAGATTACCTTGACAACGTAAAGGAATTCCTCTAAAACTATGAAAAAAGCCTGGAGAAAAATACTTCAAATTGTAATTTTACTTTCTACATCACAGGCTTTGGCACTGCTCTTTAACTTCTCACTAGGCGGAGCATTATTAGTTGGGCTCGCAGCATCAGCATACTATCTACTTGAAACCGGTGAATTTTCACTAAAAGAACTTGCTTCAGGTGCTGCAGGTTTTACAGTATCTAGTTTTGCTTTAGCGGCTACAGGTAAAGTACTCTTTCTGGATAACCTGTGTAAAACTGCACGAGCTGCTGCAGAAACAAACTCTCAACTTACTAACGCATTATCAACCGAACAGGTATGCAGAGGATTCCTTGAGAACTGGATCACACTACTTCTTTCAAATCCGCTTCAGAGCTGGTATTTCTGGATTTTGGCAGTTGCTGCAGGAGTTCTATCTGCATATACCTATCGGAAGTATGGTGAATGAAATGTCTGAAGATGATATCTATCGTCATGACCGTGAGAAACAGAAGGCCCGAAGGATGTTTGATTCTTCAGAGGCAAGGAAAGCCTTTGAGAACGTGCTTGATCACGATACTTTGATGTCCTTGATCAAGCTGCAGGAGCGTCAAGTTCTTGATCTAATATACGGCACGGTAGAGTCCGGCAAGGAGTCTCTCGTCTTCCTTGCAGACACTCCTGAAGGTGAACGTGTATTAGTGAAGATCTACATGAACCAAGCAGGAGGGTTCCGGGACATGGAACAGTACTTGCGTGGTGACCGGCGTTTCCGCAACTTCAAGAGCGATAGAAGATCTATAATCAATGAATGGTGTAAAAAAGAGTACAAGAACCTGAAAAAAGCTTCAAACGTGGTTGAATGTCCAGAAGCTATCGCTTTTCAGAAAAATATACTGGTAATGGAGTTTATAGGTCGTGATTTCTCTCCATTCCCCAAGTTGAAGGATGTGGAGATAGAGAATCCGGATACGGCTCTGAAAAAGACTTTGAGGGAGATCAGGGAGCTCTGGGAGGATGAAGAGCTGGTTCACGGTGATCTTTCGGAGTACAATGTTTTAGTGACGGATGAGGGAGAGCTTGTGTGGATAGATTTCTCGCAGGGTGTTCACAGGACCCATCCTGAGGCGAAGCATCTTTTGAAGAGGGATGTTGAGAATGTGGTCGAGTTCTTCGATGAACAGGGTGCTGATCGTGATCCTGAGAAAGCCTTGAAGTCGATAATTTCGGAGGAAGAGGCGTCGGAAGCCGGATTTAACCTATAAAAAGGTTGGCAAACCCATTTTAATTAGAGCCTCTACTGATGAAAGAAGTTAGAATACCTGAAGAACGAGTTGGTGTCGTTATAGGAGAAGACGGTAGCACCAAGGAAGAGTTCGAAGACCTTACAGACTGCACAGTAACCATCAAGGACAACCTTGTACAGGTCGAAGGAGAGGTACTTGACGAGATGAAGGCACAGGAAATCGTTAAAGCGATAGGAAGAGGGTTCAGTCCGGAAAGAGCCTTCCAGCTTATAGAAGAGGGAAAAATGCTCTACGTCATAGATATCGACAGATACGCTGATACAAGCAACGACAGGGAAAGACTGAAGGGAAGAGTAATAGGAAGAGACGGAGAAGCAAGAAGACATATAGAAAAAGAAACACAGACTGAGTTAAGCATCTACGGCGGCACAATAAGCCTTATAGGTAAAGGGATTAACATCGAAGTGGCTCAGGAAGCAATCACGATGCTGTTAAAAGGCTCCACCCATTCAACTGCATATAACTACCTGGAAAAGAACCAGATGAAGATTGAGAGGTAAAGATACTATGCCAAATGGAATTGAAGAAGAACCAGTACAAGAAGAAACTGACCACCGCGAAATATCGGTAGCAGAGTTCTTCGAGAAAAACAAGCACCTACTAGGATTCGAGAACCCGCAAAAATCAATAATAACAGTAATTAAAGAGGCAGTAGATAACTCGCTGGATGCGTGCGAGGAAGAAGACATCTTGCCTGAAATACAGGTCCTGATCGACGATAAAGGCGACGAAAAAGCCCGAGTAGAGATAAGAGACAACGCTATAGGACTTTCACGTGAAAACATACCAAAAGTATTCGGAAAACTACTTTACGGTTCAAAGTTCCACAAGCTGCAGCAGAGCCGTGGACAGCAGGGAATTGGTATCTCCGCTTCTGCGATGTACGCTCAGCTGACGACCGGAGAGCCGGTAACAGTTTACTCTAAGCAGGAAGGGGAGCCATGCCACAAGTTCGTTATCAGGATCGACACAGAAAAGAACGAACCTGAAATCATGGAGGACGAGATCATTGATCCTGAAGGCGACGAGTTCCCTGGCGACAAGGATTACTACTTTGACCACGGAACCACGATCGAGATGGATATCGAGGCCAAGTACACGAGAGGCCATCACTCAGTAAGGAACTACCTGAAGCACACGGCCATCATGAACCCGTACGCAAGAATAGTACTAAGAGAACCTGACGGGAACAAGATCGAGTACCCACGGGTTTCCAAGGAACTGCCGGAGAGACCGAAGGAGATCAAGCCACACCCTCACGGAGTCCAGCTAGGAGTAATGCTGAGGATGATCGACAACAGCGATGCACGTACCATCTCCAGCTTCCTGCAAAACGAATTCACGAGAGTTGGAAGGACATCAGCGGATAAAATATGTGAGGAAGCCGGTATCGATACAGGAAGAAGACCGAACACTCTAAGCAAGGATGAATCAGAACAGCTACTTAACGCAGCTCAGGAAGTAGACCTTCAGAGCCCTCCAACAGACTGTCTATCCCCTCTGGGAGAAGATCTGATGCTTAAAGGACTCAAGAAAGAGCTGAACCCGGAATACTCTACAGCAGTCACACGTAAACCAACTGTCTACCAGGGCAACCCGTTCCAGGTGGAAGTTGGACTGGCCTGGGGGGGAGACATCGAAGACGAGGGAAGCTTCGAAGAGCTGAGATACGCGAATAAAGTGCCTCTACTTTACAAGAAATCGGCCTGTGTAACGACAAAGGCTATTGAAAATGTTTCCTGGAACCGTTACAACATTTCGCAGACAGGAAACCGTCCTCAGGGACCTCTCTACATCTCCATCCATATCGCATCTGTATGGGTACCTTTCACATCTGAAGGTAAGGAAGCAGTTGCGAACTACGATCCTATCCGGAAGGAAATGAAACTGGCCCTTCAGGAAGCAGGTAGGAAGCTTGGAAAATACCTGAAGAGGAAGGAGAGAAAAGAAATTCAGGAGAAGAAGAGAAGACAGCTCACGAGCTATGCACAGGAGATGGGGCCAGCAATCGCAGAGCTTGCCGGCGAAGGAGACCCTGAAGAGATTGAAAATCAGATACAGAAAATGGTTCAGGAAGACTACAATCCTGAACAGCTTTAAGGTGAAAATCGAAAATGAAACATTTTCTCAATTACACGATCACAGAAGGTGATAGGTAAATGCCAAAGAAAGATCTAGCAAATGATGAATCAACCCTGGACCGCTTGACGCGTTTGGGAAAGAAACTTAGAAACCAGCTTGAAGATGCGGAAAACGATAACCTGACGATCGAGACACAGGTCAGATCCAAGTCCAATGTTGAATACGATGAAGAAGAAGGAAGGCTTTCACTTGGAGATTCTTACTCCACGAGAAAGTTCCTGAACATCAGCCACGCCAGGAAGTTCATGCAGACGACACTGGTGGCGAACAAGGCGAAGGAACTGGTCGAAAACGGCAGAACAGCCTCCATTCGAGAGGTTTACTACCAGCTGAAGCACTCGGTTCCAGGTCTCGACGAGAACACGTTCGAGGATCAGGATGAATCCAACAACGTAGTTGTCGACATTGAGACGGCTACAGGAGCGATCCGAGAAGACCTTCACCTGTTCGCAGAGCCGAAAGGACGTCTCTTCGGACCGATTACAATCAACGACTCCGGTGACAGCATCGACTGCATGTCCATGGGAACCTCAGGACTCGCAATACCATCTATCGTTGATCACTACGAGTTCGAGGAACACTCGGCAGACTTCATCATGGTCGTCGAGACAAGTGCTATGGTTAACAGACTTGTGGAGGAGGACTTCCACAAGGAACACAACGCAATCCTGATCGGAACAGGCGGACAGCCAGCAAGAGGAGCACGAAGGCTCATTAACATCATGCACAACCGTCTAGACTTGCCTGTCTACGTCTTCACTGACGGCGACCCATGGGGATACTACATCTACTCCGTGCTCAAATCCGGATCCATGTCTCTTGCATTCCAGTCCGATAGACTGGCAACACCAAGCGCCAAGCTCATCGGGATGACAATGGAGGACATCGAGGCCTACGACCTCCACCATGTCACAGAGGATCTGAAAGGAAAAGCCAAGGACAACGGCGGTCCAACAAAGGACTTCAAGCGTATCCACGACGTCATGGATTATGAATGGATGCAGAAGGACGAGTGGCAGAAACAGCTCAACAAGATGCTTGACATGGGTGTCAGAGTGGAGCAGCAGGCTCTTGCATCACAGAGCCTGGAGTTCGTGGCAAACGAGTACCTGCCACAGAAGATCGAACAGGATCAGTTCCTCGACTAGAGAAAACTTCAGGACCTCGGAAGAGGTCTCCTTTGATTTCATTATAAAAAATCTTGTACCTGATAACTTGGATATAAGGCCCAGGTAGCTCAGCAGGTAGAGCGCCACGCTGTTAACGTGGCGGTCGCAGGTTCGAGCCCTGCCCTGGGCGTTGAACCTTGCCTTAACTATTAGGGTTTAAACTTCTCAAATTTTCTGACTGGATCTGAGTCAATCCACATAATTGTCCTTTACCGGTCTCAGAAGGTAGTCAACATCTGCGTCAGGTATGTCTTCTGTAAAATTTCCGTACTGAAGTGCTTCAGCTGTTAAAGGTGCGATAACCTCTTCTTCCAGTCTGTTCTTGACTTCCAGAAGTCTTTCCTTGTAGTCCTGGTTCTTGACGCCTTTTCTGAAGCTGAGAAGTTCCAGGCTCTGGTCCAGGCTTTGCATGGTCTCTGCCATCTCCAGGGCTTCGCTCTCTAAACTGATTTTTTCTCCGTTGATATAGTTGATGGCTGAGTGGAAGTAGTTTTCGGTAGCTTCCTCTACTTTTGCGGATACGTTGTGCATCCAGTCTTCGGAGCTCTGTTCGATCGAGGAGTTCGCGCCGAGAATCTCGTTGATGGAGGATTCAATTACCTCTTTATCGTATATTTCATCTGTATCGATTTCCTCTATGTTTACTTCGGTTACGAGATGTGATGTGTCCATCAGGAGAAAGTTTTCTGTAACCAAGTCTTTTCAAATCTTTTTCATTTCACCAAGAATTTTCTCGGCGTCGTTAACGTCGGTAGTGTTCTGATGCTCCAGCAACCGGATATTTTCTCTGTTAAACGGTCCGGGTAGAGGAGAAAGTATTTTCAGACCAGTTCTCTGCAGGAAGAGAGGAGCAGGCGCCAGGATGCAGGGAAATCCTCTTTCTCTGTAAAGTTTTTTCGCCATCTCTCCCACGGTCATTTTTTCCGGTCCGCCCAGTTTCAGTATCTGCTGGTCGAAATCGTCAAGGCTTTCCCCTACTACGGAGACAAGATCCTCGATATGGATAGGTTGCGTTTCCGTTTTGATGTCCGGGAACGTCATGGTCGGAGCAGCCTTCTTGATAAGTTCCAGAAGCTTATTACCTTCTCCGTAGACTGTAGATGGTCTCAGGATAGTATATCTTTCAGATTTTTTCGCTACCAGTTTCTCGGCTTTTCTCTTGGTGGTGAAAAAGCTGTGATCAATTTTCCCGACTCCCAAGGCTGAGAGAAAAACCGTTTTATCTGTATTCACGGCTTCAAGCAGGTTTCCAGTTCCTTCAACGTGAACTTTCTCGTACTCTGCCGGAGAATGCATCCCTGGTGCCAGCCCGATAGTATGAATCAAGACATCGAACTCTCCGTCTAGCTTGAATTCTTCAGTTACATCCTGCTGGAAAGTCGCATCAGGGCTTCTGTCAAGAGTCTTTACCTCGTGTTCACCTCTCAGTTTCTCCACGATTTTCTTTCCGATGAAACCTCTTCCAGCCACCAGCACCTTCATAACCCGAGATTGGGTTTTCACTGTTAAAATGTGTTTGATATTTATCACTCCCGCAGAAATTTGTGGATATGTACACTGTCATATACGATGAAGGCTGCCCGTACTGCGTAACAATAGCCAGAATAGTCAACTTAAGTCCTAGATTCGAAATAATCTCGTTTGATTCCGAAGAAGCACAGAAGATACTTGAAAAAGAGTTCAAAGATCCTGGATTTACCTTTTACCTGGTTGAAGAAGAAAAAATCTACTTCGGAGACAGAGCCGCGCAGAGAACTGCGGAAAAACTTTACAGATCAAAGATCGCAGGAAAAATCTTCCTGAAACTCTACCCGTACCTCTCAAAAACTTTCTCGGTCCTCAGCAGAAGGACAGGTGTAAAACAACCTGAATGTAGCAGCGAAAGATGCATAGTCAACCAGGAAAACGGTGGTATAATCGAAAGAACAGGTTAAGGGAAATTTTTACCTTTCTATCTCGAACAGGGTTTCGACACGCTCCCTTCTCCACCAGTCGCCGGTTTCAGACCTCTCTTCAGGGGTCGTGAACCTGTAATTGTAGAGCGATATCCTTATTTTCTCTGGTGAACTTTTGAATGGTGCTTCTGTCAACAGATCAACCACGGCATCCTCGTTTTCGAGAAGTCTCTCCCCTAGATTCTCTATCCATCTATTTTCTTCAGGTTCATGCGCCGCCAGCCACAGTACATCGTCGAGTTTATGGTTGTATGGTGCTACCTGAGGAGGCCTCCTGTCTGTGGCGTCCGGCTTCTGCTTGAAACGATATTCTTTCCATTTTCCATCACTGAAACCTTTGATTATGATCTCTTTCCTTTCTTCGGGGACTGTCGGGTATCTGCCGTAGGTGTTCACTATCCTGAGCATGCTGTAACTGGAGCTAGGGAATTTTTCTGAGGTTAACATGTAGTAAACAGGTTTCAAGCTGAGGATTCCTATCAAACCTGCAAGAATTAGGGGTAATGACGGGTAAGAGTAGGCTGAGACAAATTCTGGTGTGCTTATTCCTGTTAGCTGGATCCAGAAGCTGTCGCTCAGAGTTGTCGTGGCTGCTGTGATAGTAATCAGGTTGAGCCAGTAGAAGTTCCCGCTCAGGATAAGCAAGATCTGCATACCTATCGCTGTAAGCCCTGCTATGCCGGCTACAGGCTGAGGCATAAAGAGCAGGAAGGGTAGGATCAGAAGGTTGAAATGTGTGAAAAGGACACCTATCTTCTTCAGAGATCCTGGAAGGTTGTGAAAATACCAGCTGAGAGGGTTTGGCGAGCCCTGGGTCTCGAAAAAGTGATCGAGAGAGTTCAGGTTCAACCATTCCCCACCGCTCTTTACCTTACAGAGACCTGATCCAAAGATCATCCTGAAAAGAAACCAGCGCAGCAGAAGTATCATGATGATCGGCGCGGTAAAAGTAAAAGGGCCGAGGAAGATAGCCAGAAAACCTGCCTCCAGGAGAGCGTTACCTGATAGATAGAACTTCTGTCCCACGTTTTTGAGAGATAGAAAGATTGCCCACATCAATCCCCAGGCTGCAACGTAAGCCCAGGTTCCAAGAATGTCAGGTATTCCCAGAAAACTCAATACTGAGATCAAGAGACCTAAACCAGTGAAAAACCTGATATGCATTCCTTTCGGAAAGAAGTAAAATAGGCTTACAACCTCTCCAAACTCTTTGTCTTCAACAAACTCTCTGACCGGCAGTATCCCTTTCTCGCCCAGAAGACCCTTTACCTGCCTGAAAGCTATAAGAAAAGCTGTGAAATAGACGAGCGCGATACCTCTCTGGAAGATGAACTTGGCAATCCAGTAGCTTTCCTCTCCGTATACCACACTAAGAAATTACAGAAGCTTTTTCTTAACCTCTACTCTTCAGGATCATACTTCTTGAAAGCCTCCGCCACAAGCATCGGGAAGACTAGAGTCGCTTCAGCTTCTATCTGTGTGTAATTATTTGTCTCCTCCTTGATCTTTCCCCAGGAAACAGCTTCTTTAGGAGGAGCTCCACTTAGGCTTCCGTCTCCTTCCATGCCTGTGGAGATGTATACAGCGTAGTCGGTGCCGCCTCTAAACAGATTCGACATGATTGCCTGGTGCTTGGGCACGCCGTCGCCCACCGCTATGATAGCAGTCTTCTCAGCCCCGATCGCCTCGTTGATCAGACTGTCCCAGTCGTCAAGGATCTCGATCCCGATATTTTCGTCCTGTTCCTGCCGGTAGTAAAACATGAAATCCCCGATCTCGGCGTCGATCATCGCCGGGCAGTAAACTCTGATATCATTATTCGCTGCGTGATAAATAAACGAATCTGATTCATCAAGATCTCCGTCTCCTCCGACCGCTTCTCCAAGTTCATAGGCAAGGTCGCTCGGAGTCCTGATTTTTTCATCCGAGAAAAAGTCCTGGAAGAATCCGTCGTTCAGCCAGCTTTCCAGCCAGACGTAGTGATCGGACTCTACGTAGATGTTGCCCAGCCTGTTGATTCCTTCCTCTCTGAGCTTGGCTTCGTCGGCCTCCCACTCTCCCATCTGGAAGTCGTCGTTTGTCTTGATAACGTCCTCTGTATGCGAGCCTGCGGAGGTGATCATGACGTCAACGTAATCTTTTCTCGCCAGGTACGCCACTACCTCTCTGAGGCCTGAAGAGATAATATTCGAGGTGAAAGTCAGGAAAATTTTTGCGTCCTCGTCCCTCATCTCCTTGACGAGTTCGATCGCCTCTTTCATGTGAGTGGCCTGGAAGCCGGTAGTAGAGTATTTCTCCAGCATCTCTGTCATGTCGAACTCTCCGCGGAAGTCGTAGCCTTCCACGTCTTCACCGGTAAATTTTTTCTTCGTTCCAGGGATCACGTGCTCACGCGTATCTGAGGTCTCTTTTTCGTCAGTCATAGAGAAGAATTTGTATACAAAATTTTTTATCGCTCAAAGGCCTCTCCGGAATTTCATGCAGAAAGATCCATCCAGTCCTGTACGTGGAAAATATACAGAGGAAAAGAAATCAGCAGGCAGAAAAATAATACTCCACGAAGCTCAGCTGTCGAGAAGAGGCCTAGCAAGGGGTTGAAGTCAAGAGGCATGAACGGCTTCATAGTGGGATGATGGAACGCGTCGATCGTGACGTGCAGAAATGTTCCCAGGAAAGCAGACAGGAAAATTTTTCCTTTGGAAAACTTCTGTACGATCTTCATCTCCCGCAGTTCTCCATCAATCAGAGGCCTTGCATAGATCATTACAGCTCCAAGCAGTATCGCCATGATTGTTGCACCGATGTAGGTGTGAACCCATCCGTGTCTCGGTCCAGGCCAGAATCCGAGAAATACCAGAGCTGCGCGCCAGTCGACAATTATGTTCGCAGCCACGAGAGTCGGGAAATCCAGTTTCTTCAAAAGCAGGAGGCCCAGCAGGATTCCAGGCCCCAGATGGAAATGTGTGAACGGCATAACCAAAATTTCCGAGAGAAGGTTTTATTTCTTAAAACTCACCTTTCCAATAATTTTCGTAGACTTGGCCGATTAGCTCAGCCTGGGAGAGCGCTTGACTGAAGATCAAGTTGTCCCCGGTTCAAATCCGGGATCGGCCATTGAGTCGTAACTGATTAATTTCTTCATATCAAATAGATTTTCTGTGAGCTTTGACATTTTGGAGCCTCGGGAACTAGGTTTTCCTTATGAAGAGGAGGTGCAGGAGCTGATTCAGGATCTTTCTGTGTTTGAGACTCGTGTAAGACCGAGGGAAAGCGAGGAAAACACTCGTCTAGAGCTTGATTATGGTTGGCAGGCGCTGCTTTATGATAGCTCTGAAAGTTTGTTTGAGAAGTCTTTGAAGAAAGTACAGGAACCTTTTGCTACAGGTTCTTACAGGATGGCTCCAGATCACGAATGGGAGCTAAAAGCACCTAATGGAGAGGTATACAGGAGAATGGGGATTGATTTATCTCCCGAAGAATTCGAGAAAAAGGTTTACCGTTTTAGGGAGTAATTACCACGGATCGTGTTCGTAGCCGTGTTCTTCCGCAATCTCAATCATATCGTCTTCGCTTTTCTCGCTGCAAGGCTCCATCTGCCAGTCCTCGAAGTCGTCGTTTATTTTCTTCATGGCCTCTGCCTCCTCCTTGCTCATGATGGAGACGTTGGCGGTTTCGTCGTCGTAGAGTTCGATTATCCAGTAGTTGTCTTCCTCCCCCATAGTTCTTGATCCTCTTATCGAAAATTGTTCTCCTCCAGTTTTATTAGTTCACATCTCTTCAAGAGGCTCGATACCAAGGAGATCCAAACCAGCATCCGTGACATCAACGAATAACTCTACAAGCTTTACAAGCCGCTTCTCCACGTCCTCTTCTACACCAGTAACCTGGCAGCTGTGATAGAAACTATTGAACTGTTCACAAAGATCTGAGATATAATTTGCGATTTTGGCTGGCTCACGCTGGTTCGCAGCACTTTCAACTTTTTCAGGGAACTCTGAAAGCTTCTTCAGCAAACGGTACTCCTCTTTCTCAAACTTTCCTATCATTTCACCTTCTTTTTCTGTTTCACGCAAAATGCTTTTTGCACGAACATTAGTGTACTGGAGGTAAGGACCTGAATCTCCTTCAAAGTCCAGTACCTCGTCCCAGTCAAACTCTATGTCCTTTGGACGGGAAACTGAAAGATTCGCGTACTTGATAGCTCCGAGGCCTACTTCCTCGGCGTTGTTTACATCTCGCTGTTCAAGTTCCGAGGCCTTTTCCACTGCTTCATCGATTATCTCGGATAAACGGATGATATTCCCTTTAGAAGAACTCATAGACCCTTCCTGTAACCGTAGCATACCGTAGGAGATATGTTCGCTCTGGATCTCGGTTATACCGAAACGCTCGGCGAGGTCGAAAAGCTGCTGGAAATGCAGATCCTGCTCGTTAGCAACGATATAGAAGTTATAATCAAATCCTTCACGCTCACGCTTGCGGATATTCGCGATATCACGGGTTAGATAAAGCGTAGCCCCGTCATCACGTTTCACAACGGTGCTTGGAAGGCCTTCATTTTCAAAGTCTACGTAAACTGATCCGTCCTCGTCTTTCTCGAAAATTCCTTTCTCAAGGCCTTCATCTACTATCTCATGGGCTTCATCTGCTACTACAGACTCTCCTGTGACCCGATCGAACTTGATGTTCATTCGTTCGTATTCTTTCTGGCTGTAATCTATTGTCGCTTGTCGGAACATCTTCCAGATACGTATAGCTTCTTTATCTCCTTCCTCGATCTTTTTAGACCATTCACGGGCCTTTTTCTCATCTTCTTCCGTTGCTTCATCGTGGAACTTGACGTAGAGGCTGTACATATGCTCCATAGGAGCTTCTTCGAATTCCTCTTTCGAGCCCCATTTCTTGTATGCATAGATTACCTGGCCGTGTTTGGTGCCCCAGTCACCGATGTAGTTCTCTGAGGTAACGTCGTAGCCTACGAAACGCATGATACGCTGTAGAGAATCGCCTATACAGTTGTTACGTACGTGGCCGATGTGCATAGGCTTCGCCAGATTCGGGCACGAAAATTCGACGAGAGCTTTCTCGTCTTTATCTTCGAAACCAAAGTTCTCGCTCTCGAGGACTTCCAGTATTTTTTCACTGAAGGCCTTTTTGTTCAGATTAAAGTTGAGGTATCCTGGACCTGCTACGTCTACGGATTCGACCAGATCTGAGTCTTCAAGCTCGCCGGCGGTTTTCTCCGCTAACTTGCGCGGGTTCTCGCCTAACTCGGATGCTGCCTGCATGACCGGGTAGGCAAAGTCTCCGTGTTCTGGTTCAGGCCTCTCGATATCCTCTGAATCTATTTCTACTTCGAGTTTTTCGGAGAGCTCATCGGCCAACTTTTTTTTGACTTGCTTCATACTACCACTGTCCCCGTCAAGCTTCAAAACTGTTTCCAAGCAGTGAGGCCTTCATATGTTCAAACTCCTCTTTCTCACTCTGCCAGAACTCTTCCAGGCCTTCAAAACTTTGATTTTTCGGCTCCTTAACCTCCTCGTTTTTCACATAATTTTGCTCCTCTTTCACCTGAGAATAGGCCTCACGGAAAGGAACATCGGATTCGACCTTCTGATTCGCAGTATGAGCAGCAAAGATCTCCTCTTTCAGATCAAAGTTCTGAACCGCTTCAAGGCCTGAAACCAGCTCTTCCATAATCTCGAGAGTTTCAAGTACTGTTTCTACGGCCTCAAACAGATTTTTCTTCGTCAACTGTGTATCACGGTTGTAACCAGACGGAAGCTTCGAGATAACGCCATATATAGCCTGAGTATTTGCGTTCAGCTCTTTACTCTTCCCACGTGCGATTTCAAGCACATCAGGGTTTTCTTTCTGAGGCATGATGCTGGAGCCGGTCGTAAACTCATTCGAAATCTGGAAAATTTCCTGAGCCTCGGAGAAGTTGATGATGTCTTCGGAAAGCTTTCCGATATCCAGCATAACCTGATTCAAGGCCTGAACAAGCATTAACTCATGTTTTCCACGGTTCACGGAATAAACCGGGTTCTCCTGGACAGAATCAAAGCCTAGAAGCTCGGCAGTGTACTCGCGGTCGATATCCAGAGAAGTTCCGTAACCGGCTGCAGCTCCTAGAGGGGACTGATCAAAGACTTTGTAGCTTGATTTCAGCAGTTTCAGATCATCAACTAATGCGTCGACGAAGCTCGAGGCCCAGAGGCCTGTACTTGAAGGCATAGCCTGTTGCTGATGGGTATAACCAGGTATTAGGTTATTTTCCTCTTTCCCGAATTTTTCCAGAGCCTTTACAAGCTCAAGGCCTTTTTCTGCGATTTCTATACTAGCCTCTTTCATAAAGAGATGTGTATCGACCGCTACCTGGTCGTTACGGGAACGCCCTGTATGCATCTTTTTTCCAGCTTCCGTCTTCTCTGTTACTTTCTCCTCGACGAACGTGTGGACGTCCTCCGCATCCACTTCAGGTTTTTTCCCGTAGATCTCTTTCAAGGCCTTCTCTATATCTTCTAATTCTTCTTTCTCGAGGTATCCCTGTTTCTCCAGCATCTTGACGTGCGCCAGATTTCCTATGATGTCATAGGGTAGGAGTTTCTGCTCTAGTTCCTTACTTTCCTCGGTGTACTGTTGTGTTAAAGAAGAGGTTGGGTCCTCGCTCCAGAGGACCACTAAGATCCACCTCCTTCTTTGTCCGATATCTCGTTGCTCAGCTTTGTTTGGAGCGAGTGAAGCTGGATGAATCCAGGACTGGCTTCCTGGTTGAAGGTCTCTCCTTCCTCGTAGCTCGCCAAGTCGTGGTCGTACAAGGCTTCTTCTGATTCTCGGCCGGTGACCTGAACGGAACATTTGTACAGCTTTAACTCGACTGTTCCGGAGACGTTCTCGTTCATCGAATCAATAAATCCTTCGAGGTGGTCCATCACAGGATCAAACCACAACCCATTGTACGCGTACTCAGCCCATTTCTGGTCCACTGAGGCCTTAAACTGGTTCTCATGTTTTGTCGAGACAAATTTTTCCAGTTCCTGATGCGCCTCGATCAGTGTTACGGCTGCCGGACATTCGTACACTTCACGTGATTTCAGCCCTACTACACGATCCTCCATCATGTCGATGATGCCTACACCGTGTTTTCCGGCTAAAGAATTCAGCTCTTCTATGAGTTCATGTAGCGGAAGTTCTTCACCATTCAAGGCCTTTGGAACGCCTGCTTCGAACTCGATCTCAATATATTCTGGTTCTTCAGGAGCATTCTCCGGATAGGTCACGAACTCGAAGACGTCTTCCGGCGGCTCCGTTGCAGGATCTTCCAGAGGCCCACACTCTGAACTCTTACCCCAGAGGTTCTCATCAGTCGAGTAAGGGGAATCTTCTGAGGCCTCGACAGGAATTTCGTGTTCCTTTGCGTAATCCAGTTCTTTGTCACGGGTCATACTCCATTCACGGACCGGTGCCAGAAGCTTGATGTCAGGATCAAGCGAGAGGATTCCTGCCTCGAAACGCACCTGGTCATTACCTTTTCCTGTCGCTCCGTGAGCTACTGCGTCGGCGTCTACTTCATCTGCGATCTCTACTGCTTTCTCACATACAAGGTACCGTGCGATCGCGGTTGAAAGCGGGTATTCGCCCTGATAGAGTCCGTTAGCCTTGATGCTCTTCGCGATGAAGTTCTCGGAGAACTCTTCTTTCACATCCAGGACGAAGGCCTTTTCTGCGCCGATATCCAGAGCTTTCTGCTTCGTCACTTCAAGGTCGACGCCTGGCTGGCCGAGATCCAGAGTGAGAGTTACGACGTCGGCGTTGTATTCTTCCTGGATGTATTTTACCATTATGGAGGTGTCCAATCCTCCTGAGTATAGAAGAACGACTGTGTCGATGTTAGAGGGTTTTGCTAGATAGTCGATAGAGTCTTTCGTATCCACCTTTAGTTCCAAGTTTCATTTGTTGTTCACGTTGATCGAGTTTTGGTGTGGGAGTTATTAATCGGTGAACCAGATTTTTGCAACAAAAAATACAAAAATGTTTTAAATTAAACATTTTCTATGTCGACAGCTGCAAAAGTTGAGCTCTACGTGTCAAAGAGGCCATACATTAAGGAGGCCTTAGCCGAGGATGTCGTTAATTACAGTGCGCTGGCACGTAAAATCTGTCGTGAAGAAGGTCTTGAGTCTGTTGATGCTGTCAAGGCGGCTTTATCCCGTTATCAAGACCATGTTTCCAGATTAAGACGGGAGAGGAGGGATAAAGTCAGCGAAGTTCTGGAGGATACCAGTATGGAACTTAAAACTGGTGTAAAAGTAGTCAAGGAAGATTTAGATGAATGTATCGTCTCTGCAAGAACATATAATGGTTTTACCTCTGTTCTGGATGGGGGTGAGAAAGCTCTGGTGTCGCTTGAAAGTCCTGTGGAGCTTGAGAGCACGCCTGGGGTGCTGGAGTTTGTACTTTCCTCTCTGGCGGCTGAAGGGGTCAACGTTGACCATGTGATATCCTGTCGAGAGGATACACACCTGGTTGTAGACGACAGTCGGGCATCTGAAACTCTTGAAATACTCCGAGAAAGACTCAGCTAGCTGTTTCCACAATTTTCTGCAGAATCTTCTGTGCTTTCTCTACAGTCCTGTTATCCTGATCAAAAGGTGGCGCAACCTCCACGAGATCTCCGTGATCGGCGGATATATACTCTATCAGATCCAGAACGTCTTCTGTTTCAAGTTCTCCATCAGGATACCCGGTTCCCGGTGCCTCATCCTCTTTCAGCACATCGATATCAACGGAGAGATAAACAGGTTGTTCGCCTGAACTGAACTCTCTTCTGAACTTCTCCAGTTCATTCGGTCTGTAAATTCTTGGTTCACGTCCTTCCAGAAACTTTTTTTCGTCGTCATCTTTTTTCGTGATGCCTATAAAATGTATATCATCCAGCTCAAACCCGTTTTCGAGAAGTTCACGGACAACAACATCGTGAGAAATATTTTCACCTACTTTCTCCTTTAGGTCAAGATGAGAATCCAGCCAGACCAGTTTAAGCTCGGGAAAAAGTTCCTTCATAGCTTTTAAAACAGGGAAACTTACGGAGTGGTCGCCACCGACCGATATCACAGGTTTACCATGTTTTAACAAGTCTTCAGTATTTTCCAGTATTTTTTCATGGGTCTGGTGAAGCGAGAACTCGTCGGGGAAAACTTCGTCCACGAGGACAGACCTCTGAGTTGAAAAATTGGATAGGATTTTGTCAGGTGCGTTCAAAGTACCTTTCCTCGGGTTTCTGTGGATTCCCATGTCTGAAGAAAGTTTCTGTACCAGTGCTTCGGCCTCCTGAGGAGATTTTACTTCTTTCATGATTCAGCAATCCTGTTAATCCTGTTCAGGAGTTTCCCTAGATTCCCTTCATCCTTTTCTCTTACAAAATTTCCTCCCCAGGGGTAGTCAACGAAGACTACACCTCTATTCCTGTGGACTCCCATGTTTTCATGTTTCAAGTCTAGGTACTCCTCAACTTCTGCGAGAGTGTCTTCTATCTTTTTCTGTTTCCTTCTAGACTTGATTCGTGATAGGAAAGACTTAACCGGTGGAGCATAATCCATTATTATCCATTTGAAGTTTTTTCCCCGATCTCTTATAGGGCAAAAATGTTTGCCTAGCTCTTTATCGTTTTTTAAAGCCATCCACGTCTCCAGTTCTTTCTTGTTTGCCGTTCTGGCGTTCTCTGCTCCTGCACCGATTTTCAGAACCTTTCCCTCGTATTCTTCGCCGTACTTCTCTGTTTCAATACGGAATACAGTCCTGTCAAATCCCCAGCCATCATCAAGTTTTTCGATTCCAGGAAGGTTCTCCGCAGCCTTCGACCTTCTTTTATTGGATATCTCCTCGTATATCCTATCGAAAGGTTTCATAGAAACAGTAGTTAACAGGACAAATTTATGAGCAACGGACCCGGAGGGATTTGAACCCTCGACCGATCGGTATCTTCCCTGTTTTTCTGAAAGCGCTTTCTTTGGATCAAACTTTCAGAACTTTGATAGAAGCCGATCGCTCTGTCCAAGCTGAGCTACGGGCCCTTCACTGGTTTAAATCGGCAGCATACCGGATTGAAGTACAAGTTCCAGTACAGCTACCATTCCTGTTATCATGACTACTGTCTTGGGATCCATCTCGTACCCTGAATCAGCGTCGAAGTACTGTACCAGTCCCCCCTGTGAGGAAGGAAGTGCTCCACCTTGCTGCTGGTTTCCTGCCATAATACTATTTTCAGGTCGCTTAACTTCAAAAAAGGTGTTCCCTAAAACACGGAAAATTTTCGAGAGGTGTCTTTGTTCAACAGAAAAGATAGTGCTGGGTGACGGTAGTAAGCCTGATTCTGTTTCTACAACCGCATTTAACTTGGCGAAGAGCAGAGCTCTTCTCTGAAGAGTCGAACTCTGCGAGTTCGCACTTGCACGCTGCTTTGGCGCTTGCACCGTGTGTCCTGCCTCGTTTCAACGATCCCAGGTGCTTCAAGGATTCACGGACTTTTTTGCACCGCCGAGACGTACAAGGTCTCGAGCCGTGTTCTTTGTTGTCCGATCACGATCATCGGCACTGGACGTGTCGTTTCTGCTGCAGGTTTCAAGACTCCGGTCCTCATATTACAGAGGTTACGGAAGATCTTGGTGCGACCTCTTGGCCCACGGATTTGCATCCGCCACACATAACTCGAAAATCCCTTCGCAGGAATCTTCTCAAACTCCGACCTCAAGGAGCTCGGAGTGGGTGTCAGGACTTTCCTCACTCGGTAGACCTCTGATTGATATATCTCGTCTTGTCGCCAAGCCGAGTGTGTCTACCAGCGGGGACGGTCAAACCATCTCCCAGCAAGAATGTTATTCAATGATTAAAATTAAATCAGGTTTGATTAACTGTACATAATTTAGTGTAATTGTTGTAGAATATAGAAAGTTGCGTATGGAAAAAGAGGTAGGGTTTGACCAATACGTTGTTCTCAGGACTTAGCCTGCTTGGTCTCTAAACACTTGTGTTAGAGCTCAAGCTGGTCGCCGTCCATTAGATTGAACCCGCGATTAGTAGTGGTCGGCTGAAATCCTCGTTGCCTTGGATCTTACACCGCCACTCTATCAACTTGTCTTGTACAAGAGCGGAAACGGTCTCGTTTTGAGGAGACTTTCAAGCTTAGATGCTTTCAGCTTTTACATCTGTGAGGCGTAGCTACTCTGCCCACCCTCTCGGATGACAGATACACCAGAGGCCTCAGTTCGGGGTTCCTTTCGTACTGTCCGAACTTTCCTCTCAGACCGTGTAAACGCTCCCGGCAGATAGCAACAGATCTGGCTCACGCCGATCTAAACCCAGCTCACGATCCGTTTTAATAGGTGAACACCCTCACCCTTGGCTGCTGTTGCACAGCCAGGATACGGAGAGCCGACATCGAAGTAACAAGCCTGAGGGTCGATGTGAACTCGCGCCTCAGACAATCCAGTTATCCCTTGAGTACCTTTTTCGTCAGGCCTAAGCCTCACTATTTGGCTGTAGGCGTTCGCTAAGCCACGCTTTCGCGCCTGGTCCCTCTGCTAACAAGAGACCAGTCAGGCAGGCTTTTGCCTTTGTACTCTACGACCGATTTCTGACCGGTCTGAGCCTACCTTTGGACCCATCTGATTTATTATCAGATGGATACCGCCCCAGTTAAACTGCCCAGCTAACGCTGTCCCTCCGTAGAGGTCAAGCCGCAGGGTTCCAAGTGGGTAGTGTCCCATGATCGACTGGGCGACATGCTGGCGCATGCGTCTCTGTAACGTCTTCTACCTACACTTCACACTTGGAACCCCGCAGCAACGATAGACTGCAGTAAAGGTTCAAAGGGTCTTCGCTTCCCACCGGGAGTCACCGGCCTATGCGCCGGTACGGCGGGTTCACCGGGCTACAGCTTGGGACAGTAGAAGCCTCGTTTCCCTATTAATGCGGGCCAACAATTAATTGGCAAGGGACTACGCTACCTTAAGACGGTCATAGTTACCGCCGCCGTTTACCAGCCCTTCTACTCCTTGGACGGAGATTTCAGGTACTGGCACTGGGCAAGAGTCGCCGACTATACAAATCCTTTCGGACTAGCAGTCGGCTACGTTTTTAGTAAACAGTCGAGCTTCCCTAGTCACTGAGACCTATCGTATCGAGACGATAGGCACCCCATATACCGAAGGTACGGGGCTAACTTGCCGAATTCCCTAAGCTGCATTAAACCCGATACGTCTTAGCCTGTTAAGCCAGGATACCTGTGCTGGTTCTGGGTACGGTCTCTCACACCTTTTCATGGGATCCAGGAATCGTGGCAACCCGGGATTATTCCCAGGCCGATCACCGGTTCGCCGGGGTCGAAGCATTACGCTCGCCCGGTTTAACGGTTTCGACTGCGCGAAGGCGCAGCTACCATTATCCCGAATCGTCAGTAAATGTGAGGAGGTACAGGAATATTAACCTGTTTCCCTATTCACCGGATTCGAATTACGGTCCGGTTTAGGACCGACTAACCCTCTGTTGAAAATCATTGCAGAGGAACCCTTATCCTTGCGACGAAGAGAATTCGCATCTCTTTTTACGATGATACTGCCGGCAGGATCTTCATCTCCACACGGTCCACACGACTTCACAGCCATGCTTCCGCCCATGCGGAGCGCCTTCCTATCCACCAAGCTAATGCTCGGCGGCAAGGTCTCGGCTCCTGACTTGAGCCCCGTCCATTTACGGCGCCACAGTTCTCAATGGGTGAGCTGTTACGCTATCTTTAAAGGGTAGCTGCTTCTAAGCTAACCTCCCCACTGTCTGAGAACCGCGACATCCTCCAATGACACTTAGTCAGGAATTAGGGGCCTTAACCTTGCTCTGGGTTGTTTCCCTCTCGGAATGGCAGCTTACCCGCCATCCCTCACTCCCGAGGTCTACGGCGTTACACAGTTCAGAGTTTGACTCCGGCCTGTAGGTAACCCTACAGGGATCGGAATCAGTCGCTTTACCTGTGCAACCACCTCGCTCGAGGCTAGACTTCGGCCTATTTCGAAAGGAACCAGCCATTGCTGATCTCGATTGACATTTCACCCCTTGACCCAGGTCACGAGAGCGCTTGTATCGCAGCACCTCTTGCGGTCCTCCACGGAGCTTTCGCGCCGCTTCAACCTGCCCAGGCCAGGATCGACCAGCTTCGGATAGTACCGCGGTGACTTCTCGCACGTTAACACGAGGACCCTCACAGTAAAACTGCTGCGGTCTTCTTGCTTTCGCTATGACTCCCCACCGAAACGGTGGTTAGCCTCGCCACGGAGGTACACTCCCTGCCCCGTTTTTCAAAACGGATGACAGGACGCTGCTCCACCTGATTTATACTAAGACCTCTCGGAAAGTTCTTTCACAGATATCGACGCTTGAACGCCCTGTCTAGCCTATAACCAGTTAGTTTGAGGCTCTTTTCACCCCCTTTCTAGGGGTACTTTTCAGCTTTCCCTCACGGTACTTAGTGCGCTATCGGACTCGAGAAGTATTTAGCATTGGAAGGAAAGTGCCTCCCATCTTCACGCAGGATTTCCAACCCACGCTACTTGGGGCACGTCGAAGGACGTCTTGGTTACAACCTACGAGACTATCACTCTCTATGGTCCTGCTTTCCAGCAAGAGTTCGGCTAAACCATTCAGTCCAGAAAGACGGCCCAAACCACATCCACAGATCCTCTCGGAACTGCGTTCAGTTTATGCCATTTCCCCTTCCGCTCGCCGCTACTAAGGGAATCTCGGTTGATTTTTGTTCCTACGGCTACTAAGATGTTTCAATTCACCGCGTTACCCTCCCTCTCGGGATACACCGTCGAAACGGCGTGTGTTAACTCACATTCGGAAATCTTGGGCTCAAAGGCTGCATGCGCCTCGCCCAAGCTTATCACAGCTTGCCATGTCCTTCATCGGCTTCTCGAACCGAGCCATCCACTAACTGGATATCGTCGCAATCCAACTTCAGGCAACCAGCTTGATATGCTCCACGTCTCAGCAAAGCTGAAACAGAGTAGACCATATCAGGCTAAGCCTAAGTTTGAATGCAAAATATGTAATGGTCAAACCCTACTTACACCCAGATCCAACGACCACATAACTAGGGTCGTACACGCGGCAACGTGTTCTCAGGCGTGCACTACTCACACCCACAAGTGAAGATTCAGGTGTTGGGTTCGTGCTCAGGACATCCTATGGTAGAGACGCCCCTCCATACGTAAACAGTCCATAAATTGTCGGCCTATCAAGCACGACAGGACTAACCTTACTCGGTATCAAACAATCACGGACTTAACCTTTTTAACGGGTTGTCCTCTCAAGGTTTTCACCCTGTCGGACTGTCCGCATCCAAGAACTTAGGTCTAAACTTTAAATAGGGAATGCCGACTGAAAATTTTGTTAACCCAAGTTCTTCTCATACACTCTCACACCGGTTTCAATGTTGTGGTCGAAGCCTTGGTGTCTAACTCCGGCATGTTCTAATTCTTTTGTCTCTATTTCAGGATCTTCGTAGTCTCTTAACGCACTTTGGAAGCTGGAAGCCGTACCGTGGTTATGACGGCTCATACAGTACATTATACCTTCCATCTCGATCTCTCGGTCATCATCGACCTCAAAGCTGTACTGGCTGATCTCCTCAGCATATTTCTCTATCTGATTCTTTATCTCTCTAGCCATTTCTTTGTTGCTGGCAATATTTTCTCCTTTGTCTGCCTCAACAGAGTGAACATAAAGGAATCCGTCTCCTTCATATTCGACTAATTTCATCAAAGCTACACCATCCCCTTTGTCCGTTTCAATCTTTCCTACCTGTGTAGCAGGATCAAGCATGTAGCTCGTAAAAGCAACAGATTTAGCATGAGAGCTTCCGGGGAAGGTACACGGAAGATTTCTATTCTCCTTATAAGGCATGTTTTCAAAGCTCTTATCATACAACTCAAACTCCACTTCTCTACCATCCATGTTATCTGCTAATCTTTTCGCCTCATGATAAGCAGAACAATCATCTGAAAGGTGTTCTTCGGCCAAAGAGTCAAGCATACTTTCGACATTGTCCTGTCTCAAAAACCCAAGATCAGGGTTTTCGGACTCCATTATCTGTCTATATGCTTTTTCCCCAATCTCTGGATCCGAAATACCGGTTTTCATCGCATACTTGAGCGCCTCGGTTCTCTTTTCTTCATTAATTTCTGCCTTCAACTCATTTCTCTTATCTATCATCTCCTGCCCTTTTTCAGGATCCTCCTGCATTAACTCCCCAATCAACTGGTTAAATTCATCTTCCAATATAGCTGCTTCAACATCTCTATCTCCCATCTTCGCCTCTCTAATTTTATCCTTAAGATCTAAATCATTGAATAATTCTTCTCCAAGGGCTCTTCTAACTGTATTTTCGTAGTCTATATCTGTTTCAAATTTTCCTTCTTTCCTCGATAAACTTTCAAGCTTCTCAACACCCTGGTCATATTGTCCTCCAACAACTCCCTGAGAATGAAATCCTTCTCCAATAACTCTGCTGGAATCTCCCCCATTAAATATGTGTACAAATTCCTCGGTAGATAAGCCCATTTCAGATTCAATTGCTGGTGCAGCACCTACAATAAACGGCGAAACCTCATAAGTTTCCTGGATATGCTCTAAAAATCTTTTCTTCTCTCTGTAAAGTTTTTTAGCAGCTTCTTTCCTCCGTCTTCTTTCATCATCTTTGACTTCAACATGGTCTATATTAGAATCAAGTTTTTCCAATAACTCAAGATCCTTAAGAGCCTCTTCTCTAGAAATATTCATTTCTCTGACAAAGTTTGGAATTACTTCCCTAACTTGATCATTTCTCGTTAGATTATCGGGTAAGGCCTCAAGTTCGTCATTACCTAAACCTACTTCACCTAATTCTGGGATTTCGCCAGGTCCTAATGGTTCTATATGTTCTTGATATTCTTCAAAATTGATTGGGTCTTGAACTTGGTATTCGTGAGCATGGTCTTGGACGTCACCTATTTGTGCAAGGTCTTCCTCATTAAACTCGTACTCAAATTCGTCGTTGTAACCTTCTCCGAAAATTCCATCTAACTCCTCATCTAATAGAAAGTCATTGTTCTCTGGTTCTCCTTCATGGTCAAATATTTCAAAATCATGGTCATCTGGCTCATCGCCTTCCTCTCCAAATAGAGCTTCTCCATAGAAATCTTCGTTTAAAAATTCTTCCGGACCTTCAACTAATTCTTCTAAGGCTTGAGCCATAGTTTTCACGTACACCTCCAACCATATAACATAGTGTTGTCACTAACTAATAAAAACACTTTGGTTGATTTGGCAATATTCGCCGATACATACTCAAAAATTCTTTACCACTTAAAAAAATTCCCAATAAATGCATTTATATCGGATTAAGACGGGCCCTTAGTTCAGCCTGGCAGAACGTCCCCCTTGCAACTGCATCTTTCCTTTGGAAAGTATGCTCTGTCTGCCTTTCCTGGCGGACAAGGCAAGACAGGGGAAGGCCCAGGGTTCAAATCCCTGA
>JBEQAY010000008.1:23168-31863 GCA_041640075.1 Candidatus Nanohaloarchaea archaeon | reverse complement strand
GGTACACTGACGAACCCAAAGTCCGATAACTTCATGGAGCCAGAGATCATCCTTGTTACAGATCCTGAAGAGGATAGACAGGCTATTACAGAGGCTTCAGATGTAAACATCCCTGTAATCGCTATCGCTGATTCAGAGAACAGTCTTGACAACGTTGACAAAGTTATCGCAGCTAACAACAAGGGAGAGAAGGCTCTTGGAATGGTTTTCTACCTGCTTGCCGACCAGATAAAGGAAGCGAAGGGAGAGAAGCTTGACCTCAAACAGGAGGACTTCATCTCACTTGACCTTGATGAAGAGGAAGGCGAAGCAGTAGAAGCATAAATTTTTCTCTCCAGTCTTTTTTCATGAAACTTCTTATCGTAGTTGGTACAAGCCGTGACGGCAGACATTCCATCTATCCTGCACGTGAGGCTGAGAAAAAGTTTGAGGAGGCAGGTCATGAGGCAGAGCTTTTTGACCTGAAGGAGAATAATATCCCGTTCCTAGGTGAAAGGCGGCACAGAACAGATGAACCAAATCCGAACGTGGAGAAGTTCGGTCAGAAAGTGGAGGAATGCGACGGCCTGGTGCTGGTGACGCCCGAGTACAATCATTCCTACTCTGCAGAACTGAAAAATGCACTGGATCATCTCTACCCCGAGTACGAGGACAAACCTTTCTACTACATTACAGTTTCCGCAGGAGGGTTCGGCGGTGTAAGAGCGCTTTCACACCTCCACGACGTAACTCTCGAGCTTGGAGGTTTCCCCGGACCCGATATACCGGTTTCAAAGGTTACACAGATCTTTGAAGACGGAGAACTCGTGGATGAACCATATGAAAGACGTTTCAAAGAGTTCGTGGATGAATGTGAAGATTTCTATGAGAAGGTTCAGTAGGTTTCCATAATATTTAAACCCGGTCAAAACCAAACCTGTTGCAGAAGCACTATGTTCAACCTTGGGTCAGACGATAAAGATGAACTTCAGGAAAATATGAAGGAAATCAAAAACCTCATCGACAAAGGTGGCTCGGAAGGAGATGGGCAGCAGGATGGGGAACTTGAAGATACAGATTTTGGGGGAGATAGGCAAAGCGATAACTCGACCCAGTTTGAACAGAAAGTACAGCAGAACGCTCAGCAGGAGAATAAACAGGCGCAGAGTGAAAGCGGTTTCAGTCAGAACATGTCCAATGATGCACAGCATAGCTTCCCAGAGGAAGAAAGTCAAGACACACGCAACAACACACAAAACATAGGAAACAACCAGGCAAGAGACAATAATATTGGAAATACTCAGTCAATGCAGCAGCCAAGCGAAGACAAAGTAATCAACGATGAAGAAGAAAGTCAGGAATCCAGAGACACTTCAATGGACACCAAGGAGAGCATTGGCGAATCCAGGGATGAACCACTTTTCCTGAGAGAAGAACAGTTCAATGAGGTTCGGGAGATGGTGGAGGAGATGCGTTACCTATCTCAGGAGCTGGGTCAGAAGGTTGACCGAATGAAGAAAACAGTCAGAGATGAAAGAGATATTTCAAAGGACTCCGAAGAGCTTGTGCAGGCATTCAGTCAAAGAAGAACAAAAGTCAAGTCCACAATCGAATCCGGTCAGAATTAAAAAACGTGGATATAATCTTCACTTATGGAAGATAAACTTGAAGAAGCTGTAGAAGAGTTTAGAGAGGAGAACTCCGACCTCAAGGTATTACAGAGGCTAAATGATCTACTAGTCGGGGAGCTGGAGGATTTTTCTCTCAGTGAGACCGATATCAATGAGCACAAGCTGAACATGATTATCCGGAACCTTGAGGAAGATCTTGACAGGATTGAGAACGAGAAGCTTCACGACTGGAATCCTGAGGAAGACTAAGTGCATTTTTCTACTGGATGTTGTATAAAAAAGTTCTAGTTTATTTGTTTCTTAGCCTTGATGATCCAAGGTTGTGAAAGGTGTAAAACTAATGGCATACCAGAAATTCGAACCAAGCGACGAACTCGCAGACGAAACATACAACGCAGTAGAAAAAGCTGAAAGCTCGGGAAGTATCGTCACAGGTACTAACGAAGTGACGAAGTCCATCGAGAGAAACGAGGCAGACCTTGTAGTTATCGCAGGGAACGTCTCACCGGAGGAAATCGTAATGCATCTTCCAGCACTCTCAGAGGAAAAGGACATCCCATACACGTTCGTACCTGACAAAGAGGAACTAGGACTCGCAGCAGGTATCAACGTACAGGCAGCAGCAATCGCAGTAACATCAACAGGAAACGCAGACGACGAAATCGAAGACGTCGCATCAAAAGCAAACGAACTGCTGGAAGCAGAAGAAGAGTAAACAAGCTCTTCAAAAACGTGACAAAAAATGGTAAGCGCAAAAGTTATCGAAGTCATCGGAGAACAGGGTCACAGAACCATCAGAAAGATCCGATGCAGAATTATTGAAGGATCCGAGGAAGGTAAGATCCTCGTAAGAAACGCTCGTGGACCTATCCGGGAAGACGACGTCGTTCACATCAAAGAAACGGAGATGGAAGGGTGAATCTAAAATGCAAAGATTTTCTCAAACTGAAACACAGGTGATTCAGTAATGCCAGAATGTGAATACAGCGGAGAAGAGATCAAGCCAACCGAAGGCATCATGTACGTCCGGAACAACGGCGAAAGGCTTTACTTCTCATCCAGCAAGAATCTGAAGAACTGGATGAAAGATAGGAAGCACGAGTACGCAGAAAAGGAGAAAGAGGAGTAAAATACAAAACTCGGAGAGTTTCTGTCTCCGAGAATACTCTTTACATTTTCATATCCTTTTCTAAGATAGATTCTCCGGATTTAAACCGGTCGAGTATTTAAGATTTCTATATACAGATTCTTTTTGATAGGTGACCAGTTATGCCTCGACAACCGATACTTTCAGTTCTAGGACACGTGAACGCCGGGAAGACAAGTTTCCTAGATGCCATAAGAGAGTCCAGAATCACTGAAGGGGAAGCCGGACAGATAACACAGATGATCGGGGCAACCGAAGTACCTCTGGAAACTCTCGAAGAAGTCTGCGGAAACCTTCTGGAACAGCTTGACACAGATATCACGATTCCGGGAATAATGTTCATCGACACACCAGGACACGCAGCATTCTCATCACTCAGGAAACGTGGAGGATCCATCAGCGATATCGCAATTCTGATGGTAGATGTGGAAGAAGGCATACAGCCACAGACCGAAGAAGCCATAAAAATACTCAAAGAATCAAACACACCCTTCATCGTAGCTGTAAACAAAATAGATCTTATAAACGGATGGAATACAGACGAAGAACTTTTCACAAAAGCTATCCAGTCACAGCCGGAGCACGTTCAGCAGAAGCTGGATACAAAGATATACGAACTGATGGGAGAGCTGAATGACTACGATATAGTTGCTGACCGGTTCGACAGAGTGGATAACTTCCAGGAAAAAGTAGCAATGGTACCTATCAGCGCAGAAACCGGAGTAGGAATCCCTGAACTACTTATGGTTTTGACAGGACTAAGCCAAAACTATCTTTCCGACGAACTTGACATTAAAGAGGGAATGGGAAAGGCCACAGTCCTTGAAGTATCTGAAGAAAAAGGTATGGGGACAACAGCTGACATCATACTTTACGACGGAGTAATAGAAAAAGATGATAAACTGGTCTACGGCACACCAGACGGAGTCAAGGAAACAGACATGAGAGCGCTTCTAGAGCCTAAACCGCTTACAGAGATACGTGAGGACAAACATTACTCAGAAGTTGAAAAAGTTACACCTGCAGCCGGACTGAAGATCTCCGCGAAGGATCTAGAGGGAATAATCTCGGGAGCGCCTATACGTGCAGCCAAGAAGGATCAGCTCGAGAGAGCTAGAGACGAAGTGCGTGAAGAACTTCAGTCCTCAGATTACAGTACTCAGGCTCACGGAGTTGTTGTCAAGGCTGATTCATTAGGCTCTCTAGAGGCTTTGATGCGTGAGCTGGAGAAAGAGGATATACCTGTTCAAAAAGCTGAGGTCGGTGCCGTAAACAAGAACGACGTCATAAAAGCCTCAAATGAGGAACCATCAGAGCAGGCAGTCTTCGCATTCAATGTAGACGTTACAGATCAAGGTAAAGAGCTTCTTGAAAACAAAGACATACAGCTATTCCACAGCCAGGTGATATACGAGATAATAGAAGGCTACAAGACCTGGAAGAAAGAGCTGGAGAGAAAAGAAAGGGAGCAAAAACTTGCAGAAACAACAAGGCCTGCCAAGATCAGGTTAATGCCTGACCATGTCTTCAGATCCTCTGATCCTGCAGTAGCCGGTACAGAAGTAGTAAAAGGGGTTATCAACCCAGGTGCTTCGCTTATGACGCCTGAAGGAGAAAAAGTTGGTAGAGTCAAGAGCTTGCAGGAACAGAACGAGAGTATAGAGAAAGCGACCAAAGGTTCGGAAATAGCGACTTCGATCTCTAATGCTACGATCGGTAGAGATATTGAAGAAGGCGATATCCTGCTCACAGACATCACCTCAGAAGATTACAAGAGGCTCAAGGAACTGAAAGATCTACTATCAGAAGGAGAGAAGCAGCTCCTAGAGGAAATTGTAGAGCTGAAAGACTCGAAAAATCCCCACTGGAAACTCTGACTACTCCAAGTTCCCAGAACTAACTTCGTCCTCTATTCCAGACAGCATCTCTTCAACGGTTTGCTTCTTCTCACCCAGATTCTGCAATACGATCGATGAAGGGTCGATTTCTATCTCCAGAGCTTCCTCTTCTACTATAGCTGAGTAAAGATTGACGTACTGGATGAGATGTTCGGATTTGTACCCCTTACCAAAATCTCCAAGCTCCTGAGCAAAACCCTGAAAATCTTCTGAACGTTCCTCGAAGAAAAGATCTTCCTGAGCATTATATCCCTGAGCCAGTAGGGAAGATATGTTAAAACTTGCTCTCATGTATTCATTAGCAGAATTTTTCTCAAGGTCATGGGAAGGATCTGTTTCAAGTGGATAGAAATCCATATCAAACTCTGTTTCAAGACGTTCATGCATCTCGTCTTCGGAAAATTCGAGTAGGTGCCTGGCTATAGAGTCAACTGATGAGTATATGTTCAGGGTGTAATCGACTTCTCCCACAGTTGTTCTGTCGAAGGTTAAAGTTAGGAATCTACCGGCCGTTATGTACAAGTAATTTTCTGGATAAAAACAGTGTATGGGTTACGGTAAACTCGCAAAAGGTATTTCTCAGGAACAGGTGCGGCGAAGACTGGAAGAGGTCATGCCCAGACAGGAGCACAGCAAGGATTTTCAGGGAGCATCCCCGCCAAGCGTCTTCATCGGCAGCCACAACTATCCCAAGGTCAATACGGGTATACTCTCACCCCAGCATCACGGCAAGACACAGCTCCTGGACTCACCAGATAAATGGTACAAAGAAGATTATGGTATCGAAAGGATTGCCAGCCTCAGAACGTCACTTGTGAACTCGAAGCAGAGGCAGAAAGTGGATCAGACAGACAGGTTCCTTGATAACACTCGTGAGATAGCGATGGCCCGGAAGCCTGTCGACGTCGAGATCTCACTTGACAAGAGACCTGGCTCTAGCATCAAAGGAGGTAGGGCAGCACCTGTATCCGCCTCCGCAGAGGTTGAAAAGTTCAACTTAGGAGAGAACCCCAAGGTACAGAGAAAAGTTGAGAAAGCATTCTACGACAAGGACCTGAAGGCGGAGAACGCGGTGGAGGAACTCCACGACAAAGGTGTTGACAAGTACAAGATCCAGCAGACACTATCCACAGGAATGCTTGGAGAAGATGAGAACCGGGAACTGGTGCCGACGCGGTGGAGTATCACGGCCACCGACGACATGATCTCGAAGAAACTCAGACACGACGTGAAGGACTATCAGGAGATCAACCAGATAGAGTACTACAAGAACTCCTACGTCGGAAACACCTTCCATATCTTCTTCATCCCAGGGAAATGGGAGTACGAACTCATGGAGATGAAGCGCTCAGGATCAGTCTGGAACGCCGCAGAAGACGTTTACATAGCCCAGAACTACGAAGGATATACTGGAAGAACAGATTACGCTGATGAGACTTCAGGCGCATTCTATGCAGCCAGGCTCGGTGCGCTCGAAAACCTGCACAGACGCAGAAGACAGTCAAAAGTTCTCATACTTAGAGACGTCAAACCAGAATACTGGGCTCCACTGGGAGTATGGATAATCCGTGAAACAGTTAGAAACGCTTTCAAAGACGCTGAAGACACAGCGACGTACGAAAAATTTGATGAAGCAAAGTTCAGGATAGGCAAAGAGTTCAGATTCATCTACGACAGAATCAAAAACAGGAGCAAGATGATAGGCTCCCGTCAAACCAACCTAACAAACTTCTAAGCTAGTTAAAGCAAAAATTTCTGTAGAATTACCTAGCCAAGGAACTATTTTTCTGTAATACATAATGGCAACTTATTTATAACTAAAAGGTTATAATGTATTACGTAGGGGAAGGGACATGGCGACAGTTTCAGTAAGATTATCAGAAGAATTGAATAAGAAGCTCGACAGGAAGGTAGATGAAGGTATATTCAAGGACAAGACTGATGCCATGCATGAAGCAGTTAGATCGCTTCTCAAGGATTACGACGAACTCTAGAATCCTCTCAACAATCCCCCTCTATTTCCCTTCCCAACCCTCCTCCCCTCTCTAACTAATTCAGGAAGTTAGGTCGTGGTACACGAGTATTACATAGTACCTCATGTACACGCGGAATGGTACAGCCAGGTAGAATACCACGATAAGCCATACCAGAGCTCCAAGGATTAGCGGAATGAGGAAGAGTACTTCAGCAATCAAGCTCAGTAATACACCAACTATTATCACAGGTATAGCTGCGACGACTGTAAAGGTGAGTACTGCTGTTGCAGAAATAGCTGCAACGAATATTGAAAGCGCCAAATGAGCCAAAAGGAACACTACTACCTGTTTCCACTGTGAAGTTAGTCGCGGCCAGAAAGATCTCCATGCCTCAAGAAGCCCTTCGTTTTCCTCCATCATTCTAAGAAGGATGAAATGTTTTGTTAGACCTGCGAAGATAGATAGAACAAGTAAAACCGGAATAAGGGCAAGTAGAAGCAACCAAATCAGGGCAGTGTTCTCCAGACCCAATAGTATCACGATAGCAAGGGTTGAAAGTACGAAAAGTGTGTAAACAATGCGGAAAGCAAAGTACCTCAGACCTCTACCCATGTTATCCGAGAAGCTCTCAACTATCTTGACCTCTTTATCTATAAGAGACCTGTAGAATATGAACTCGAAAACGCTGCTGAGGAAAAGTAGTGGAAGCCCTATGAAAATGAATACTGCAAGTATAACTGCTACTACTGCTAGACTTGATGCCGCGTTAATCCCGGAGAAGGCCTCCATCTGCCCCATGTTACTCATCTGGGTTGCGTAGCTCATCTCGGGCGTTGTCATCTCTGAGCCTGGCGTCCATCCTCCTCCGGTAGATGGGTCTGGTGAGGGACCGCCAAATCCTGTAGGCATGTTAAAACCTGAGCCGGTGAGTAAAACTATAATCGCGAGCTTGGTGAGTTGCTTTATATCGAAAGGTAGAAGCATGTCTCTTGTTTCTTCAAGTGCCTCACCTATCTCCTCTAAAGCATACCAGCCCATGTACCTTGTTTGAGCACCTATTTTTAAACAGATTTCCGTGGCAGAGTGTCTTTTTTATCAGTTCCATCACCCGGTTTTACCATGGACCTGTTCCCTTTTGAGGAAGTCAGAGACAGACAGTCACGGCTTCTGGAGAAAAGTGAAGAAGTAATAGAAGACGGAAGCAACCTGATAGCTCACGCACCAACCGGTATCGGTAAGACCGCGGCAGCAGTAACCCCTGCTCTTAAAGCAGCAAAAGAGGACGACAAAACAGTTTTCTTCTTGACACCTCGACACTCACAGCATGAGATTGCACTTGAGACTGTCAGAAAAATCAACGATAGACACGATGAGAATTTTGTCTCAGTGGATCTGATTGGTAAAAGCCATCTCTGTGAGGCTGGTCCTGGAACCACCGCCGGAGACGGACCGGACTGCCCACGCTACGACGACACCTACACTGACTCACATGAACTGACCAAGCAGGCAAAATCCATGATAGACAGGGTAAAACACCAGAACCTGTCCGCACACGAAGTAAAGGAAAAATGCAGCAAAGTATGCCCCTATGAAATCCTTACAAACATGAGCCGGGACGCAGACATCGTGATCGCTGACTACTTCCATGTTTTCCATCCTGGCGTCCGTGATACAATATTTGAAAAAGCTGACGTTGATCTTGAAGACTCTATACTAATTGTAGATGAAGCTCACAACCTTCCCTCCAGGACAAGATCTCTTTTCACCGCCTCGCTTTCTATACCTTTAATCAAGAACTCTATAACTGAATGCGAGCGATTCGGATACTACAGCGAAGGTGAAAAACTGGAACGCCTTCAGAAGGTTGTGAAACGGCTTGCATCCGATAAACTTGGAATGGGAGACCACGAGCAGGAGATTGAGAAAGATCACTTCAAGGAGCCGGTAGAAAATATCCAGGAACTCGGGGATCTGGTAGTTGCACTAGAGGAAGTAGCGGAGGAAGTAAGAGAGGAAAAGGAGCAGAGTCACTGTGCATCCATCGCAGAGTTCCTGGAAAGCTGG
>JBEQAY010000008.1:0-23068 GCA_041640075.1 Candidatus Nanohaloarchaea archaeon | reverse complement strand
GGAGCCGGTAGAAAATATCCAGGAACTCGGGGATCTGGTAGTTGCACTAGAGGAAGTAGCGGAGGAAGTAAGAGAGGAAAAGGAGCAGAGTCACTGTGCATCCATCGCAGAGTTCCTGGAAAGCTGGGACGGCGATGATAGAGGATTTATCCGTTTCCTGAAACGTGAGAGGAAAGCAGGGAATGAGAGAGTCATCAAGCTCAAGTACTCATGCCTTGACCCACAGATATCAACCAAAAAACCTCTGAACGAATCTCAGTCAAGTATACTTATGTCTGCTACACTGAAACCTCAGGAAATGTATGCAGACCTTCTCGGAATCTGGGAGGCAGAGCAGGAGACCTTCAAGTCTCCTTTCCCCGAGGAAAACGAGCTGAACCTTGTAGTACCTACACTCACCTCAAAATATTCGGAGCGAGGCGATGACATGCTCCAGAAATATGCGTGGTACATGGCGAAAAGCTTTGAAGCAGTGGACGGCAACTCAGCAGTCTTTTTCCCGAGCTATCAGATGATGCATCAGATCAAGGAACTTCTAAGAGATCATACAGACCACCAGTTATTTGTTGAAGGACGGAGAATGGATAAAGAGGAGAAACAGGAGTTACTGGATGATTTCGCATCGACGAAGGAGGACGGAAACTCAGCGTTGCTTGGAGTAGCAGCTGGAAGCTTCGGTGAAGGAATAGATTTTCCTGGGGAGATGCTGAAAGCAGTTTTCATAGCCGGCATTCCTCTTAAAAAACCAGATATTGAGACCAATGGGCTTATCGACTTTCTTGACGAAAAATTTGGGCGTGGGTGGGACTATGGCTACAGTTTCCCGGCTATGAACCGTGCGATACAGGCAGCAGGGCGCTGCATCCGTTCCTCAGAGGACAGAGGTGTAATAGTTTACATGGATGAAAGATACGACTGGAGTAACTACAGGAAAGTCTTTCCGTCAGAAAAACAGTTGAAATCCAGTAGAGCGCCCTGGAAAGAGATTGAAAACTTCTTCAACGAGAAGAAAGTGGAGGAGAAAATATGAGTAAAACTGTTATGGCCCAGGGAACTTTCGACATTCTGCATCCAGGTCACATACATTACCTGGAGAAATCAGCGGAACTAGGGGATGAACTCGTTGTAGTGATTTCCCGGGACTCAAGAGTAAAGGACAGAAAAGACAGTCTGGCTTTCAGCGAGGACGAGAGGAAAGAGATTGTAGGAAGCCTTGAAGCTGTTGACAGAGCGGTTCTGGGTTCAGAAGAAGATATATACACTACAGTAAAGGAAATTTCTCCAGATATAATCACACTCGGCCATGACCAGCACCACTCAGTAGATGAAGTAAAGAATATGGCAGAAAAAGCTCTTGAAAGAGAAGTAGAAGTTCAGAGAATTGATACAGGTACAGAACACTCCTCATCCAGTATAAAAAATAATGTATGAGCGTATAAAGTCTTTTTTAATTAAGTTGCTCTCGGCCTTCAGGTTCTCTTGAGCCAAACGGCCAGTAGTTTTCAACAGGGAAGTCAAACTCGTCAGATTCAGCTTTTTTAGCCGCTTTTCTATCCTGTGTTCCGCCCGTCTGGTACAAATGCTTCATTTCGTTGAACGGCCTTCCTGGCAGATCTTCCGAAGCATCTAGAAATCTTGCAACGCCAATAAGATCAGTCTCCAAAGCTTGAAGAGAACTCTGATAACCTTCAAGAACACCTCTCAGCTCGTCACTTCTTACAGACCTCTCACCAGCGTGTAGAACTAGGTAATCTCCTTCCTCTAGTTCCTCTACAGCACATGAAAGATTCTTAGATCTTAGTTCTGCAAAATTTATGGCATACGCAGCTTGATCTGAAAGAGACATCAAATAAGATTCCGAAACATGCGGCGGGTCAATATATCTTGGTAAAGCCTGTGCCTTGTCCGGCAAGCCACTATAAACACTGTCAGCTCCGCCCGGAAAATTTTCCTCAGTAAATGCAGAAGCAGCTGAGCGGTAACGTTCCTCAAAAGATTCCAGCTCCGGTATCTCCGCAGACACAGCTCTCTCAAGCTCTACTAACTCCCCCTTTTCGAGCCCCATATCAATTTTTTCTCGTGCAGAAATAAATCAATTTCCAAAAAGGACCCATTCCAGTTTAAAGATTAGACCTACCTAAAAAAATAATATGACAGATCAAGAAAAAGTCCAGAAGAACCAAGAAAAATTCAACCACATAACAGAAACAGAAATAAGCTACGACTCTGGAAAAGGCTTAACAGAAGAAGTAGTCAGAAACATTTCCGAGGAGAAAGATGAACCAGACTGGATGTTGAAAAAGCGTTTGAAAGCATTCCACCACTTCAAAAAACGTCCAATGCCAGGATGGGGACCAGACCTTTCTGACCTCGACTTCTCAGATATCACTCACTACAAAACAGCAGAAGGAGAACAGGCAGAAGAATGGGAGGAAGTACCGGAAGAAATAGAAGAGACATTTGACAAACTTGGTATTCCTGATGCCGAACAAGAAGCACTTTCAGGTGTAGGAGCCCAGTACGAATCAGAAGTAGTTTACCAGAACATGAAAGAAAAGTGGGAGGAGAAAGGCGTTATCTTCTGCGACATGGATGAGGCTGTTCAAGAACACGAAGAGCTCGTCAAAGAATACTTCATGAAAAAATGCGTACCGCCGCAAGACAACAAGTTCGCTGCCCTCCACGGCGCAGTATGGTCCGGAGGATCTTTCGTCTACGTACCGGAAGGCGTTGAAGTTGAAATCCCTGTACAGGCCTACTTCCGGATGAACAGTAAAGGTATGGGACAGTTTGAGCATACTTTAATTGTAGCGGAGGAAAGCAGTACTATTCACTATATAGAAGGATGCAGCGCCCCACAGTACACCAGAAACAACCTCCACGCAGGATGCGTAGAGGTCTTCGTCAAGGAAAACGCTCACGTACAGTACTCGACGGTCCAGAACTGGAGCAAAAACACGTACAATCTGAACACGAAAAGAGCCAAAGTCTCCGGAGAAGGAACAATGGAGTGGGTCTCCGGATCAATGGGGTCAAAAGTTACGATGCTCTACCCTTCCTCACATCTGAACGGCGAAGGAGCCCGAGCAAACCACATCACGATTTCTTTCGCCGGCGATGGACAGGATATCGACACAGGAGCAAAAGTAGTACACAATGCTCCGAATACAAAGTCGACAATCGAATCCAAGTCGATTTCACAGGGAAGCGGAAGAACAAACTACAGAGGTCTTGTAAGAATACCTGAGGGGAGTCACGGCTCCAAAACATCAATCGAATGTGATGCACTGATGTTTTCAGACGAAGCAACTTCGGATACAGAGCCCTACATTGAGATCAAGGAAGACGATGTAGAGATGGCTCACGAGGCTACTGTCGGAAGAATCGGCGACGAGGAAATCCACTACATGCAGAGCAGAGGGATAGAAGAGGAGGAAGCCAAGGAGATGATCGTAAGAGGATTTATCGAACCGATCGCCAAAGAACTGCCGCTCGAATATGCCGTGGAGCTAAACCGGCTAATACAGTTAGAAATGGAGGGAAGCCTAGGATGAAACTGAAAAAATTACGTAAAGAATCAGCAGAGAATATCGAAGGCCTTGACATGCCGGAATCAATCAGAACACCGGGAAGAACCTGGACACGATACCCTGAAGACATCCAGGACAGTATCACGAGTTCTGAAAGTATAGAGGCTGAAATAGAGACGGAAGGAGATGTCGAGATTTTCACCGGAGAGGAAGCTATGGAGAAGGCCGGCGATAAGGCCTTTGACCTGATCAAGGCTGATGAGAACAAGTTGAACGCAATTCACGCGGCTAATATCAACTCTCTGATCTATGCAGAAGTTTCAGGCAAGTCAGAGCTTCATATCGAGTACAGTGAAGACAGGTCTGTGATGAGCCACCTTATCGTCGACGTCAAAGACAACGCCGATGTAACAGTTACCGAGGAAACCGAGAGTGAAGATTTCAATACTTCCTTTACTGAGATATACGTCGGGGAGAACGCATCGGTTGAGTACGGTGCAGTCGAGAAACCCGGCAACTTTTCCTACAGTCGAAGAAAGGCCATCACGAAGAAGTATGGCTCGATCAACTGGCTGAACGGAATGTTCGACGGAGATCTTAATAGGACGAAGATTGAGACCACACTAAAAGGAGATAATTCGGAGTCCGAGATGACCGGTGTATGGTACCCTACAGGAGAACAGCACCATGACATCTCGCTGCACGTCCGACACATCGGAGACAACACGAAATGCGACATGGACTCCAGAAGCGTAGTAGATAACAAAGCGCGAAGCCTGTACGAAGGCCTCCAGAAAGTCGAAAGATCTGCAGTCGACACCTCCAGTTTCCAGGACCAGGAAACACTGATGCTCTCAGACAAGGCGGAATCAGATGCTTCTCCAAAGTTGATGATCGAGAATCCGAACGTTGAGGCCTCTCACGCAGCAGCTGCAGGAACAGTCGAGAAAGACAAACAGCACTACCTCGAGTCCAGAGGTCTGACAGACGATAAAGCGGAGAGACTGGTCGTGAAAGGATTTTTCGAACCGGTTATGCGCGAGATCAAGGTTCCGAAAGTTAAGGAGTCGATAAGAAGTGAAGTTCAGCAGAAGCTGGATGAGAAGGAGTAAACTTCTCTACCTTCTATTTTCTAATTCTACCTCTATCTTGTCAGGCTCGACATAAAAACCAGACAAGTAAAGTCTCCTTTACATTTTTAAATGTCAAGTATGATTTACATTCTGTGGTATTTATGAGTGTACGTAACTGGAGCAAGGCGAAGAAGATGCATCACGGAGTACTTCTAATTGGAATGATACTTTCAGTAGCGGCCTTTGGATTGGATCGAGAATTACTTGCGGCCGGAATAATAATCGTAGCAGTCGGGGCGATGGGATGGATCAAGAGGACGAGCGACAGACCTGTCTACGATGAACGCGACATCAGTATCGCGGAAGAGTCAACTCATCAGGCTGTGATGCTTTCCGGAGCATTCCTTGGAGTCGTAATGATCGTGATCTCTATCGGGATGGGCCTCAGAGGCTGGAGCTACCCTGACTGGGTTGCACCATACTATCTGACGTGGGGACTCATTCTGGCGCTTACTATGATTATCGAAGTCTTGAAGCGTTACAAGGTGATTGAATGAAAACAGAGGAACTTCTCCCTCTCAGGATGAATGCCCTGATATTCACCTACATCGCGGCAGCACCCTTCGTAATCTCGCAGAACTTTATAGAGATTAATCTCCTGCAAGCTACTGGAATCGGCGTTTTAGCAGTAGTTCTAGAAAATGTCTGGAATATCCGCCGTGGAACTGCTGTAATGGATGAGAGAAAACAGGAAATTCTCACCCACGGAATGGCCTGGGGCTACATAGGAGTTACTTTATCGCTCGTAGCCACGCTAGGAACAGGAATAGAAATTAACACCTCCGTAATTGAAGGAACCCTCGAATTCGGCATCTGGATCTTCATAATGTACCTGTCTCTGAACCTGCTTTACCAGAACTATGGAGAGGGTGGAAAATGAGTTTCTGGAGGTATGATTAGAAAATATGAAACAGGGAGACGAACGAGAGAACAGAATACATCTGGAAAGCTCCAGAAACGGATTTATCGCCTACACACTTGTCACAATGTCTTTCTGGGCTTACAAAATAATACAGACAGGGGGATCTCACTGGAACCTATACCTTATCGCCTTCGGACCATTCTTCATCTTTGTAATCTCTATGGTCTACTACCATCAGAAAGGATTGAAAAATAGTCTAAGCCTATCAAGTTTGAGGTCGGACTGAAAAAGTTATGGAGATAGAAAATCAGCTGAAAAAATTCCGGAAAAAGGAAGATATCACACAGGCAGAGCTAGCGGAAGAAGTAGATGTATCTCGCCAGACAATCAACGCCATCGAGACCGGAAAATATGACCCAAGCCTGGAGCTGGCGTTAAAGATAGCAGGATTCTTTGATACAGAAGTTGAGGAAGTTTTCAGCCTCGAATAAAAATTAGGAGCTGTAATCTGTCACCGATCTTACCTGTAACGCTCCTTTGTTCGCTGAACCGTAGTACGCGAATTTTTCGGGCGTGCTGTCCTCTCCTATCCACAGGTATGCGTTGATCTCGGTGAATATCGGTGCCTGCTCCATCCTCTGTCCATCCGTGGATTCCTGGACAGGTGAGTGAACTTCGAAGATGTTTCCAGAGTTTTTCATGAGTTGTGTGGAGTTAGGCTGTATCTTCAGGACTGTTTCACCGTCACCGGTTACACCGAGTGGTGTGACGTTCCTGAGCTCTATCTCCTGAAGTGCTTCAAGCGTTACTCCAAGTCTTTCCCTGCTGTAGGCCTGTCTCTCGGTAGCATTGGTCTCTGACATTACGCCTGTCGAGATCTTTGAACTGTTGCCGGATGTCTCTACACTTGAGGTGAACTCTGTTGAGTTGGATCTTCCGAATGCTCCAAAAGTCATTGATCCCGAAGTGTTGATAGTCGAGTTCTCTTCCTGGAAATCCCCTTTAGAGGTCATATTTACTGATACCGAGAACACTGGAAGGTTCATCGCCATCTTGTTCTCTGATTCGACACTGTACTCCGATACATTACCTGCTTTTTCCAGGGCTGCCGTGTAGATCTCGGAGCCTGAACGGTTGAAATCTGTTTCCGTGGAATCGGTCTGGAAACCTGATTCAAGGTTTGTTGAGCTTCCCTGAACGCATCCAGAAACTGTTACAACTGCCACAATTACTGCTAAAACCGTTCCGCGCGAACCAGAAGTATCAATCATAAACCTGGAAATGGCCCGGACTGTTTAAACCGTGTCGGAGATGTTCGACCCAGGTCGAATAAAAAATTTCAGAAATCACCCAGAAATTCTTCCAGATCGCTCTGGCCGTGTACGTGCTCGTAAACTTTCAGGTAACCTTTGATCAAGTCCTCGAATTTTTCTTTCTTCTCTCTTGAGGCTTCCTCCAGTTTTTTCCTGCCTTTGTCTGTTATCGTGAAGTATTTCCGGTCACCTGTCTCAAGGTCTTTTTTCTCAGCCTCTTCATCGGAAAGAGACTTTACAAGACCGTCCTCTTCCAGTCTCTGGATCAATGGGTAGATTGTTCCGTAGCTGGGACTCCAGTTCCCTTCGGTGATATCCTCGATGCGCGAGACTATCTCGTAGCCGTAGGTAGGGCCTTCCTCACAAGCCTCCAGCACCATGAATCTCAGGACTTTTCCCGGAATCTTCTTACCCATAAACCTTTGTAGTCAGTCAATCTTTTTGTCGGTTACGAATCGAAACATTTCGATTCGATACATCTTTTAAGTTTTTAGCAGAAATTTTGTTTCATGGTTCTATCTAAAATCAGAGACAGGATTTCAGGTACCAGTAACTGGCTGAAGGGACAGTTCAAGTCGAAGGAGGAACTTGACCTCTTGAACGGTCCGGTAACGAAAAACCTGTTCTATCTTTCACTGCCTGTGATCGTGATCAACCTCCTTCACACAGCGTACAACCTGGCTGATACCTTCTGGCTCGGCCAGTACTCCGGAGATGCACTGGCAGCAATAACTTTTGCCTTCCCGCTTGTATTTTTCCTGATCTCGCTGGGAATGGGATTAGCCGTCGCAGGAAGCGTCTTAGTGGCACAGTTCGAGGGCTCAGGCAAAACTGAAAGGAGAGACTACGCAGCATCCCAGACCATCGCCTTCAGCGCACTTGCATCAATTTTACTTGGACTTTTCGGATACTTTTTCATAGGAGACATAGTCGGCCTACTCGGCGCCTCAGGCAACGTCGCCACATCAGCATCAGGATACCTCCAGATCATATCAATCGGACTGTTCTCGATGTTCGGCTTCCTGGTCTTCCAGTCACTGATGCGCGGATTCGGGGACACAGTCACACCTATGCTGCTGATGCTCGGAACAGTCATCCTGAACATCATAATCGACCCGTTCTTCATCTTCGGATGGTGGATACTCCCAGAGATGGGTGTAGAAGGAGCAGCGATCGCAACAATCCTCTCCAGAACCCTGGCACTCGCGATAGGAATCGGAATACTCTTCACAGGAAGCAGAGGCCTGAAAATAAAGCTCTCAAGCATGAAACCGGATCTAGATTTCTTCAAGAAGATGATGAGTATCGGAGTACCAGCATCACTTGAAGGCGCCGGAAGATCAGTCTCAGTAAACGCCTTAACCGCAGTAGTCGGATGGACGTTCGCCAGCCCCATCGTAGCAGGATTCGGAATCGGCATCAGAATATTCTCCATGATATTCCTCCCGGCAGCAGCCGTAGGAAGAGGCGTAGAATCAATGACCGGACAGAACCTTGGTGCAGGAAACTACGACAGAGCTGGAGAAACAGCAAGAACAGGAGCAAAATACAGCTTCATGATACTAACCGTACTAGGTGTTATCACATTCATTTTCGCAGACCAGATCGCCAGTGTATTCATAAGCAGCGGACAGGAAAACAGCGAATTAATCGCACAGACCGGAGCAGACTTCCTGAGATACGTAGCGTTCAGCTTCGGATTCATAGGCGTCCTCAGAAGCTACAACGGATCTTTCCGGGGAGCAGGAAAGACATTGACAGCAGCAGTAATCTCCATCGCAACACTCGGCCTGATCAGACTTCCAATAGCCTACTTCGGCGCTATAGAGATCGGAACGAAAGGAGTATGGGCAGCCTTCTTCATCTCCAACATCCTCGGCGCATTGATGGCTTACGCCTGGTTCCAGAAAGGCACATGGAAGCAGACAGTTACAGAAGACGATATGGTCAAGGGAGAGGTAGCTGAGGAGACAAGTGAGTTCGGAGAAACAATCACGGAGAAACTAGAATCCGCGATACCTGACAGAATTTTTACCACAGAAACAAAATAAGATGATTCTTCTAACTCTAAACTCTCTGAGGACACTTACCGTTCAAAAATGCAGACATGACCTCTTTTATATCGCGTTTAAGCTGTTCAAGTCCTTCCCTATCCTCTGTTGACACCTTTCTACTTATGGCTCCTTCAAGTAATGATAAAAGCATTTCAGCTGCCGTTTCAGGATCTTCAGCTCCTGCATCCTCCATGATATCGGACATATCCTCCAGTATCATCTCATCTATTTCCTGAAGCTTCTTTCTGAACTCTTTGTTGTGGTATGCCTGCGCTCGGAACTCCTGAAAAGCTTTCTGGAACTGCCATTTTTCCTCACTTTCTATACCTAGAGACATGTCCAGTATCCTGTCAATGCGTTCGTCAGGGTCTTTCTGTTTTATGCTTTCCTGATCTTTTTTGATCTGCTGCTTCATGTGATCCAGAAATGAAAGCATGAGGTCTTCTTTATCGTCGAAATGGTAGTATATGAGAGACTTTCCCTTCTCGAATTCATCGGCAATCTTCTGTATTGAAAGTTCAGCGTACCCGTGTTTACATAGTGCCTGATAGGTTGCCTCCATTATTTTCTCTCGGGAATTATCGCCCATAATTACTGAACGATTGTTCAGTTTCTTAAGGATTGCCTTCTACAGAACTCATGTGAAAAGTAATCCTCTCCAAAAACTTGCGGAACTGCAGATAGACCATTCCAAGTTAATCATAGCTGCAGGCCTTCTGCTGACAGTTTTACTAGCTACAGGCTTGCCAGACATCCAGTTGGAAACAGATTTCCAGTCAAGTCTTCCTGATGATTTGCCACCTATACAGACTCAGGACAAAGTCGAGTCAGAGTTCCGCTCATCCAGTTCTATAATCATTCTATTTCAAACAAATGAAGAAGAGCAGGAAGAAAGTTTTGTGACAGATGTTAGAGATCCAAGACTTGTAAGGACCCAGATGGCTTTGACGGAAGAACTTCAGCAAGAAGCGATAGTTGGAGAAGTAAGATCAACTGCTTCACTATTCCAGGAAGTACCCGAATCAAAGGCTGAGGTCAAACAGGTTGTTGAAAGGACAGGTCAGGGAAGCCAATTATTTAACAGAGATTATACAGCCACACAGATGTTTGTGACCTTGGAAGAAGAGATGAATGAGGAGAATATCAGGGAAGCCAATCAGAAGATTCGGGAGAATCTAGATCAGACCCCTAAGCAGCCTGGCATCGATATTACGATAACTGGTAATCCCGTCATCAGGACAGATATTGGTGATATCTTAGTTGAGGATTCGGTTACAACGATAAGCGCAGCTTCTCTTCTCATATTAGGATTATTAACTGCCACGCGTGGAAGAGTTTATGGACCAATAACATTCCTACCCTTATTTATAGGTCTTATCTGGACTCTGGGAACAATGGGTATTGCCCAGATACCTTTGACCATCGCGACTATTGCTTTAGGCGCTATGATCCTTGGACTTGGTGTAGAGTACGGATCATTCATAACTGAAAGAATACTAGAGGAGAAAGAACGTCAAGGAAGCATTGAAGATGGACTAACGGAAGCAGTTCCAACTACAGGACTTGCAATACTCGGATCATCAATGACAACAGTAGTAGGATTCTCCGCACTGCTGATCGCATCAATTTCATTCATCAGAGATCTCGGACTAACCCTTTCAATAGGTATAATCCTCACACTAACCTCCGCATTGGTCTTAACCCCTTCATTGATACTTGAGTACGAGAGGTGGAACCAATGATAGACCAAACTGTAGACCTTTACTCGAAACAGATATCAAGACATCCTTTTGCAGTTTTAACGCTTTTGTTGGTTTCAGCTTTAGTGATCGCTATCGGAGCAACAAATATAGAGAACGTCAGTCAAAATAATGAGGACTTTTTGCCTGATACTGTTGAATCGGTTGAGGCATTCGATATTATCGGCGCTGAGTTCGGTCAGGGTGGCGGAGGATCAACATACACAGTTATGTTTGAAACCGCACCCAATTATCCGGACTCAAATGAAATCAGAGACGTCAGAGATCCAAAACTACTGAACTATATAGAAAGGGTTTCCAACGACATCGAATCAATGAAAGAAGTCGTCTCTGTAAACTCGGCCGCTGACCTAGTTGACGATCCTTCAACCAAGAGAGAAGCCTCAAAACAGTTACAGGAATCAGGACAGTCCTCAAACTACATCTCAGAGGACTACAGCTTTACAATAATGAGAGTCTCATCTACGGACCTGAGCTCAGACGAAGCGAACGAATTAGCCAGTCGCATAAGAACCTCAGTCGAGAGAAACGACCAACCAGCAGGGATCGAAACAGGATACACAGGACAACCATTCATTAATCAGGCCTTCCAGAATGAAAGCCAGAGCACACAGGGACAGACATCACTTCTATCAATAATAGGAGTGTTTGTAGTGGTAATATTCCTTTTCAGATCCATAACATACGGTTTAACGTCTCTCTCAGCACTTATCTTTGGTATACTTACGGGTATTGGGGTTTTCGGTTGGCTAGGGCTTAATTTGAGTCCTGCGACCTCTGGATCCATTTCAATGGGTATGGGAATCGCGATAGACTTCGGAATACAGACAGTCTCCCGCTACAAAGACGAAAGAGAAAAGTTCGGAGTTCAGAAAGCACTTTCAGAGATGATATCAGGCGTCCTAAAGCCTATGACTATCGCCTTGATCGCCTCAATAATCGGATTCACAGCACTCTCATTCGGGAGAATCACATTCCTGTCCGATCTAGGAACATTGCTGACATTGACAACATTGTTCGCATACATCGGGGCACTCACACTAATACCGGTAATACTTGTCGTATATGACAAGTACCTCGACAAATACATTTCGGACAATCTCTACAAAAAAATACTAAGGTGAACACAAATGAACAAACACAAACTTACGGCAAGCATCGCACTAATCCTCTTCATCATAGGGGGAGTAACAGCACAACAACAGCAACAAGCAACAACAGCATCTCAAGCAGAGAGACTCAGTAGTTCCACACTAACTATGTCAGTAGTTAATACTGATCCTTATCCTTTGCAGTCAGGTGAACAAGGTGATTTACGTCTTCAGATAAGAAACAAGGGAAGCAGTTCAGCTCAAAATGTCGAGGTAACTCTCTTGGATAATTATCCTTTCGAGATTAAACCTGATAGACAGAGAAGCTTTGAGTTCGGTGAAATGGTTCAGGGACAGGAGTATCAGATACCTACAGAAGTTTTAGTTGCAGAAGATGCTCCAGATGGAAGCAACACGTTCAGGGCAAGAGTAGTCACAGATAACATGAAAAGGACTTTAGAGATCCCTGTAGAGGTACAGAGCCAGGATATAGAGTTGAACATCGCAAACCTGCAGACAGAGCCAGGCACATTGATGCCGGACACAGACAACAATCAAATCAATATAGATATAGTCAATAACGGCGAAAAAACGGCAGAAAACGTTGTATTGAACTTGAAAACACCAGAGTTTTTCGAAAAAACCTCAAGCTTCTCAACCAGAAAAGCACTTGGTAACGTTGCTCCAGGAGAAAGAAAGACAGCAAGTTTCACACTGGATCTCAACGAATCAACGCCCTCAGGTATGACAACATTCGAAACAGTCACAACTTACTCCGCTGATGACTCTACAGGAGTAATAGAACAGACTGATAGTTTCCAGCTAAGTATAGAAGGCAAACCTCAGTTCCAAGTGAATAAAGTTGAAGGTGACTTGAGAACCGGTTCGACAGGAAAGATAAGACTTGAAGTAGTGAACTCTGGAGATGTTGAGAGCGCATCAACTAGGATCAGAGTCATGGATTCATCAGATCAACCATTCACCTATGACTCCTCAAGCCAGTACATAGGAACGCTTGAAGCAGGAGAAACCGGAGAAACAGTTTTCAACGTTGAAACAGACTCTGATGCAGAGATCAAGGACTACCTCATCGATTTCGAGGTCAGAGGAGTCAAAGACACAGAGGTCTTCGTCGAAGATGAAACAGTGGAGACCTCAGTAAGTTCAGGAGAAACAGAAGACGACGGACTACCACTCCCACTGATCGCAGTACTAGCAGTTGTAGCTCTACTGTTTGTACTCTTCAGAAACAAGATCAAGAACGTTTTCAGCTCTGAAGAGGAAAATCAAACTGAAGAGTAAGAACGGGGAACACTGAATCCGTTTCCCACTCATATTTTTTCTTTCATTAACTTGTTAAGATTCTGAACCCGAAAACCAGATTATGAATCCAAAAAAAATCAGGAGAGATTTCCCCATATTCCAAGAAAGGCCGGACCTAGCGTACCTAGACAACGCCGCAACCAGTCAGAAACCTGAAAAAGTGATAGATGCAGTTCAGAGTTTCTACAGCAAGAATAATTCAAATGAAGGTAGAGGGTTGTACGACCTGGCAGCAGAGGCCACACAGGAGTACAGCAGATCAAGGCAAAAACTGGCTGATTTCCTGGGCGCGGAAAAAAGCGAAATAGTTTTTGTACGGAATACTACTGAGGCAGAGAACCTTCTGGCCGAAAAAGTTGAGTTTGAAGGAAACATAGTGCTTTCAGAGATGGCACATCACTCAGAACAGCTACCCTGGAGGCGTAGAGCTGATGAAGATGGTAAAAACATCCATTACATGGAAACCGAGGACGGGAAGATTTCAGTGGATTCCGCGGAAGAGAAGATCACTGAGGAAACAGGTTTAGTTGCAATTTCCCATATTTCGAACGTTTTTGGGGCAGTCAACCCTGTAAAGGAGATTACTGAGATAGCTCATGAAAACGGTGCTCTTGTTGTACTTGATGCAGCGCAGAGTGCACCTCACATACCTCTGGATGTTGAAGAGCTTGGTGTTGACTTTCTCTGTCTTTCAGGCCACAAGATGCTAGGTCCTACAGGTACAGGGGTACTTTACGGGCGGAAGGAACTGCTGGAGGAAATGCCGCCTTACCAGATAGGTGGCGGGATGGTGGATTCTGTGAGTCGTGAAGAGGTAAACTACACCGAGGCTCCAGAAAAGTTTGAAGCGGGCACGCCTAATATTGCGGGAGCTGTCGGTCTTGCAGCTGCAGCAGAATACCTTGAAGAAAAGGGCTTGAACGAAATCTCTGAACATAGCAGGAAACTCGTGGATCAGATGATCAGCGGACTGCAAGACATCAAAGGTGTAAAAGTTCTTTCACCTGAAGAAGCAAACCTTGTCTCCTTCACGGCCGACTGGGCGCACCCGCATGATATCGCAGAGGTTTTGAACCAGCACGAAGTCGCTGTAAGAGCTGGCCACCACTGCGCACAGCCGCAGATGGAGGAACTTGACATGAACGGTACAACTCGGGCAAGTCCTTACCTCTACAATACTGAAGAAGATGTAGAAAAATTCCTGGAGGCAGTGGAAGAAGCCCGGGAAATATTCAGTTGACAACGTAGTCAGTACCTACAAGAGGATTAAGAAGCTCTTCAACAGGTGCATAGTCATCAGTCAGCACTTCTGCATCACCGGTGTCGAAATCCTGGAGACTTGAAACCTCATCTCTAAGATCTTTCCGTCCGTATTCGGATACGCTCTCCACAAGATCTTTTTCTGCGATTCTAGGTTGCTTAGATGCTATTAATTCTATATTCTGGGCAAGGCTTGTATCCCTGGTAGGGAAAAAGTATGTTGACTCAAACACAGAGCTCATAGTCTTGTACTGCGCCTTTGCAAACTTTGATCCTGGTCCTGAAGACGTTGAGATAATATTCGACATGACAATGCCGTTTTCACCCGTCTTGCTCCGTGCAAGCTCCATGAACTCCTGTGTAGTGAGATGGAAAGGTACCTGGCTCTTCCTGTAAGCATCCACATAGATCACATCATATGTTTTGTTGACTTCCTGCAGGAAATCTCGGCCGTCACGGGTGTAAACACTTAGGTTATCGCCTTCAGAAAGGTTAAAATAGTCCTGCGCAGCGCTGACAACACCAGGATCAAGTTCAACCGCATCAACGTCATATCCCATGTCAGCGAACTCCTGCGGTGCGACAAAACCTCCACCTCCGATGAACAGTACGTCCTCAGTATCCTCTTGCATAACTAAAGGAATGTGAAAGTAATCCAGGTAACCCCAGGGATAACCTGAGCCGTTCAGATAGATAGCGCTCTGTGGCTGACCGTCAAGATAAAGCGTCCGGACACCTGAATCATCCCTGACCTCGAGCTCTTGGTAAACAGTGCTTTCACTGTGAACAACATTGCCAGCCTGCGTCGGAGCCTGTAAAGCGACTACACCGACAACTAGAACAATCAAAGGAAATAAACTCCGAGTCTGAAGTCCCCTAGAAACAAGAGGAATTACTGAAAGCACCGCAAAAAGCAGGTAAATACTGTTAACGGACATACTCGGTACCAGCAGAAAAGTAGTCCCAAAAGCTCCGAGTATACTCCCTGCTGTACCAACAGCGTAGAAATGCCCAGAGGCCTCTCCCTTCGTGGACTTTGCCGAAAGCTGTGCTGCATACGGGCTCACATAACCCAGAAAATACGTTGGGGGTCCAAAAAGAACCGCTACAGGCAGAACCGAGCCAAATCTAGGTGGTACGGGCATACCTGAAGCTGCAGTCAATAGAGTATCACCAAAAATCATTATGAAAATAATATAACCAGAAGTATAGACCAGAAACTTCTCGAGATCCCTGAAAGAAGCTTTCTCAGAAGTTCTACCACCGTGAAGGTATCCCAGACTGAGAGCTAGCATTGAAATTCCTATTATCGTTCCCCATGTGTATATCGTGGATCCGAAACGGGGGGCCAGAACCCTTCCAGCTACGATCTCCAGTCCCATGCTTACGATGCCCGAAACAGCTACAGCAAGTTCCGTCCGAGTTAAAGAAAACCTGTCAACAGACAACTCTGAGAATTTCTCGGGAAGCATACTTGAAACTTCATTCACCAGAGTTAAACAATCTTCGTGAATTGAATGTACCGGGATGAGATACTTGATCATTATAAGCGGCCGAGGAATGAAGGCAAGATGGAGACAGAGCACGAGGCTGAGGGTGAAAACGCAAGCTGCGGCGACGACACTCACATCTATCTTCAGGTAGATGACGGGAAAATTTCAGACATGAAACACGAAACCGACGCCTGTGCAATTTGCACGTCAGCCATATCAATACTTTCAGAGGAAATAGACGGAAAGAACGTGGACGAGGTCAAAGACCTGGATAAAGACTGGATGCTCGACAAGCTAGGCATAGAGATCTCACCTATGCGTATGAAATGTGCAATGCTGGGCCTGAAAACCACCCAGAAAGCCCTGGGAAAATAACTTCAACCTCGCCCAAGAGTTTCTCCATATGAAAGATTTCCACATCGTCGCAGCAAACCTGGTAGAGAAAGACGGAGAGTACCTGCTGGTACAGGAGGGAAAAGAAGCAGTCAGAGGAGAATGGAATCTTCCAGCCGGCGGAGTCGACCCTGAAGAAGAAATCCAGAACGCTGCTGTACGCGAAGCACGTGAAGAAACCGGTCTTAAAGTCGAATTGAAAGATTTTATCGGCGTTTTCGTGGATGAAAGCGACAGAAGTGATGCAACCGTCTTGGTATTCGTCTTCCACTCCGAATCAGGGAAAAATTCGCCAGATACACCTGAAGGGGAAGAGATACTTGATGTAAAATTTTTCAGCCCTGAAGTTTTTCCGGAAATCGACGTACGAATTCCCTTCTTGAAGGATGCAGTGGAAAAATTTGAATCAGGAGATCTAAAGCCTCTGGATACTATTAAAGACTGCAGGAATTGACTGCAAAAATTTTAGATAAATTTTCAACTATTTTTCTCTGGCTAGAATGTATTTCTCCCCGTTGTTTACCTCTGATGTATGGGCTGATAGTTCTGCACCGAGTTCGTGGAACTCCGTGCTGATGTCGCTGTCTTCCTGGATTTCAAGATACAGAAATCCTTCATCCTCGTTGACGTCCTCCACATCCAGTTCATCTGTCCATGGAGCGTCGTAGCTCCTGACCTCTTCGATTAAATTTTCTACTTGATCCTCTCCGTATTCAACTACTGACAATTTATTCGCCTCCAGAAACACTGAATAGAGCACGAAAATATTTATACGGAACCATTCTCAGTCCTTTACCTTAAGAGATTTTAGGCCTACCTAAAATGTATGACATTGAAAGTTGAAAATTTGGAAGTTTCAGTTGAAGACGAGGATATAGTAAAAGGAGTATCTCTGGAAGTGAAGCCTGGAGAAATCCACGCAATTATGGGGCCAAACGGATCAGGAAAATCCACGCTGTGTAAGTCCCTCATGGGCAATCCCACATATAATATCGACAGCGGGAAGATCCTAGTCGACGGAGAAGACGTTACCGATGAAGAAACGGACGAACGCGCACGTGAGGGACTTTTCCTAGGTTTCCAGTACCCAAGCGAGATCTCAGGTATCACAGTCGCCGAGTTTTTGAAGGAAGCGATCGACGCCCGAAGAGAGGAGGAAGGAAAAGATGCTATGCCTCAGAGCGAGTTCAACGAGCTTCTCAGAGAAAAACTTGAACTACTCGACATGGAGGAAGACTACGCCCGAAGATATCTTAACGAAGGATTCTCAGGAGGAGAAAAGAAGAGAAATGAAATCCTTCAGATGGCTGTCCTGAATCCAAAGTACGCTATCCTTGACGAAATCGATTCAGGCCTTGACATCGACGCATTACAGGTTGTAGCGAAGGGAATCAACGCTCTGGCCAACGATGATAGAGGAATCCTGATGATCACACACTACCAGAGAATTCTTGATCACGTCAAGCCGGATCACGTCCACGTCATGGTCGACGGAAAAATCGTCGAGTCTGGCGGCCCTGAGCTTGCTCACAAGCTGGAAGATGAAGGATACGAGTGGGCTAAAGAGCTAGCGGAAGAATAGTCTAGATAAAGTAGATCTGGAAAGTTCCGTTTTTTCTCAATCTTTTCTCAGTCTTCTTCCAAGAGATTCTCCGATCATGTATGCAGTTATAGATGGCGCATAGTCCTCAGCACCGGCGAAGTTATCAACGCCATCGAAATTCTCTATAAAATCATAGGCGGCTGATGCTACTGCACCTTCAGCTGCTGATCGGAATAAATTCTTCACATCATCACTGTTTTCATACAGAAATTCCTCAAATCGATTACTGTCTTCGTTCCAGACTTCGTCATCTATATCTTCAAAGTACTCATCCACCTGTCCATCGATGACCTCCTCTATCTGTTCAGAGTCAACACCAAGATGTCTTCCCGCAGATACAACCCTGTCATCATCTTCATAGATTTTTTTCATATCCTGAAGATGTTCTCCATGACTAGCATTACGTCTCTCGCTTAGATACTCGGTTATATAGCCGTTAGCTGCTCCCGTAGCTGCTGCAGCCACAAACCAGTACGTCCGGAGTTCTTCAGGATCAGCGGCATCAATCATACTATCATCTACAAAAATACGGATTTCCTTTTTCCCTATTTTAACTTCATTTTCAGGAACAGATGATCCGTCTCGTATGGATCAAGTAGTGTTTCTTCTTTTATCTCAAACTTTTTCCCAAGTTTGTCTTTGACTTCTTCAAAAATTTCTTCTGGCGGCCTTGAAGAGGAGATTGACTGTGCTTTTACAGCGATCAGAGCAACGCCTTCTTCTTTTAGGTATTTTTCTGCGTTCTTGATGAATATCTCGGCCTGGTCTTTCTGAGATATATCCTGGAACAGTAAATCAACTTTATCCACTAGATCTTCGTACTCATCCGGATTCCTTGCGTTTGCCAGTATCGGAGCAATGTTCTCGCGCTCTTCAGCTACGTGCACAAGTTCGCGTATAACTGTATCAGAGTATTCTACAGCAAAGATGAAACCTTCTTTTAGAATGTCTGAGAAGTGGGATACTGTTGTTCCTGACGCGGCGCCGAGATAAAGAACCTCCATATCCTGTTCGAGCTCCAGTTTTATTCCTTTCTTTACTGCTGCTCCAGCCTTGGAACGGTTAGGATTCCATTCCCTGAAAGGAGTTCCTTCTTCCTCTATAAATTTCTCCCCGTAGACCGGTTCATCTGAAGCTGCTTCTGTAAATATTTTCTCGCCTTTACTGTAGATCCCGGTCTGTATCTCTTCCATATCAGGAATGCTGAAGCCTAAATTTTTACATATAACTGGCTGAACTAAGTTATGGCAAATTTTTACCTGGCAGCTAACGCACTGATCGAAAGAAACGGGAAATACCTGATGATACAGGAGGGAAAAGAATACGTCAAAGGAACCTGGAACATCCCTGGTGGCGGAGTAGAGCACGGGGAAAACCCTGTAGAAGCAGTGAAAAGAGAAGTAAAGGAAGAAACAGGACTCAAAGTGAAAGAAGTAAACGGTCTGCTTGGATCATTCAACGCGAGATCTTCAAAAGACGGCCACCCTGTAAACGTATACCTCTTCCAGTGCGAAACAGATGGAAACTCCCCTGAACCAGAGTTTGATGAAGAAATACTGGATGCAAAATTTCTTTCGCCAGAAGAAATCGAGAATAAAGAACTACGGAACGATATAATCCTGAAAGCGATAAAGATGAAGGAAAAAGGTAACACCCTACCTGCAGAGAACTTTAAGGGATACACGCACCCTTTCCTTGATGAAGAGCCCTGAAAATTATTTCAGGCTCTCATACTTATCTTCAATTTCTTCCCTCAAATCTTCGGACTTATCCTCATCTCCGTACTGGTCTATCCTTGCCGCCATAACAGTTTTATTCGCCAGGAACCGCGCCATCTTTCCTCTCTTCTCCTCAGGAAGATTCTTCACGAACCTGTGCTGGAAAAGTACACCGTGCTTCGGCGGTAATCCTTCACCATGAAGATGTCTGAACAGTGCTTTCTCGGCTCCGAGCATCTGGACAGTTGAAGCCGGCATCTTAGCCAGCTCCTCCAGTCCTCCAGCTAGAGCGACCAACCTCGTCGTAAGAACAGGGCCTAGAAGAACAGAAAGATTCTGAAACTCCTCTCTAGCACCTTCTTCTATGTAGTCTTCAATTTCATCCCTCAGGTCTTTCATGGAGGCGATAGTAGAAACCGAGTTTTCGATAAGCTTCCTGTCTCTCTCGCTAAGCTTGCTGCCTGTAGAATTATCAGCTATTTCACTGAAAGGCTCTATCTGCGACTTTTCGACACCGTATTTTTCAAGTATATCTACGAACCTGTCATCTTCAGTTATTTCCTGCTCCAGTTCCGGGAAATGGACGCTGTACCAGTCTCTAAGTCGTTCCACTTCATCTCTAACATCGTTTTCAAGTTGATCTAGCTGTTTAACCGCCTTTACAAGAAGCTGGTCTTTCTCCACCGAACCTTCAATCTCTTCTCTTGTCTGAGAAATCGCTTTCTCCCTGATATCTTCTTTACTCATACTTGATCACTCCAGCTGGCTCTCCAAGCCCATTATCTTCAACTGAAGCTCTACTTCTTTTGGATTCCTGTCTATAGATTCCGCAATTTCCTCTACATCACTGTTCTGCGCGTTCTGAAGCAGAAATTTTTCTTCAGTCCGGGAGAAAGGTTTCCAGTTCCTGAATTCTTCCTGTACTTCATGTTCTCCCGCCAGAAACTTCTGAAGTTCCTCGTTATCCATACTGGTTCTCTGCCGGACCATGAACTCCAGCTGCTGTGGAGTCATGTTCGCACCGGTCTTGGAGAAAGCCTGTCTCTCAATTTTCTCTTCCTGAGCATTAGCCTTGTGATTCATCTCAGGTGCTTCTTCACGTTCAAGTACATCCTCTTCGATTACCTGTTCCGTGACCTGCTTCAGCTCCTCCTCAACCTCATCTTCAATATTCATAGTAGAAGTTTATCCGTCAATCTTGAAAACCTCTTCCCCTTAGAAAACACATTTCCAAACGAGTTATTTAAGAAAATAACCGAGCAAGTCAAACTTACTGAGGTCGGTGCCTCTTTCGCACCGTTTCCGCGTGATGAAACTTCGCGCAACAAGTTTCGCGGTGGACGAAACTCCAGATGGAGTTTCTGATAACCAGCAAATCTTACGATTTGCGGTGTTGGTCCAGTGGCTAAGACCCCGGCCTTCCAAGCCGGTGACCCGGGTTCAAATCCCGGACACCGCAAAACTTCTGACACAGAGTTGGCATGCGTCAATCCACACAAGGCGGCTTTCATGTTTTGAGTCATTAGAGAAATTTAGTTTCGCTTCTTTGGAACTCGAAATCCGAAAAAATCCTAGAGTCTCTTATAGATTTCTCGAATTCATCTAGAGATTTCTGCCAATTTACCTTCTTAGTATCTCCTGTCCTCCCATCAAAAACCAATTCAAAATGTTTAAACTTCTTAAAATAGTTTTCACACTCCTTACAGCCACCTTTATCTAGAAAAGTTTTACTCTCCTCCTTAAAATTTATATGAGGTGACTTTACCTCTCCATTTATCTCTTGATTTTCAATATCTCTCACAAAAATAATTTCATGCATATCTTGATCTTCAGGATCATGTTCGACTAGGATTACATTATCTCTCCTAAGATTACCTTCTTTCACACCTTTCAATTCGTAAATCTCATCTAATTTACTGTTTACCTGATTTTGCTTCTGTAATTTTTCTTCTTCGAAATGAGAGAAAAGCGAAATTTTGTACTCTCCATCCTTGCTCAATAAAAATCTTGCAGTTTCTAGCGTGTCAAAGAAAGGATCCATCAAAACAATTTTACCGTCCTTCTTATCTCGCATAACATTTTTCGGACTGGAAAAATCCATTCTATCCCTCAGGATTCTTGGCCACTATTTTTTCTGCTTCTTCCATAGCGTTTTCAAGGTCTGAGAAACCGTATTTCGGCAGGTCTACGTCTTCTTCAAAATTTTCAATCTCCAGGTTCCAGAAGCCTGCGGAGTTTTTCTCAAGAGTTATTTCTGCGTCTGTATCGGTATGTTTCCAGGTTTTCTCGCCGATTTTCTGCCATTCACCGACTTTTCGCAGGTTTTTTGCGTAGCTGGAGTATCTCCTGTTACCTGGCTTTGCTATCAACGGATGTTTTGCGTCTTCTTCCGTGTAGAGCTCGTACTTTCCGCCGTTCGGACCTTTGATCTTCACACCGTCTTCTGAGACTTCTTCTACTTCCAGAGGTGTGGCTCTGTCGTTGAAGAGCACTCGGTCTCCTTCTTTCAGATCCTGCAGATCTTCTACAGGTCCTGGTTCACGGTTTTTTCCCTGGTTCATGTTCGGTGGGAAACGAACAGTTTCTCATGTTTATAAAATAAGGAATAATCTTACAGAAGGATATGAGACGAATTATACTGGCATTTACATTGATCGGTTTACTGGGGAGTGGAGCAGCAGTTGTAGGTGGACCAAACGCATCTGATGGAGAGATGGCTATAACATCTGGTGGGTCTTCCTCAGCGACGACAGCTGTAGGGCCAAACAGTACCCGGTGGAGTTCAACCATTGAGAACAGGAACAGCTCCTGTCGCAGCAGTAACACCTCTCAGAGCATCGACTTCATCGGCTTCCAGGGAGACGGCGAGCTGACTGAACTAAACTTTGAAGGAGTCATCAACACGAGCAATCCATGCGTAAAGCTCTCGCTAGACTCAGAAAAAGTTGAAGAAGATGTTTACCAGGTTGAGATAGTCGAGAACCCATCCGAAGGTCCATGTACAAGTTGTCTAGGAGCAGCAGAGTTCGCAGCCAGTTTCTCAGCGCCGGGCGACTATAAAGTTGAGATCATCAATGAAAACGAGACTCTAGGTGTCCAGAAAACACCTGGTTTCCAGGAAGAAGAGAACTCCAGTGAAACTGGTTCAGAGGAAGCAGGAGTTGGTGAAGGACTCAGCAGCATCCTTCGATGGCTAAGCTCCCTATTCTAAAACTTAAATCCAATTTTTCTCATTTTTCTTCTTTCTTAAGTTTTCTGTGAAGGTATGCATATGCCAGGGCTGAAACTGAAATCATTATAAGCGCCACACCGATAAATGTTTCCGGAGATATATCCTGGAGGCTCTGTACCGCCTGAAGTCCTTCAGACGTGTTCTGTGCAGTCTGGTTGGCTGTTTCCATACTCTGAGCTGTCATGGAGTCGGAGCCTGTATCCATCGTTCCCATGGCTCCTGCCGGGCCCTGTTCAGCAGCCTGGTTCCTAGCCTCTGGAGTTACAGTATCACCTACATGGCCTAGAGTTGACTGCACTCCTC
>JBEQAY010000007.1:0-36429 GCA_041640075.1 Candidatus Nanohaloarchaea archaeon | reverse complement strand
TGAAACGAAGTCAAATTTTCCTACTTCCTCTGTTGCCCTGAATTTGAAGTTTGAGGTGTTAACTTCTCCCTCTATCGTTCCCAGTTGCATCTCTACATAAGTTGGTGAAGGATGGCTTTTTGTAATTTCATTCGACCAGGAAGAAATTCACTTTCATTGACAGGAGTGGATTTAAGAAGTTGAAGCCCTGCAAGATTAACATGGATCTGGAAAAATTTCTACCAGAAAGACTCGACTCCGAACTCGGCAGGAATCTTGTTCTAGTCGCCGCTTCAATCCTGATTATCGGTGTCTCAGCAGGAGCACACAACATGATGACGCCTGAAGAACCGATGCGTGTAGGACTTGTGGAGATCGAGACAGAATGTCTGGGAATTGATGCTGGAGTCTGCCTGGGACTTGAACGACAGGATCACACGACATACAACTACGCAAACTACACAGAGGCAGAGCCTGGCGAACCTAACTACTACAGACGTGCAGAGTCAGAACTAATGGCTCAGGCCTACAACATCTGTGAAGCAGAAAACGTTACAGGGTACGACTGGACCTCACAGGCAGAGTACGAGAACAGGACAGGCGACGAATGGCGTTCAATGGACGAAGTCCAGCTACTGCCTTGCGAAAACACATTCTACAGGAACCTAACAGCAACAGAGTAGAATTTTCCTGCACCCAGATCATCTGCACTTATAAAAAATTCTATAGAGAAACCCTGTACAGGAGGTTATAAATTATGTCAGAACACGTAAACAGAACTTTCGTTGCTCTAAAACCGGATGCAGTTAAAAGAGGGATCACAGGAGAAATTATCTCCACAATTGAAGACACAGGAATGAAGATCATGGGACTGAAAATGGTAAAAGCCACAGATCAGCTTCTTGAACAGCATTACGAGGAACATGTAGATAAACCTTTCTACGACGGCCTTGCAGAGTACATGAAAGAGGGTCCTATCGTAGCAATCGTAGTACAGGGCGTTCACGCAGTAGAAAACATGAGAAAAATAATCGGAGACACTGATGCATCAGAAGCTCACCCAGCAACTATCAGAGGGAAGTTTGCTCACATGTCAATGGAGCATGCAGACGATGCAGGAACACTCTACAGAAACATCATTCACGCTTCAGCGACAGAGGAAGAAGCAGAGAAAGAAGTAGGTATCTGGTTCAGCGAGGACGAGCTTCACGACTACCAAAACACATTTGAGGAAGAAGTCCGATAAAAAAGGTATGACACGGCTCTACAGATCCGAAGAGGACAGGATACTGGGAGGAGTCTGCGGAGGACTGGCTGAGATATACGATCTCGATCCCTCCATCGTCAGACTTGCTGCAATCCTGCTGATACTCAGCGGAGTAACGCCGGTACTTTACCTTGCAGCATGGCTTGTAATACCGCCAGAAAGTGAGGTCAAGGAAGAGGAAGAAACCGACGAAGAAGATTAAGTCACCTCTCCTTTTTCTACTTATTCTTCCAGTTTTCTCTGAACCTTCTCCAGGTCAATCTCGAAACCTGCTGTAGGTTTCTCTATCTCCCAGTTATCGAGAATTTCCTCTGAGAACTGTCCGACGAAACCAACTTTCTCTACTCCAATCAGGACTTTTCCGGATCTTGTGTCCTGGAAGAAAGGCTTTACAGATTCCTTAACCTCCAGATCTATTCCAAGATCCCTTCCAAGAACCTGGAGAACTTTTCTCGCATCCGTGAAGTCTCTTTCCTCTCCTGTCTGAATGAAAGCTACTTTCTTTCTGTTTGAAGCTCCTGTACCGGAATCATCAAGCACTGCGACATTCCCTGTCTCGAAGAACTTTTGCGGGTAACCGTGATGCTTGTTCTGCTTCAGTACCTGGAGCAGGGAAGGCGTCATCAGATTTCTCAAGGCTCCGTATTCATCGGAAAGCGGATTATCTATCTTGACAAACTCTTCACTTTCCACACCAATCTTATCCGTCAGATCTTCCCTGTTGGCGTGTACATACGTCATGGCTTCCATAGCTCCAGCTTCGCTTAATACATCACGGACTACCTGTGCCGTGTCCTCTATATCTTTCTGACTGCCGATCTGATCGACCTGTGGAAGCTCAGGATCGATATTTCTGTACCTGTGCGCGATTATGACATCCTCTATGAGATCGTACTGGTGCATGACGTCGTTCCTGTAGCACGGCACTTCTACCTTGATCTCTCCTTTTTTCTTCCTGGCCCCATACTTCATCATCTCCAGCCTCTCAACAATCTCTGAATCCTCGATATCCAGGCCGGAAACTTCTCTGAAATACTCTGGATCAAGAACCATTTTCTCTGGAGAAAGATCTGGCATCTCCTCACCGTCGACGTTTACGGTTTCAACTTCGCCTCCTCTCTCAGCCAAGGCTGTAGTCAGAATATTCAATGCCTTGAGAACTGTAGCCTTATCTTTTCCTGTTACATCGACGAAAATATCCTCTGTGCCTGTCTCAACCTCTGTCAACTGGTTGTTTATGATAGGAGGGAAACTTAGTATCTTTCCTTCCGCGTCCTCAATCACAGGATATCTTTCCTCGTCCTCAAGTATCCAAGCGTATTCTCTACCTTTCTCGTGTTCATCCAGGATCTCTCCCAGCTGCATGTGTTTATCGTACTCCAGAGGTTTGAAGCTGACTTTCTCTGGCTCCACAGCCTTGTAAGTGAACGGTGCTTCAACTGTAGATAAGTCATGAAGTCCTATAGCAAGTTTATCCCGCCTGCGGCCCATCGTTTCATGCATCTTCTCCTGCACCTGGATAAGACCATTGATCACCTTCCTTGAAAGCTCTAGATCCCTAACTACTGCGCCCCCGATATGAGGACGGACTTCTTCAACAGATTCATCTACTTCAACTTCTACATCTCCTTTTTCAACCTTGTATTCTGTTCTACCTGTTTCTACATCAAAGAATCCTCTGTAGGCTCGTGCTATGCCTTCAACAGACAGGCAATCCGGTCTGTTAGGGTAGTTCTCGACTTCACAGACGTTTCCATCGATGTGATGCCAGTGAACTCCCAGGAAGGACGCCTCTTCGATTAATTTTTCATCTTCAAACTCCTTTCCAACCAAGTCTGTGAATTCTCTCTTGTCAATCTCTATTGTTGCCATTACCGGACCACCTCAGTGGTTCGGTCATCCAGAAAACTCGTTTTCGTCATTATTTTTCTCCTCCTGTGTTGTTCCAGTCCGGTCTCCAGACCGGCGTCTCGTTTATGATTTCAATATCGTTCCTGTAGAGCTCTCTGATATCTTCAAGCTCTGCAGCCATGAAAGCGATCCTCGGGATACCTAATCCCCATGCTAAGACTTTTGCCTCGAATCCAAGCATCGGTTTGACAACTTCCGGCCGGAACATTCCTGCTCCTCCCATTCCAAGCCATTCCTCGTCTTCCTCGTCCCAGACCTGGACCTCTACACTCATCTCGGTGTAAGGATAATAACTTGGGATCAATCTGAACTTTTCGTACCCCATTTTCTCGAAAAATTCGCTGATGTATCCTTTCAGGTTCGCAAAGTTGAGATCCTTTCCAACGACGATCCCATCAGTCTGGTAGAACTCCGCAAGATGTGTTCTGTCAACTGTCTCGTTCCTGAAGTTTCTACCGACGATAAAGAACTTCTTCGGTAGTTCTTCCTCATTTATAACTATATCATGTAGTCTGCGCGCTGAAATCGCTGTTGTATGTGTTCTTACCACATTTTTCTCTGCTTCTTCTTCGCTCCATTCTCCTCCGTAGCCCTTAGAGCCTGTGGTCCAGCCGTTTTCATGAGTCTCCTTTACGTGCTCGACTTTTTCGCCGTACTCCTCCAGGTATGCTGTTTCAGGGTTTTCAACGAAGAATGTGTCATGCATCTCCCGTGCAGGATGGTCCTGTGGGGTATAGAGTGCGTCGAAGTTCAGGAAGCTTGGGACGATGTAGTCGCCGCCCATCTCCTGGAAACCCATCTCCATCCAGGTCTGACGTGCGTACTGCAGAATATTTCTGTAGTAATGCTTTTTTCCTGTTCTAGGTGTTTCTGCCGGAGCCTCGACATCAAATTCTTCTTCAACAGAGCTTAAATCCAGTTCCTTTCCTTTATCAGATAATTTAAGGGTTCGAACTTTCCTTTCGTCAGCTTCGACAAGACCTCGCTCTATAAGGTCTTCAGAAAAATCTTCTTTTCCAAGTTTTTCAGCCACCGAGTCCTCTATATCTTCAAAGTCCTCTACAAGCCGAACCTCTCCATCTTCAATAGTTATCCAGTTCTTCTGACGTGCTTTCCCCAGCGCTACATCCAGGTTGATATCCTGAAGCTGCTGCATCCTCTTGGGTTCATTCTTTACTTTTTCTACCAGCCTGTACTCTGGCGAACCGGTTTCTATTACCTCCATACCGGTTTCCGTGACTCTGTAGATTTCCTTCTGTTCTTCGTGTACGTCAAGCAGGTCTTTTTTCTCTAGTTCAAGTGCCGCTCTGTTGACCATTGATTGGTCGTATCCTTCCTCTGCCAGTTCACTGATAGTTGCTTCTTCCCTGTTCTTCAGTTCTTCAAGTATCTGACATGCCTGAGGTGACAGTTTCACGGTAATCTAAAAGGGTGGAAACGTTTTATAGCTAAGCAGTCTCCAGGAACGCGCCTATCAGTATGCAGCCGAGACCTGTGAGAACCAACTTTATGTAGTCCTTCCAGGTCTCCCTGTCAAAGTGCTCCCTGTAAACCGCTGCCGAGATAAGGCTACCTGCGATACCTCCGATCACAAACCCGGACATCTCGAAAAGTGAATGTGGGAGATACGCGATAGTCAGCAGAGGCTCAGATGAAAAGATTTCTGCCATGAAGACACCGAAAACCGAGGCATTCCATGCAAGGATAAATGCACCCGCAGAACCGACAAGCAGAGAAACCAGAAAGATGGACGAGAAAACTGTTAAATTGTTTGAAAGAATCATCTCGAAGCTCCCTCCCTGAACTGCAGCACCCGAAACTCCTAAAATAGCTCTCTGGGCATCAAAAGACCCAGGGAAATTCTGTGCCAGGACGCCAAAACCTACAGCAAGTCCAGCGAAGATAGAAAGATACATCTCAACCTCGGGAAGATGAGGAAGTCTCTCAGATTCGTCGTCCAGAAACTTCTCGGTAAGGGAATAAATCAACGGCACCGCCGCAAAAACTACTGAGAGAATGTCAGCCTGACTTGGAAAGATAACCCGGGCCACGCCATAGCCCAGAAACCCTGCAACTAACCCGAGGACCGCCAAGGCGTAGAAGTTCTGGTTCTCTTCCTCCAGAAGAAAAATTCTCTCAAGCATCAACTAAAAATGCGGAAGCCGGGTTAAAAACAGTTTCCGACCTACCTCTGCAGCTCCAGATCAATATTCCGATCCCACATCTCCTGTGCAAGCTCTCCATCGTACATCATCTGCTGAACCAGTTCATCAGCGTTCTCTTTTCTCTCCTGGTGCTCCTGCAGGAACTCATTCAGTTCCTCAATCAGGATTTCTTTGATCTCGCCAGTCATCATCTCCCCGGAAGAGTACTTCTTAGCTATCTCCCGGATCCTCTCATCGTCCTCCATCAACAGGTTACGAAGCCACTGGAAAGATGTATCCACGGAAAGATCAGCGCCTTCCTCACGGTGCTCTTCAAGCGTATCGCCTCCACCAGAGTAAGCGTGTTTCTTCACCTTCTCCTCGACCTCTTCAGGACTGTCGTCCAGCATTATGGCTGTTTTCGGCTTGCTTGAGCTCATCTTTCCCTCCGGACCTGTCAACGCAGGGATAAACTTTGAGTGAATCGCCGCTGTCTTCTTGTGACCGAATTTTTCAGCTATATCTCTCTGGATCCTCCAGTACGGATCCTGATCTATCGCTGCCGGGATGACACATCTCTTGTCTTCGAAAAAGGTTGGTATGTTCTGGATCGCAGGCCAGAAGTTCATACCGATGTTGGTTGAGCCTTCGAACCCGAATACGCCTCTTGCCTGTGAGTTGTTTATTTTTTCGGCTATTTTGACGATTCCGTCGTACATGTTGCCCATGTATTCTCGGTTCCGGAAGATGAAGGTTTTGTCCGGGTCGAAGCCGACTGCTGCGATTTCCTGTATGTTGTCTTCTGCGTATTTGTCTATTTCTTCGTCTGTTACATCTCTGTCCCAGTATTTCTCGTCGTCTGTGACCTGTATGTATACATTTACATCGAATTTGTCTTGAAGCCATTTTGTGAAGTAGAAGCTGATTATGTGGCCGATATGCATCTTCCCTGAGGGTCCAATACCGGTGTACAGGAAGAATCCATCTCCGTCCTCGTACTCATCCAGTGCCTCTTCTAGGCCTCTGTGTGAGTAGATGAAGTCTCTCTTGACGTAAAGGTTTTCATCTCCTGCCAGATCAAAGAATCTCTGTTTGAGCTCTTCATCGATTTCCTCTGTTCCAAACTTGTCAATCAAACGATCGTAGTCGACCTGTCCTTCAACATCAAAAGGTGTTACATCGAATTCTTCATCTGGCATTCTTTGTCTCCTCTATCCGTGTTTTCCGGGTAAGTTGTTTTGAATCTTTCCGAAAGAAAAGAGAAGGGAAAGAGATCATGGGCCGACGAAGTCCTCGAAGCCGGAGTAGTCATCATCATCGTCTTCGTCAGGATCTTCATAGACTCCTATCTGGGCATTGCAGCCCATGCTTGAACCAGTATTCCGGTCACTGACTTTGTAGTCCTGCATGACCTCTGCGAGAGCCTCTTCGTCCGGCATCTCCTGACGCAGCTCGTTGTACCTCTCCGCGGACCGGTCTCCAGGAGCAGTTACTGTTTCTATTCTTTCCCCAAGCGCAGTGTCGAACAAGTCCTGCTGCTGATCTCCCTGGACAAAGCTGTCATAATCAACGCCGAGCCTGTCGAGACCCTGACGGGCGTACTCCAGCTCATCCTGAATGACTTCAGTAGCCTCTCGCTGGTTTCCGGAGCTGTCGTACAGCTTCTCATCAAGTCCGTTGTGCATCGCCGTATACCGGTTCCTGTTCACTTTCTCGATATCCAGAAGATCCTCGCCTCCCGGACCATGTATCTCCTCGTCCTGTGCGTACGCTATACGTCCCATCATGAAAGCTGAAAGCGCAAGATCCTCCTGGACTGACGGCTGTATGGAGAACGGCCGCAGTTCTACCAGAGCCGCGTCTTCAGTGAACTTGATGTTGATATCCTTCCAGTTGTTGTCGATGGCCTGATCCAGCGCGGAGTCAGGATCCGCTGCAACGTATATCGGGTCGAGCCTCTCGAAGTAATCCTCGATATCATGGCAGTCTTCTTTTCCTATATAGGAATCCATCTTTCCTGCTCTTGGTGCCTCCTGTCCGAACTCGCCGTCCTCGCGGAAATCCGCGGAGTCCTCCCAGACAGGCATCCTCACGTCTGAGATGCCGGTGTCCTTCTGCTCCATGATTCTCGCGTTGGCTCCGAGAGCCTCCGCGAACGGAGCGAACATGTAGCCGTAGTTTGCCTTCTCGACCGCGTCGTCCAGGTTCTGCGCCTGGAGGTTGGTCTGCGTCGACGCGATCATACCGGAGTAGTGGATATCTCTTGGATCGAAGGATTCATTGATACCAAACCGGTCATGCACCATCCCGTCGTTCCTGACCTCGTCGAGGAAGTTTGCGAAAAGCTCGTACCGGGTGCCTTCATCACCACTCCTCTCGAACTCGTCGACCGTCGGGAAAGGGTTCGTGCCGTACCGGAGAAGATCGAAGCCTTCCTCGGCAGCAAGCTCCGCCGCCCTCTCCTCTTTCTCATCCAGTTCGTTCTCGAACTCCTCCAGAGAACCAGGTTCAGAGACAGGATCGGTCCGTGCCTCGATCACAGAAGCTGCGAGCTCGGATTCAAGGAACTCTTCCTGATCCTTGATCCTGTCACGCGTCTCCTCCGACGCCTGCTCGTTTTCCGGATCGAGAAGAGTGTACTCAACCTCGAAACCAGCCTTCAGTTCCTCAGAATTTTCAAATCTAGAAGGATTTTGCTCTATTTCCTCTACCTGCTCCTGGAAAGCTGCGTGAACTTCTTCAAGGTCCTCACCTTCCAAGAGCTGTGGAACGTCCTCTATTCCAAAAACGTCCACCCGAAGTTGCATCTGTGCTCATGTTACCACACTTCCACATTCACAGTAAAAGTTTAAATAAGTAGAGGCTCTGGAAACGGCAAAGAAAGGTATAGCAGCGGCTAAAAGAGTTTTCAGGTAAGCAGAATTCGATAAAGTTTTGCAAAAAATCCTTGGAGATCTTTACCGCCATGAGAAGTTTTTGACGGAAGAAATTTTGTGATAGTTGCAGCTCAGGAGATTACCGGGCAAAGATCCTCCAAACACGTCCACCCTTCTGAGCCATACTAGAACCTTGTCGGTGAAAATTTAAATATCTCTCTTCCGGGCCTTGAACCCGATCATATCGTCATATCCATCTGTCGACATCAGTACCGGGTAGAAATCCTGTTCAGCGACTTTCTGGCTGTCGCTTTTTTCGGCATACACTTCGCCTTCCTCCACTTTCTGGAAGTTTGAGGCCAGGAATTCGTATCCCGAACCCTCTTCTTTCGCGTAGACCTTGAAGAACTCAGGATTGCTTCGTTCAAATTCTGCGTCGATCAAACCTTCTGCAGCGAGAAAGTTAACCAGAAGATCATATGCATCTTCTGCAGGATTCCCTGAAGTCCTTGAGAGCTCTACAGTCACTGAACAGATTTCAGGGCTCATTCCTCCAACGTAGCTCATATCCACCAGCTGCTGGATTCCCGCAGACTTCGCAAGATCTACCTCTTCGCTGTTGTTGCTGACTATGATTCCAAAGGGTGCTTCCCGGGAAACAGTGGAATGTATATCCAGCACCTTCAGTCCTTCCAGCTCTCTTTCAAGCTTGTAAGCCATTCTCTCCTCGTAGAGACTGCTCTCCGGATCTCCAGGGAAAACCCTGTTCATGTCGACTTCAACGTATCTCTCTCCGAGCTCAAAGGCTTTCTCGTTCGCAAGGATAACCTTGAGAGGTTCCCTGAGATCATGTCCGGATTCCTTGAACTTCTGGACTGCTTCCCAGCCACAGCTCTCCTCTCCGTGTATACATGTCACTACGGCGTACTCAGGTTCTCCTTCTCCCAGAACTTCTGTCTTCATTTTTTCACCTGGTAGTCCAGACCCCTCTTCAGAGCCTGCTCTCTATCCAGTCCTTCCTGACGGGCATTATTGAAACCTTCGGCCATCATATCAGCAGGAGTCCCTTCATCAAGCCGGTCGTAAAGCAAGTCCATGTAGCCTGTATCTTCTATTCCTGCATATTCAAGGCCGATTTCCGCCTTCTCGAGCTCTTCTTCCAGGACCTCTGTCGCGTCGCGGAGCTCTCCGTCGGTGCCGTAGAGCCTGGTGTTGAGGCCGTTGTGCATCGCGGCGTAACGGTTCCTATTAACTTTCTCGATGTCCATGAGGTCTTCTCCGCCCTCACCATGGAGCTCTTCCATCTCGCTGTAGGCGAGTCTTCCGACGTGGAAGCCGTGCATCGCGATCTCTTCAGGTATAGTCGGCTGGGTGGAGACGACCCGTGACTCGACTATCGCGTCGTACCTGTCGTTCTCCGGCTCCTGCTTGAACTTTATCCTGGAATCCTTCCAGAACGTACCGATTCCTATGTCCAGAGCCGCTTCCTCCTCGTGAAGGATGAACGGCTGATCCCTGAGACGTGAGAAGTAGTCCTCCAGATCGTCGTAGTACGACTCCAGTTTCCCGGCCTCGACAGGTTCCTCGCCGAGTTCTTCATCTGTTCGGATGTCGTGGCTTTTCTCCCAGAGCGGCATCCTGACATCGCTGAAGCCTGTGTCCTTGCTGTCGACGAACCTTGCGTTCGAGGAGATAGCGGACATGAAAGGCGAGATCATGTAGGTGGTGTTGGCTCTGTCGACCGCCGTCTCGAAGTCCGGCGCCTCGACGTTGGTCTGCGTAGAGTTTATCACTGCGGCCAGATTCGCGTCGCGCGGATCTATGCTCTCGACCTTCCCGAAGCTGTCTTGGACGTGTTCACCGCGGTGGGTGTCGTGGAAACCAGGAACCTCGTCGTACTTCGGCTTGTCCGTCGTCGGTATCGAATCCAGGTCAATGAAGGGATGTGTCCCGGATCTCAGGACCTCTACCCCTCTCACCGCGGCCTCGTCACGCAGATCCTGTTCAATCAACCTTATCTCGCTTTCAAGCTGCTCAAGGCTGTCAGGACGCATTGGGTCTGTCCGTACCTCGACCTGAGAACCTCCTACCTCGACGTCCGCAAAATCCAGGCCCTCTATTACCTGGTTCCGGACCTCGGGATCAACAGGCTCAAGTTCCTCATTGACGACAGGGTACTCCGTCTCCAGGCCGATCCTGAAATCACTGTAGCTCTTTCGATAGCGTTCCTCGTTCTCCAGTACTTCCTCTGCCTGGTTTTCAAAGGCTTCACGCATACTCTGCTCTTCTTCAGACTGAAGAGCCTCTTCAATATCTGGCATAGTACTGTAAAATATTGTAAAAAAACTTTAAAAGCCTAAGCTTGTCTTATAGACTTCAAAAGATAAATTTAGATCTTTAAAAACCGTAGAAGACTATCAGAGTTTATACTGTAGCCGAGATAGTTCCAGTATCTTCCATAACTGTACGGACTCCATTTTGCTCCAGCCACAAGCGGCAAGTTCTCTCCAAAGTCTTCTGGAGAACTTGCAGCTACCGCTGTGTACGTTACATCAAAAATGCATATACCAGAGTTGTTTTCTATTGTCATAGAGACAGCTGGAGCGATTGTAGAGAAAAAGGATTTTCAATAGCTATAGCGGCGACTGAAACATTGAGAAGTAGAAGAACCTGATTCTTCAGTCATATGTAGAGTACACGCGTCCATGTTTTTATTTGTTGCCACTTTGTTGGAGAGCCTTCACCGCCGGTAGTTCCTCACCGCTCATGTACCGTACGAAGGCTCCTCCTGCAATAGAGACGTGCGAGAAGTCCTCCAGTTCATGCCCAAACCTGTCAACAAGTGAAGACGTGTGACCACCACCCATAACTGTGAAGCCACCCGATTCTGCCAGTGCATCCACGATACTCTGCGATCCCTGCGGATGATCCTCGAACGCACCCATCGGACCTTTCATGACCACTGCCTCAGAATTTTCTATCACTTCAGAGTACTTTTCCATGGTCTTATCCCCTATATCCCAGGTCATCTCGTCTTCAGGTACGTCTTCAGGACTGTAGACACCGGAGGAAGTCCTCAGATCTTCTGGAAGTACTATTTTATCCTCATGCTCTTCGAGAAGTTCTTCAAGTTCATCTGCACTGGCATCAAAATTATTGCGCCTTATCCAGTCCTTTTTCTGGCCTAGACTGTGTCCTTTGATATTTAATGCAAGTTCTCCAGGGATCCCACCAAGTAAAACTTTTTCAACGTCTTCAATCATGTGTTTCATCATTCCTATTATGTCTGAAGGCTTCTCTCCCCCTAAAACCAGTACTCCATCTTCAAATTCTTCTTTAACCATGTCACAGTTTTCCAGCTCTCTCTTCATTATCGGCCCGGCATAGGAATCGATAAGAGGTGTAAATCCAACCATCGAAGCATGTGAGCGGTGTGCTGCGGAGAACGCATCGTCGACGAAGTAGTCGAAGTAGCAAGCCATGCTCTGGACGAAGTAATCTTCTGAGTGCTGTTTCGGTCCAACGTTTTGAAGTTCCTCCGACAGGAAGCGGACGTTTTCAAGAAGTGTTACATCGCCGTTTCCCATGGAGGCCACGGCGTCACCAAGCTGGGAGCCAAAGAACGACTGCACAAAGTTTACATCCTGTCCAAGGCCATCTGAAATCATTTCAGCATGCTTTTCAAGAGATATGAAGTCCTGTCTGGCTGGGCGTCCCTGATGGGCTGCTACAACTGTGCGGGCGCCTTCTTCACTCAGTTTCCGGATAGTTTCCATGTATCTTTCGAATCTTACTGTTTTCCTTGGTTCGCCATCTTCAACCGGTAGGTTGAGATCAGTTCTTAGTAAAACAGTTGACCCTTCTAGGTCGATTTCATCAATCCCTTTCATAGCAACCGCTGATATTACGATGTATTACTCTGCTCGTTTTTAAGCATTTACACGAGCGTCGACCAGGATAGAGTTTTAAGAATAACCAGCTAATTGTAGGCTGTGGACACCATGACAACTAAGGGTGGACGTTTTGGACTCTCGCGTGTTCTATCAGGAATACGCACCGAGAAGTACAGCACGTGCTTCTACTGAAAATAATTCTAAAACCTTAGCTTCTGCTATAAAAACTTCCAGCTCCGGTGTTTCTGTATGGAAAACTTAACTGAGAAAGTAGCCGAGCTGTCGAAGAGACGGGGTTTCTTCTTCCAGAGCAGCGAGGCATACGGCGGCGTAGCAGGCTTCCAGACATTCGGACCTGAAGGCGCAGAAGTAAAAAGAAAAATAGAGAACTCGTGGAGAAAGACCTTCTCCCGCGGACTTGGCCATCGAGAGATCGAGGCACCAACAGTTATGCCTGAACCGGTTTTCGAGGCTTCAGGACACCTGGACACCTTTGACGACATGATAATAGAATGTCCAGAGTGCGGTGCCTCCAGTAGAGCCGATCACCTTGTGGAAGATAATACAGAGATAGACGAGGCTGAGGCATTCTCCAATGAAAAGATAGAGAACCTGATCAAGGAACATAACCTTGTATGCCCCAGCTGCGGCGAGAACCTTTCCGACGTAGCTGTAGAGGACTTTAACCTGATGTTCGAAACCAGCATAGGCCCTGGATCCGGACAGCCAGGCTACCTGAGACCAGAGACAGCGCAGGGAATCTTCGTGGAGTTCCCACGACTGAAGGAATACGCACGGAACCAGCTGCCTTTCGGAATCATCCAGATCGGAAAAGCATACAGGAACGAAATCAGTCCCAGAAAAGGCCTTGTCCGTGTGCGAGAACTGACTCAGGCCGAACTTGAGCACTTCATCGATCCGGAAGAAGACGAACCTCCTATCGAGAATGTTGAGGATGTCGAGCTGAAGCTTTACAGCCGTGAAGAGCAGAGCAAAGAGGATGGAAGTGTTCAGAGAATGACTGTAAGGGAATCTGTTGAGGAAGATATTGTAGAGTCCGAGTGGATCGCTTACTATCTGGGTATCGCCAAGCAGTGGTATGAATCCGTCGGTGTGGATATGGAGCGTTTCCGGTTCCGACAGCATCAGAACGATGAACTTTCCCACTACGCTTCGGATTGCTGGGACGCAGAAAGCCAGGTTGACGGCGACTGGATCGAAATCACTGGTTTCGCGTACAGAGGCTGTTACGATCTCTCAAAACACGATGAGTACTCCAGAGAAGATTACACAATATTCAAGGAGTACGATGAGCCAAAGACTGTAGAGAAAAATACCGTCAGTCCTGATATGGGTTACCTGGGTCCGGAGTTTGGTGATAAAGCAGGTAAGATCGCGGAAAAACTTGAAGAGCTTGCTGAGGAAGAACCTGAAGCCTTTGAAGCAGACAAGATTTTAGTGGAGGTTGAAGGAGAGACTTTCTCAGTTCCTTCCGATAAATGCAACTTTGAGGAGAAAGAGATAGAGAAGAATGGAGAGCATATTCTTCCTCATGTTGTGGAACCTTCGTTCGGTATCGATAGGATGGTTTACACCGTCCTGGCACATTCCTACGATGAGGACGAGGTGGACGGTGAGGAGAGAACAGTGATGCATCTGAACGAGGAAGTGGCTCCTACAGAAGTTGCCGTCTTCCCTTTGATGGATAAGGAGGGCCTAGGTGAGAAAGCCCGAGAGGTCGCAGATCTTTTGCGGGACGAAGGATTCTCGGTCAAGTACGACGACACAGGGAACATCGGTCGACGTTACAGACGCCAGGACGAGGTAGGAACACCTGTCTGCGTAACTGTAGACTACGAGACACTTGAGGATGAACCGGAGACCGTCACTGTACGTGACCGCGACTCAACGGAACAGGAAAGAGTCAGTATCGAGGAGCTTGCTGAACATCTTTCCTGAAAATCCCTCTCCATATTTTTATTTTTAGGCTCGTCTAAACGTTCTGTATTGCATGTCAGCTATTGATGAGATAGAAGAGCTTGAGCAGAATCTAGTAAATAGAAGGCATTCTGACGAGGTCCTTGAGACCGCAGGTGAAGTTGAACATCTTTTCGATGATTACAGTAACGCAGTAGAGTTTGCACAGGCCTATGAAGACACTTATAACAGCAAAAGCCGTTTCTACGATCCTGTAGGTTATGCGGAGAACTGGCACGACTCTTTCGACGGCGATATGACCGGTGCTGCTGAGGAGCTACTGTACGAAGATTGATAAAAAGCTACATGGCAAAGCTGATTCATGGCCAAGTGCTCCGAGTGTGGCAAGCAGACGATGAGCTTTACCTGCCACTACTGCGGTGAAAAATTCTGTTCAGAACACCGGTTACCGGAGAACCATGACTGTGAAGGACTGGAATCCGGTAAAAAAGAGGAGTATATGCCGGATGAGAAGCAGGAAACAGAAGAATCAAGTTCACAGCAGAGCGAGAAATGGTTCAAAGACAGAGATATCAAAAGCGAAACAACTACGAGCACTAAATCAACTCCCGGCCTACTTTCAGACATCAAATACACGCTGAAAAACAACTATACTCTTTCAATAATACTTGTAACATCTCTACTGTTCTTCGTCGGCGAAATGGTCCCTGTCTTCAAGTACAGCATGATGCTGTTCCCGAACGTGGAAACAGCTTCGGCAATAGGTGCAAACCTTCCCCTACATGACATGGCCGCTGGAGTACTGGGGTACGAACCAACCCTGCTCAACCAGCCATGGGGAATCCTGACCGTGATGCTTGCACACGGCAGTATGATCCATCTTTTCGCAAACATGGTGACACTGTACTTCTTCGGAGCAGCACTTGAGAAAAGCATCGGAAGCCGGGATTTCCTCAAGTTCTACATCGGGACAGGCCTAATCGCAAGCATAGCCTACATAGTCTTCAGCAACCTGCTCTACCTGCTTCACGGCGCCGCCATATCAGGACTTCCGACACTTAGCCCAGCAGTAGGTGCCTCAGGAGCAGTTGTCGCAGCAGTAGGAGCCGTAGCAATGCTCTACCCCGACTCGGAAGTACTGCTCTACTTTGTTATCCCTATGAAGATTCAGACTGCTGTGAAATTCTTTGGTGCTCTGGAAACAGTCAACCTACTCGCCAAGATGGCAGGCACAACACTTCCTGTTATCGGAGGATTCGCAAGCTCCGCACACCTGGCAGGACTTGCAGCCGGTATCTTCATCGGCAAGAAACTAAGAGAAAAACACGGCGGAAGAGCTAGAGTAAGTATATTCCAGTAAAATTCCAGAAACTTTTCCAGTATACGGAATTTTTCTTAAGGAGTTTTTCTCTCGACCTCGTAGTACGTAACCCCTGATTCAGAATCAACTACAGCCCAGAGCATTGTAGCACGGATGTTCTGCGCCAGCCGGACTGCACGAGACATCTCAGAGAAACTTAACTCCTCATCCTCTGGTACTGCATGGACAACCCACTTGGTATGCTGTTCCTGCTTTTTTGGGCCTTCTTCATAAGGGTTAACACCTCTAGGGTATACACGGAAATGAGCTCCAAACTTGAATCCTGTTTTAACTATAAAACCTCTCTCCCTGAGATCTGAGTAAGCCTGAAGCTTGTGATAGAACTCGGAGTCCTCATTAGCGAAAATTTCCAAAGCTTCTTCCTCACTGATTTCACTACCTTCTTCTTTCACCTTCAGGAGATCTCTGTCCATCAAATGGTATGCTTCAACCAGTGAGAGCTCCAAGACATCTTCGTTATACTTGCCGTAATAATGCTCGCTGAAAACTTCTTCAGCGTCCTCCTCATCTCTCACCAGCACTCTGCTGTCCACAAATACTCCTTCAGGTTTATCAGTCATGATATTGAAGGATTTATGGCGAAGTTTTTTAGCTGTATGAGAAATCCGAACGATTCAAAAATCTGGACCGCATTCTTCCAGTACCTGAGTCATCTCACCGGTAAGCTGCTCTGCTTCCTGTTCCTGAAGAGGTTCTTGCGAGAAGTATCTTGTGATAGTCTCCAAGTCTGGTTCCGGTCCGATGTACCAGATTTCTCCGCTGTATGAAGGTTCGTCAATAGCAGGATCTTGCTCAAGATTGACCCATCTCATTTTTTCATCGGAAATATTTTCATCTAGTGAAACCTCTACTATAGCATCTGAGTTCCTTTCCTCTCTGGTTCTGGCTGCGTAAAACGTCAGAGGTACATTCTGGTAAGGTCCCTCACTAATCGGGAAATCCGGGCACACAGTGACCTCAGAGCTGGGATAGACCTCCGGATCATCGTAAACTTCCTCAAGAAAATCATCATTACTCATGTCGACAGGCCTCCTCGCGAAGAAATCGTAGCTTCCTTCTTTAGCACTATGGAATATAACATCTAGATCTTCAGATACAGCTTCCACCCGGAAAAACTCTCCCTCTCCAGCACCGTACTCACCTCTTTCCATTGCCATGTCAAAGTGCATAGTTGTGTCTTAAGGCCCAAATAATAAGAATTTATCAAAAATCGCCTAGAGAGTTCTGCTTACTCTGCTTCATAAGCCTTTGAGCAGTGCTCCAGCTTTTCCTGGTCTCTGAAGGAAGTTCTCCCTCCTGTTCAATGTATCTTTCTATAAATTCTATAGTCGGCTTGTCATGCGGATATCCTGAGGCAAAATCATAGCCGTACTTCGAATGAAGATCCTCTATATGTGACTCGCGTGCGCTCTTTGCTATAATCGACGCAGCAGAAACAACAGGGTACTTGTCGTCAGCTCCGTGCTCAGCAACGAACTCTACCTCGTGATGATCGATATCCATCAAATCTTTGACTTTACCGATAAATCTCTCTGCATCAGGTTCCGGAAGATCCATTATAACCTTATCTGGCTCAGCTCTGTCTATAACATCTGCAAAACCCTTTAACTCGATCTCGTTTATGGTCATAACGTCCATCATGTTATCAATAGACGAAGCCGTGAATTCCTCTATGAATATATCCCCTACAGCTCCTAGTTTACTTCGTATATCCTCTCTTTTCATATCAGAAAGTTTCTTGGAGTCTTTAACCCCGAGCGCTTCAAGCTCAGCCGTATCCTCTTCGTCAACCAGGAATCCTCCTATAAACATACTTCCGATAACAGGACCTCTCCCAGCTTCATCAATCCCCAAAACCTTGGTCATAACTCAAAGATTTAGTCAACACAGGTATAAACCCAATGAAAAATACCAGAACACGTTATGGTTTAAAAAACTCACAGACTGATTTCTAGTTACAGGTTCTACCGAAAAGATAGCGGGGTGGAGCAGCCAGGAGTGCTCGTCGGGCTCATAACCCGGAGGTCCGTGGTTCAAATCCACGCCCCGCTAAAATTTCTCTGAAATTTTCTTGGGCTGAGAAAATCTTGATTTTCGGACCCGCTAATTCTAAATTAGCTGGAGACGGAGACTTTCTAGAAAATCTTCTAACCTCTGATTTTCCGACCTCTCTAAATTTTCTCAAAAGTTATTTGGAGATTAAGCTCTGGTATAAGGTTTTACAGAAGATAAGAACAGTGCAATCCCAAAGATAAAAACTTCCTTGGAGACCCAAGTGTATAAGGCCAGACTACTTGTTCAGTCAAAAATCTTTTAGAAAAAACTATAGATGCTTCTAGGAGTTTAAAAACTCTTATTTTACTCAAAAAGAGTTTTAAGACTGCTAAAGGTTTTTTAAGTTGTTCAAAAACTTTCCTGTATCTGGTTTTGAAGACGTCTACCAGTCCAAAAAATCTTTATTAAAGAGGGTCCACATATATTGAACATCTAGTAGAGCCATGAGTATATCTGAAGAACTAGACACAAGGTGAAAAAAGAGAAGATGGAGAAACTGGGAAATGTACTGATAAGTGTAATGCAGGATCTATCAAAGGTCTCTACTAATGGAGAAGCTCATATCAAGATTAACAGGAATATCTGTGAAGCTGAACGGTTCGAGAAACTTTTCAATTATTTCACATACGGCACAATTCTTGAGCACATCAATCTGAAGGTTGAGGAAGTTGATCCAACGGCCGAATGCGTCTGCGGTTATGAAGAATCTGTAGGTGGCGAACATCCAGGATATCTTCGGTGTCCTGACTGTGGAAAGTATGCAGAGATTAAGGATGATGCTTATGAAATTGAGAAGCCTGATCCTGAGAGAACTCAGATGAGGAAAAGCCGTACTTTCTAGAACTGACTTAACTTCCCTCCTATAACATGTCCATGGATTTTGTCTCATATGCTTCAGGGACAAATACCGTTTGAACCAAAAAGATAGTGGTAAAAATCATTAATAGGATTTACGCCGGGGTAGCCAAACAGATGGCAAGCCCGGAAGCCATAAATTATATGGCTTATTGCATCCCAATTGAGCGTAAGCAATTGCCGGGATAGCCAAGTGGTCAAAGGCGACGGACTTAAGAACCTCAAGGTCCGCTTTAGCGGATGAGGACTAAGAAAACTTCCGAAGAAGTTTTCGAGCCGCACTTTCGCTTAGGAGGAGTGCTCTAACAGCTTTCGTTTCAAGAAAGCTGTGTTAAGATATCCGTTCCCGTAGGGGTTCCGGAGTTCAAATCTCCGTCCCGGCATATATTCCTTTCAGATAGAAAAACTAGCTTCAAAATAGGTATCCAACCCTACTTTAATTTAGTCAGTTAATTTAGTCAGAGAAAAATTACGAAGAAGTCCTTAGGAGTATCCTAGCTTCCGCCTAGTTTCTCCAGTTCATCTTGCAGGTCTTCGAGTTCTTCATGGATCTCGTTGACAGAGCTTTCAGGTTGGACCTCCTCTACACTACTATCCATCATCTCAGTCTGTGGTGCTGGTTCTCCTTCCACCTCTGGCATCGCCATCTGGAAGTCTTCCAAGTTCTCATTAAGTTTCTGGATATTAGAGGAGATAGTATCGATGGCTGTGACCTTTACCTGTCTGACCTGTTTTAGAATTTCCTTTGCTTCATTAATATTACTGACTATATTTTCCAGGTTCTCAAGACCGTCAAGCATTTCATCCTGCTTGTTAATTCTGACGTAAAGTTGATCATCTTCAGATGCCATATAGTTCAATTGTTCTGGCCCCTATTAAAAATAACGAGAATTTTCTATGAAAAGTATCGGCTCAGAGGTGTTCGTCTCTCATCATCCGCCTTTCAGCGTTCAGACGATGTCTTCTCTCATCATAGCCAGGAAAATTAGTCGAAAACTACTCCTGATATCTACCCTGATAACCCTCTGTCTCCCTAATCTTTTCAAATACTATATGGTTGACGCGGGCGTTCTCCTTGATTTCAACCCCATCATTGTTTTCGACCACAAGCATAAACTCGCTCTTGCCCCGGAAACCAGCATCCCAAACACCGTTCTCGATCGTGCAACCCATCCTCAACAGTGAGCTCCTTGGATAGGCGAATGCGATAACATCCTCAGGTAGATCAACTATCTCGTTTGTCCTGATCTTGTAAGCTCCTGGTTCAAGATGCCACCAGGCGTATTCATCTTCTTCATCTTTTTTTACAGGCTCTACTTTCTCAGTTTCCGGGATCTCTCTTTCAGAGTTGGAGAAATCCAGTTTACCGGAATGCTTGAACCTGTGGATCTCTGCTGCTGTAAAGTCGAAGCCGTTAGGTGTTAACTGGGTTTCCAGGTCAATGTAGTCCTCTATCAAGCCGTTTTCGACCGCTTCTTTGAGTTGTTCGCCGTTGAGTTTCATATCTAGGTAAACGCCTGTGACTGATAAAAATGTGATCAAACCGCAGAGATTAAAGCGGACTAAAGGTAAATTTTACACAGTGGATTACGAGGCTCTTCCCTCCAAAATTTTTCATCCGTTAACAGTACTGCCTGTATCAGGAGTCCTGATACTGTTTTTCAACGGTCTGAATATTTTTGAGTCCGGTAGCTGGATCTTCTTGTGGATACTATCCGCCATGGTTCCGACAGCAGCAGTTGCCTGGAGGACAGGTGAAAGAGGGTTTGACGTGGTTTCAAGAGAGCAGAGAAAGAAATCTTACATCGTCGGTGCTGCTTCTCTAACCTTTGGACTGGCTTTGAGTATTTTTCTGGGCGCACCTGCTGCTGTGGTTAATCTTGGTTATTTCGCCGTCGGTGCCGTCCTGGTTTTCGGCCTGGTGAACAGTTTTAGAAAAGTGAGTGTACATACCGGGACCCTTGGTTTTGTCGCAGGAGGTTTCCTGAACACTGTGCCTCTAATCAGCGTTCTCTGTGTAGTTCTGGCTGTTCCTGTGGGCTGGAGCCGTGTTGAACTGGACCAGCATTCACGTGATCAGGTTGTTCAGGGAGCGGTAGTAGGTTTTCTCTGTGGTCTTATCGCTGCACTGGTGTAGGCGATGAGAAATAAAAACTTGTCTATCGGAAAACTTGCTGTGAACCAAAAATGATTGATCGAAAATACTCAGACCAGATTACAGCAGATGACGACGGAGAGACCGTCTCAGTCTCCGGATGGGCTCACGAAATCCGGGATCTGGGAGGACTTACTTTCGTCGTAATCAGAGACAGAGAAGGCCAGATACAGGCAACATTCAAGGAAGACGACGATGAAGAACTCTTCGAAAAAGCACAGGAAATCGGTAAAGAAGACATAATCCACGTAACAGGAAAAGTCGAGGAAAACGACCAGGCACCAGGAGATCGGGAGATAAAACCTGAAAGCCTGGAAATACTTTCAACAGCAGAGTCACCTCTCCCTATGGATGTCTCAAAGAACATAGACTCCGATCTGTCCACAAGGCTGGACAACAGGTTCATGGACCTCAGGCAGCCGGAGGTGCACGCCATCTTCTCACTGCGAAGCCACCTCATGGAGTCTATGGAGGAATGGTTCGACAAGGAAGGATACATCAATATCCAGACACCTACAATCGCAAAGATGGGAGCAGAAGGAGGAGCAGAGCTCTTCCCGGTAATCTTCTACGATGAAGAGGCATTCCTGTCACAGAGTCCACAGCTCTACAAGCAGATGCTGATGGCAGCCGGATTCGACAAAGTATACGAGACAGGGAAAGCATTCAGGGCAGAAGAGTTCGCAACCAGCCGACACATCTCCGAGATCTCCATGTTCGACGTAGAACTGGCATTCATCGAAGATCAGCACGACGTCATGGACGTACTGGAGAACTCACTCAGATACACACTGGAAGAGACCAAGAAAAGAGCTGCAGACGACCTTGAAGAGCTTGACATCGACCTGGAAGTTCCTGAAGAGGATTTCCCACGTATCAAGTTCGAGGAAGCACGTGACATCCTGAAAGAAGAGTACAACCATGTACCGGAAGATCCTCACGACCTTGACACAGAGGGCGAACAGCTTCTAGGCGAATATTTTGAGGAAAAAGGCCACCCAGCATTCTTCGTGATCGGATACCCACAGGAGAAGTTCTACTACATGGAGGCACGTGAAGGCGACGAATACCAGTCCAGAAGATTCGACATGATCTACAAAGGACTAGAGCTAGCATCAGGAGGCCAGAGAGAACACGACATGGACCGGCTCATGAACGCAGTCGAGGAAGAAGGAATCGACCCGGAAGACATCAGCTTCTACCTCGAATCCTTCAAGTTCGGAATGCCACCGCACGGCGGATACGGACTGGGAATCGACAGACTGGTCAAACAGGTCGCAGACCTGGACAACGTCAAGGAGAGCATCCTGTTCCCAAGGACACCTGACAGGCTGACGCCGTAAAAAACTCTCCACATTTTCTACTTTTCTTTTTCTTCAAGAAAAATTCCTACAGAAACTTCTCAAGTTTTTGCCAGAGTTCCGGGAAGTCTGTGTAACCTGACTCCGTGTTGAAGTGCCCTGCGTCCGCTACGAGTTCGAGATTTGCGTCGAGTTTTGGCGCGAGTTCTGCGGCTTTTTCAAGCGGGACGTAGGGATCTGATTCAGAGTGGAATAGGTAGAATTCTTCAGCCGAGTTTTTGATTTTCTCGAAGTTGAAGTCTTTTTCCGCGAAGGTTTCGTTGAGAGGATCGAACCTTTCGTCGTGGAGTTTTCCTTTGAATCCTGAGATCAGGAACGCGGCTTCTATTTCTGTATCGATTTTCTCGAGTACGCTGAGTATGAATACAGCTCCGGTGCTGTGGCCGATGAGTACAGTGTTTTCATCGATCTCGAGCTCTTGTTTTTCCAGAACTTTCATCCAGTTCTGGAGGTTCTGGGCTTCAGGTGTCGGAAACTCTGGTCTACATACCTTGACTCCTTTCTCCTCAAGTTTACTGGCTATTTCCGGGAACCAGTGGTCGTACTTTCCGGCTCCTGTTCCGTGGAAGATGAATGCTTTTTCCATGTTTTGAGACACCTGGCAGTGGTGAAAAATTGGTTCCCTGTGTTTTTTAACCTGTTACACGTTAATTTGTTTGTACATGCCTGAACAAGAACTTGAGCAGGAACAGCAGGAAGATCAAGAGATCACCGGTTCGACCAAGATTAACAAGGTGAGCTGTAAAGGCTTCAAGTCATTCCAGCGCAGGACCTCCATACCGTTCTATGAAGGATTGACGGCTATAGTCGGTGAAAACGGCAACGGGAAGTCAAATATTCTCGATGCGTTGAGTTTCGTGTTTGGAAGGCGTTCTTCCCGGCTTCGAGCTGAGAAGCTGGAGCAACTGATCTTTAACGGCGGAGATTCCAGGAAAGCAGCGGATCACGCCCACTGTACCGTTCATCTGGATAATACTGACGGTCTTTTTGACGAGTTTCTTGAAGAGAAGGATGAAGAGGAGTCCGATGAGATAACGCTGGGAAGAAAGGTTACGCGGGCCGGATCCTCTATGTACAAGTTCATGGGCACCAACTGCAAGCGTTCCTTCCTTGAGAGAGTGGCTGACAAGGCAAACATTGACCCAGAAGGCTACCACTTCGTGAGGCAGGGAAAAGTTACCGAGATCGTGGAACAGAGCGACAGAGAAAGACGAAAAGTTATAGATGAGCTTTCAGGGGTTCAGGAGTTCGATGAAAAAAAGGACGAAGCCGAGGAAGAGCTTGAAGAAGTTCAAGAAAAACTTAACGAACAGCAGATACTGCTGGAAGAAAAGAAGGAATACTTGGACAAACTTAAGGAAGAAAAGGAGATAGCACTCAAGTACAGGGAGCTTGAGGATCGGAAGAAGAAAATTGAGGCATCCATACTGGAAGTCAGAAAGCGGGCGCTGTCTAACAGACTGGCAAATATAAATACTGATACAGCGGAAAGAGAGGAAAGAGTTGAAGAGCTTGAGGAAGAGCTTGAGGGAATCGACGATGAAATAGATGAAAAGAAAGAGAGAATCGAGGAGATAGAAGAGGAGCAGAGCCAGGGAGATACAGACGTACAGCACCTGGAAAACCGTATAGAAAAAAAGCGCGGGGAGATAGAGAACAAACGCGACAAGCTCCAGGATCTAGAGGATACTATAGAAGAGCTTGAAAAGATGCAGAACCGTGGCAACACCGGTTCAAAGGCTGTTGACGCCGTGCTCTCCCTAGATAATGAAAAAATCGAAGGTGCGTTCCAAGACTTGATCTCTACAGAAGACAGGTTTGCAGTGGCTGTTGAGACCGCTGCTGGAGGCCACATGAACGACGTAGTGGTGGAGGACAAGCAGACTGCTGTAGATGCAATTAACTACCTGAAACGGGAGAATATCGGACGTGCGCGCATGCTTCCGCTTGACAAGATCAAGGACAGAAGCAAGTCTGCCAAGAGCCAGATGGCTTTGAAGAAGAAAGGTGTGATCGATTACGCGTCGAACCTGATCGAGTACGATGATAAGTATGACAAAGCTATAAACAATGTCTTCTCAGACACGTTGATCGCCGAAGACCTGGACTCCGTGAAGGATGTTGACGGTGTCCGTGTAGTTACCCTGGATGGAGATGTCATGAGCCGTGGAGGGGCTATGCGTGGAGGAAAGAAAAAATCCAGAGGAAGCAGTAAGCAGAACAACCTCTCGAACAACCTGAACCCTGATAAAAAGAGGAAGGAGAAGAAAGAGGTTGAGGAGAAGATCGAGGAGTTGCAGAAGGATATCGCCGAGCTCAAGAAGATGAAGGAGCGTAAAGAAGACGAGCAGCAGACAGACGACGAGCTCAGGGAGGAAAAGAAGGAGATCCGGGAACAGATGGATGAGTTACGTGAAGAGCGCCAGGAATACTATACAGAGAAAGAGAAGCTGAAGTCTAAAATTGATGAAGTTGGAAGCAAGAAAGCGAAAGCCAAGGCAGAGCTTGAAAACGTGAAAGAAGACCTGGAGGAATATGACTTTGACGAAGACGAGCTTATCGGCCTTGATTCAACGCCAGAAGACCTGAAGACGAAGAAGCGGAAGGTTCTGAAGAAGCAGAACTCTATGGGGCCTGTCAACATGCGGGCTATCGAGGAGTACAAGGAGAAAAAAGAGGAGTTCGACGAATTCAAGGAGAAAGTCTCCGAGATCCGGCAGGAAAAACTCGAGATCGAGGATCTAATAGAGGAAATCGATCAGAAGAAGCGGGAAAGATTCATGGACACCCTGAACGAAGTCAACAGCGATTTCTCAGACATATTCACCGAGCTTTTCGACGGCGGTGAAGGAGAACTTGTTCTTGAAGACGACGATATCGAGAAAGGTTTGAAGATCAGGGCAGCACCTCCGGGAAAGGATCCGCACATCATTGACGCGCTTTCAGGCGGAGAGAAAACTATGACTGCTATCGCATTCGTCTTTGCAATCCTGGAGCAGAGGGAAGCACCTTTCTACATCATGGACGAGATCGACGCAGCACTGGACAAGCAAAACTCCAAGAGGCTTTCAGAGATCCTGAAGGATTACTCTGAGGGCAACCAGTTCATAGTTATCTCTCACAACGATATCACAGTTAGACACGCCGAAAGGGCTTACGGAGTGACTATGAAAGACGGCGTTACGAAGATGAGAAGTATCGAACTAGATGTCTGAGAAGCCGTATCTATCTACCACAAAGAACCCTATACCTGTGATAACTAGCAGGAGACCATAAGCCGAGACACCATTCATTGAGCCAATTATATTCTTCGATAACCTGGTGTTAACGAGGATGTTAGTCATTGTGCCGACCAAAGCTATTGTAAATATAGTTCTCATCCTTTTTCTTTCAGTAAAGTTAATTACTGATAGATTGAAGGCGTCTCCTAGCAGCTTTAATGAAAGAAATGAAGCCATGAAGACAACTACTGCTCTAGAAGAATAGAACTGTGATTTTTGAGAAAAATCCAACATATCCGTAACTATGGCAATAACCACCATAACAAATGATAGGACCAAAAGAGCTGCGAAAATAAGCTCTAAAAAATTTTCATACTTGTCTAGCTTCCTTGAAATCTTCCCGTGGAGTTTAGACTCCATCAATCATCTCCCTTTCGGTAATGCTTTTCAGGAGCCTTTCTCTGCTGCTTATGAACAATATAGAATGAAGCTATCAGCACTGAAAGTATGATAGCGTAGGCAATTGATGCCAGAACTGCTTCATTCATGTTCTGGAAATCACTTAACCTGAACGTGATTATACTTCTGACTATACCTATTATAGCAACATCAACAACTAGAGGCAGTACCTTTAACCCTTCTAAGTGAGCTACTGACGTCCTAAATACCTCAACTATCAGGAATAGTAGCAAAGCCGTCTCCAATATCCCAATCAGGCTTATAGGATCGTAAAACTGCCCTGTGATAATTAACTGATAAAGTTCAAGCCCTAGATCGTAGACTGCTATACCGAACAGTATGACGAGTATGAAGACAACGACCAGCTGGAGGTAATCCATAACCCTCTCCATTTTCTTAGCTAGTTTCGCCTCTATACCACGTCTATCCCTGGATACATCTTTGGTTATTTCCTCATATGCCTCCCGGGATTCCGATTCTTCTGCCACGTTCTAGCTTAGGTTAAGCCGCATTATAAATCTGGTTAACAGCTGGGGAACTGTTGTCGAGGTTGTTGCCAAACCCTGACAAGTTAAATAAAGTGGCGATCAAAAGTTGTGTACGGGGGAATTTGGTGAGGGGGCCGGAAACGATAATTTGAGAGGTCCCGTTAAATGGAAGATTACAACGCGAGTATGGTGGCGGAGCAGCCCTGGGAGGAGACTCTGGAGTTTCTTACTTCAGACATGGATCCCGAAAGCATCGATATCGCTGTTCTTGCTGACAGGTACCGGAAGTATATTCAGGAGTTGCAGGAGAATGATCTGCAGGTTTCTGCACGTGCAGTAAGAGTTCTGGCAGCACTTCTTAACATGAAGACACAGGCTATGGCTCTGGAAGAACAGGAGGAGCAGGAGCCAGAGGAGGAAAACCCTATGGACTTCGAGGAAGAGGAGATGATCGAAGAGGACATGGTTGAAGATGATGAACCTGATCTGGTTGTCGGCCCTGATCTGGAGATGCCTGTGAAGCAGAAGCCGAAGAGACGTGTACAGCTCGACGAGCTGAAAAAATCCCTGCGAGATGCGATGGAGGTTAAGGAGAAACGTGAGGAAAGAGAGCAGCAGCGCCAGGAGATGGACCAGCAGTTCGAGGTAGAGGAAGAGGATCTACAATCCAAACTGAACTCACTTTACGGACGTATCAAGAACTTCGTTTCCTCGCCTTCGGAGAACGTAGATTTCTCCAAGATAATTGAAGAAGACGACAGCCAGGAAAGAATCGAAAAATTCAAGCACGTGCTGAACCTTGAAAACGATGAAAAAGTAGACCTTATACAGGAAGAATTCCTTGGAAACCTGCAGATAAAACCAAAAGAACAGCCTAGCTAGATACTATGAAAACTAAAAACCTCAGAAGAACAGAAACAGGCAGAAGTGATTTTTGAGTGGAAGAAAAAAAGGCAAGACTGGAGTCAGCGCTTTTCCTAGCAGAAGAACCTGTGGAGAAGGACGAGATATCAGACATTTTGAACCTTGGAAGCATGGGTTTCATCGAGGAATTAATCGAAGAGTACCAGGAAGACCTTGATGAAGACCACAGAGGCCTTGAGCTTATCGAGACGGAGAATGGCTACGAACTAAAGGTTAAGAAGGGTCACCTAGAACATGTATCCCATCTTGCACCTCATCAGGACCTTAATGAAGGTCAGTTGAGAACCTTGAGCCTGGTAGCCTACAATGCTCCTCTTGAACAGGCTGATCTTATCGAGATCCGGGGTAACCGAGCCTACCAGCACGTAAAGGAGCTTGTGAACCGTGGTTTCGTTGACAAGGAGAAGGATGGACGTACAGCTATCCTTGATGTGACAGACTTCTTCCTTGACTACTTTGACATAGAGTCCCTGGACGAGTTCAAGCAGAGGGCAGATCCTGAGAAACCGGAAGAAGATGAGGAAACCACTGAAGAGGAAGAGGATCAGCATCCAAGAGCGTTGCTTTGACCGCGGCTTTTTGTAACTCACCTCTCAAACTTTTTTCATGGAACTTACCAGCCTGGATCTTTCCATCCTGATAAATGAGTTCTCAGAGTTAGAGGACGGACATGTGCAGAAAGTCTATCAGAGAGGAGAGGAACTTACCATTGAAGTCTACGTGCCTGGGGAAGGAAAAGAAAGGCTGGTTATAGGCACAGACCGCATCTTCCTGTCAAAATACAAGCGTGATAACCCGACAAGGCCGCCAGGTTTCTGCATGGAGCTCAGGAAACATCTGGGCCACGTTGAAGAGATAAAGCAGAGAGGTTTCGACCGTATACTGGAACTGAAAAGCGGAGATACAAAACTGATCTGCGAACTTTTCGGAAAAGGCAACTTCATACTTACAAAGGATGGAAAGATAATCGGAGCACTTAGAGAGGAGGAGTGGGCAGACCGGGAGATCCGTGTAGGTCTTGAATACGAATACCCTGAAGCCACGACCGATCCACGGGAGCTGGACGACTTCTTTGAAGTAATCGAAGAAGGAGAAATCGTACGGGAGATAGCATCAAAGCTGAGCTTCGGAGGCACGTATGCAGAGGAAGTCCTGAAAAGAGCGAACCTGAATAAAACCACGGAGATAGAGGACCTTGACAAGCAGAGGAAAGAACTGATCTCAGAAGAGATTCAGGAAATGCTTGACTCCGCCGAGGATCCGGAACCAGTCCTCTACATGGACGGAGAGGAACCTGTAAGGGCTTCACCTTTCCCACTGGAGAAATACGCGGACAGTGAGACTCTGGAGTTCGATAAGTTCTCTGAAGCCATTGATGAATACTACTACAGGAAGAAGGCTCTAGAGGATAAGCGTGAGAAAGAGGAAGCATACCAGGAGGAGAAGCAAGGCATAGAAAGACAGAAAGAACAGCAGGAGAGAAAAATACAGGGCCTGAAGAAATCTGCAGAGCAGAACCGGGAGAAAGCAGAGAAAATATACGAGAACTACCGTCTGCTTGACAGGATTAAACGACAGATTGAGGAAAGTATTGAGGAAGAAAGCTGGGCGGAAACAGAGGAAAAACTTGAAGAAGCAGAAAGTGAGGACGCAGAGCGTGTCTCCACATTGAATGAACAGGAAGAATTTATTTCAGTGGATATAGGAGAGGAAAATCTCAAAGTGTATCTTTTCCAGGATCTTGAAGCCACTGCTTCCCAGTACTACGATAAAGCCAAGGAATCAGAGAGAAAGATCGAAAGCGCTGAGGAAGCGCTTGAAGAAACCAAAGCGGAGCTTGAAGAGCTAGAAAAAGAGGAGATCAATACAGAAGAAGTTCTCGAGGACAAAACCCAGAAGAGAAAGAAACAGTGGTTCGAGAAGTACCGCTGGTTCTACTCATCCGAAGACTACCTAGTCCTGATAGGAAGAGATGCTCAGACAAACGATATGCTCGTGAAAAAGCACATGGACTCGAATGACATGTACTTCCATGCAGACTTTGACGGCGCACCCAGCGTAGTTGTTAAGGACGGACAGGAGGCTGGAGAGGACACATATATGGAAGCAGCAAAGGCAGCAGTAACGTTCTCAAAGACCTGGAAAGCAGGTATAGGAGCCGATACAGCCTTTTACGTAGATCCGGATCAGGTAACACAGAACCCTGAATCCGGTGAGTACCTTGAGAAAGGAGCTTTCGTCATCCGCGGCGAAAGGGAGTACATGAGAAATGTTTCCGTGGAGGCCTGGATCGGGCCTTACCAGATAGAGGAAGAAAAATTTGTTCCAATGGTCGGACCCGAAGACGCGGTCAAGGAACACTGTGAAGACGCACTAGAACTGGTTCCCGGCCACACAAAAAAATCAGCGCTTGCAAAAGAGATACAGAGCCGCCTGGAGAGGTCTCTGGATCTGGATTACATCATCAGATCTCTACCACCAGGTAAATCAGATATAAACAACTGAAAACACTCAATTCTTAGCTTTAATAGAGAAGAGAGAAATTTTTCTACAGCTCTATATCTATCTTGTCTTCAGTGTAGAATGCTCTGTTCCTGTAAAGGAATGCAGAGTAACCTGTGAATACTGCAACTGCAGTCGATGAAGCTACAGGCACAGGATCAAAGATACTGTAGCTAAGTAAACCATAGAGCACAACTATGCCAGGAGCCATGGCGACAAGCACAGTAAGTACCGAATCCAGTACCGTCCCTCCTATGCCTCTTTCACTCCAGTAGTCTTCAAAGTTGAAGGGTGCTTCCGGGACTTTAAGGAAATACAGCAGTACAGGGAGTGATATCGCTACTCCTGCAAAAGATGCTGCAAAAGAGGTCAGATGCCCCATCAGGACAAAAGGTGCAAACATGAATGCTGATATTCCTGCTATCGTGCCTACAATCATTATCTTCAGTGCAGATATCAACCTAAATTCCCTGATCAGCATGGTGTAGTAAGAGGTTTCTTTCTTCTTAAAACGTTGATCTGTCCTCTGCGTCGAACTCTTCTTCCATTTGTTGGACCGTTTCCTGATGCCTGATAAGGCGTTCACGGGCCCACTTCCTTGAAACTCCAAAGTGGAACTCCACCAGCTTCTCCAGGTACTGCGGAACATGTGTATCCCAGAAGTACTCGAAGGCTTCCTGCATAGTTCTTTCCTCTTCAGATGAGAAATGTATCATCCTCCAAAGATCGGATACACCGTAGTTTGTAAGCAAATCTGCGTCCTGGACAATCTTTCCTTCAACAGTTTCTGGCTCTGAGTGATGGTTTCCGACGACTTTCCTGATCTTCTCCGATTTATTTTTACCAATCACATCCTGCGTGTATTCGTGGACTATCTGGGCACCTCTCTCGGCATGTCCCTCATGGCCTTCAAACGGATCCATTTCACCGTCCTCTATATCCTCTTTCCTGCCGATGTCATGGAAAAGCGCCGCCACCTCTGCAACTTCTTCGTCGAAGTCAAGATTGGAAACATCTTCAGACTCCATGATCCTCAGGACGTGCTTGCGTGTAGATTCCAGGTGATGGTAACGGTAGTTCCTGCCTCCAGACTTCTCGTAGTAACCGGAGAACTCCTGCTTCAGGCGCTCACGGAGCTTCTCCAGTTCACTCTGCTTCAGCATATCCAGTTATGGATCTGCCAGAAGTAAAAACCTTCAGAGTCTATCGACCGGAGACATCTCGAAAAATCTGGGCACAGAAAACGCATTAAATCTCCAGAACTGAACGCTGTTATGCCTGAAAAACTTGGTGTGATCGAGGCAATCGAGAAGACGGCTCAGACCGTTGACTCGTACAAAAAAGATATTCTCGAGGACGCCAGAATCTTCTCCATGAAGGTCAGCCCCGAAACCACCCCGGACTCGATATCCAACTACCGAGAGGTGATCGGAACATCGAAACACTTCAGAGACATCAGGAGCGCAGCCGAAGAGATAGACGAAGAGCTCACACCTTCAGATACAGATTTTTACTTTGATATAGCAACTTTCCTAGAGATCTACCAGTATCTCTACCTCGTCAACGGCAAAGAAAACCCTGCAGAAGTCTACAGCGGAAGAAACGAGTCTATGAGGCTTTCCACTGCAAACGTCATCTCCTCGATAAGGGAAAGCATGGAGTACTGGGAGAAAGCCGACAGGACTGAAGGATTCGCAGTTTCACCAGAACCAAGTGGAGAGGTAATTCACGGCATGAACCTACTCTGTATGTACTATTTCCCTAAAGAGGATATTCCCAAGGTAGAAAGCAGGATCGAGAAAGACCTGGAAAAGGAGGAGATGGAGGTTGATCCCGAGCTCCTGGAGAAACTGAAGAAGTTTCCGGAGCAGTTCAACCTGAGGACCGCACACTACAAAAACCAGAGCAGACTTGATTTCTTCTACACGTACACCCACGAGTTTTCACATGCTTACATCAGAGAAAACACCCCTGAAAAAGACATAGCATTCAACGAGGCTACAGCACAGTTCATCAGCCGGTACCTTGAAGCTGCAGGGTTTGACGAGAAGGGTATTCGCTCGAAATATAGACTCGAGGGACTGAAGTTTGAGAACAGTCCGGAAAAATATGCAGGATACGATAACCGGTACTACAGCGGCGCCTCCGAAGATATCTATGTGATTGTGGAGTTCATGAAACTCAGAGCCGCGGAGAAGATACAGTCAAATGATCTCTACGACTCAAAAAATTTTCACCTGGTTGACTGGCTGATAGAGGAGGAGATAAAAGCAGTAAATAAATGCAAGGAGGAAAACGGCACAATCACGAAGAAAGGAGTCCTGCGGCACTACATACCTGTAGAGCTTCAGCAGGAGATCAAGGAGGTCAACCAGGTTATAGAAAACGAAATAAATCCTCTGATCAGTGATATCAGGGGTTTCATGGATGAACTGGAGCATTACAAGGATTTTCACTACCATGAATTGGTCGACAAGGTAAACGATATCCTGAAGGAAGCTGTGGATCAGGAAATGGGCCAGCAGGAGTTCAAAAACTATCTTGAGGAGGAAGGAGAGCGCAGATCCAAGCTGCACCAGATAGAACGCAGAGTCAAGAAAGACCTGAAAAAAATCCGGAAGATAGAGAAAAAAGACCATCTAGAGCTTGATCAGATCTACGAGGTAGTAGAAAACCTCCCCGAAGATCCTGACCCGGCTGCTGAACTGGAAAAGATAAAAGAAAAAGCCAGACCAGGGAAAACAGAGCTGAAAGAACTTAAAGAGGATATCAGAGACCTGGAGGAACTGAAAATCCGTGTAGAGGAAGAGAGGGATAAAAGCATAGAGGAGATGTCGGAGATAAGCCATCAGGGCTACAGTATTGGCGTCAGGGAACTGGAGCAGGAGGAAGTTCAGACAGTAAACAGACTTGTAGATAGACTTGAAACCCTCCAGAAAGAATGCAGGAAGGTCAGGGAAGACCTGAAAAACATCTGAGACAGAAAGTTGAGGAGGCTGACGTTTTTACCGGAGATTCAGAGACCAGCCGTAACACCAAAGCCTATCAACGCAGTCAGGGCTATCGAAAGAAGGAAGGAGCCTATCCATGCTCCAACAGTTCTCAGAGTCTTACTCTTCCCCACATTCCCACGACCTTCAACCAGTCCGCTCCCTATAACTGCTGCGACGATCGCCAGGTTAAACGAAACCGGCGCACCCAGCTGTATACCTATCTGCGCAAGCAGACCGGAAGATGCCAGCGCTGCAACCGAACGCCTGGGACCTATATTCGAGTAATCATATGCAACCGCCTTAATAATCCGTGGAGAGATCAGCCAGGCTCCCAGTAAGATAGAAACCCCTCCGAGAAACAGTAATGAGAAAGAGGATATACCTGTACCTTGAAGAGGTCCAACTGCAAGACCTACAGACGCAGCACCTGCAGTGTATGCCACGTAGGAACCTGAAAGAAGTAGTAGATAGTTCAGTGTTTTTTCAGAACCTTCCTCGGGAATCAAGCTCCTGAGCAACCTTGCGAGGAGGTAAGCAGCGACCAATGCAAAAACAGGTGTACCGACCCAGAAGCCTATCACCTTCAGGATTTCAAGAAAGTTCAGTGAATTACCGAAACCTATCCCGCTTCCTATAACTGCTCCAACTACTGTAAAGGCTGTAGGCATCGGATAATCTGTTAAGACACTTATTATGACAAGTCCTGCCCCTATAAGAAGTATAGACGCAGCCTGCAGAGTGGTTATCTGGCCGAAAAGTATACCTGTCCCGACTGTTTCTGCCACGTTCTGACCCTGGACAACTGAACCTACAAAAGCAAAAAATCCAGCAAGCAGCGCAAGACGCATCACACTGGATTTACCAGAAGAGTTTACTGGTGCAAAAGAAGGCGCTACGCTTGATGCGCCTATAGATATACCCATAAAGACTGCTGCGACAAGAGCAAAAATTGTTACAATCTCCATCAGTTAATCGGTCCTTATCATCGACTTCAGTTTATTTCTGTAGCTTTCATCCGGCACGTTAACCTCCATGGTATACTCTCCTTTCTTGGACTTTAGATCAGCTGAGAAATCCTTTGAATCGAAGAAATAAGGATTGAACTTCACCATAAGTTTGGAGTATATCTCTTTCTCGAAACTTCTGGCAAATTTTACAGATTCGGAGAGTACAGGTCGTAATAGGGATTTAGATGTCTTTTTGATCTCGTTACCCGGATTATCGCCGTTCTTGACTTTGTTCCCTGCTTTCTTCGTGGCTTCTTTAGCTTCCGAAAGATCTTCTTTAACTCCGTTTGACTCCTTCTCTATACTTTTTTCCGACATAGATGCTTCTTCAACTGTTTTTTCCGCTATATCTCCTTCATCATCCTCTTCCTTAGGCCTCCATTCCCTGAATTCCTTGATAGAGTTCTTTTTTACCCCTGCATCCTGTAATACATTTTCAACTTCCTTTGAGAATTTTGCCACTTCCTTTATGTCTCCCCGCTTCTTCAGGCCGGAGTTAGTCTCCTGTATGGAATCTTCTTCGGACATTCTATACCAATTTAACTGGTGAAGCGCAACTTAACAGTTATGGTCAGCCCAGTACTTTCCTCACTTTAGACTTGAGATCAGATGTAACCTCTCCCATCTCTCTTTCTCCATCAACGATGCTCCAGCCTTCATGTTCCGCGACCTTACTTCCGTTAGCATTGGATTCACGAAGATAATCATCGTCAAGCTCATGTATATCTTTGTCCTTGTCGCTCATCCTTCTCGCAGCTTCTTCAGGAGAGATATCAAGGTAGAAAACACGGTCCGCATCCGGAAGATCCTCGTCAACAGACTTTATGTACTCAAATTTCTCCCCCCATTCCTCTCCGGAGAAATCAACGAGCTGGTGGATCAAGTTTGCTTCTCTATACCTGTCGCAGACTATAATCCCTCCTTTGTCCAGGTATTCAGCTATAAGTTCCTTGAACTGCTTTCTGTCGGCTGCATAGATATCCACAATGGTTTCAACATCAAGTTCGTCTCTTTCACCAAAATCACCGTTCAGGTAGGCCTCCACTACACGTCCTCCAGGAGTCTGACTGTATGTAGGGAATGAAAGCCTCCAGACACCGTCCTGGATGCTGTCTTTGACTTTTTCTCCTTCAGAAGGGTAACGCCCAGGCATCCGATCAATCAGATCTTCCTCCTGTTCAGAACTTATCTTGCTGAAGTTTTCCCTCCTGAGCCAGTCCACTATCCTGCCGGTCTGAGTCTCCTTACCGGAGGCGTCAGGACCCTCTATCACAATCAAACTTCCTTTTCTGCCGTCTTCTCTCACAGAAGATTTTTCACCATGCAGAATTTTGAATCCTCCGGCGAGTTTAAAACCTTCAAGCCGGAAAAACAGGATATGTTTGAAGAAGGACAGCTGAAGAGCCTCGGAATCGCATCGGGACTCGTACTTTTGAACGTTGCAGTAATGTGGATCTTCGCATTCACACCTTTAAACACGATTAATAACCTACTCTTCGGCAGTTTCTTCCTTCTAGGAGTTATTGTCTACGGAGCCATGCTTACAGGAGGAGTATGGATCGCAAAGAAAGGAATAAGATCTGAAAACACCGGGATGGCAGTTGGAGGAGCTACGCTCGTACAGGTAGCCTACGGGCTTTTCGGAGCCGGCGCCCTCGGTTTACTCCCAGTCGATCTTCAGGCAGTCGCACTCCTCATCACAGGAGCAGTCACCACAGGCATAGCAGTTCTCTCCGGGCTCCTAGTATTCGGGACAGATCATGATTTCTCTCAGTGGGGCAGATACGCCAACTACATCTTCCTCGGCGTCTTGGGGATCTCCCTAATCGGAAGCTTCAGTCCACCGGTCACTATACTGGCTTTCGGACTCGCACTGCTTGGCTTCGTAGTCTACCTGATCCACCAGATCTACATGACCAAGACAAGACCAGGAAAACCATTCCTCAACGGCATCGGCCTCTACACCGCATACATGGGAGTTTTCGTTGAGATCCTGCAGCTTGTAGTGGAGATGCTCCTGCGGAGGGAATAACGCATGGCTGACAAAATGTACACCGCAGTAAAGGCACTTATCGAGAAAGATGGGAAATACCTCTTCGTAGGCGCAGAGCTAGGTGATGAAACTATCTGGATACCGCCCGGCGGAAGACTTGAGTACGGTGAATCACCGATGGAGGCCTTGAAACGGGAGGTTAGAGGTGAGACCTCTCTGGAAATTGAACCTGGAGAACCTGTCGGCATGTATCACTTCTTCACAGGTGTCGACGACAGAGGAGATCAGGTGACATTAACCCTCTTCGAGGTAGAGGATTTCAGTGGCGAAGTCGATATGGATACCGAGCACGTCGAGGAGGACGGGCTTACAGATTACCGGTGGATGACCCCCGAAGAAATCATGGAGGCGAACGTCACGGACACGTTGAAGAAGTTGCTGAGGAAAAAGAATATCGTTTAGTTTTTACCGAATAATGAAACTAAAAGATTACGCAAAAGTCATAAGAGCGAAGTTTCTAGTTTTATCTGTTCTCCTTACTTTTACTGCTACTTCATTGGCAATATTTGAAGGAATCTTCAATCTTTTTCACTCCTTACTAGGGTTTCTGACCTTATTACTTTTTCATATATCTGTTAATAGCTTAAACGTAGCTAGGGACTACAGATCAGGTATTGATGCAGAAACAGAGAAGACACCTTTCAGTGGTGGATCTGAAGTCTTATCATCAGAAACTTTAGGATATAAATCTGCTGCCTTAGTAGCATTGCTTTCACTGGGACTGTCACTGCCTATCTTCACCTTCTTCAGTTCTAAGTTTGATCCCTGGATCGTATCTAGTATCTTTATCAGTGCCATCACACTAGTAGTAGGGTATACCGATATTTTCGCGAAGAATTTACTGGGAGAGATAAGCGCTGGGATCGGTCTCGGAACTTTACCAGTGCTTTCAATTTTCTTCTTTCAGAAAGGTAGTTTCTCACCCTCATCAATTCTTGTTTCAGCTACCATGTTCATTCCTACATTC